>JAKSOG010000013.1 GCA_024405715.1 Victivallaceae bacterium | reverse complement strand
CGGGCGTCGCCGCGCCGGAAAACAACGGCACGATCCACGTCGACGCCGAAGCGATCGTGCCGGTCGCCAAGGAAATTTTCCGCGGTCTTTTACGGGTGGGATTCCGCAACGTGCATTGTTTCATCGCGCACCAGACGGAAGGATTTGAGCAGGGGATGCCGACGGATCTCGCTTTTCGTTTCGCCGCGAAACAAGTTATTTTCGAATTTCTCGAAAAACGATCCGGCGAGGGTTGGTGGGGGACTGAAAAGTTCGCCAACTACTATGCGGGCGCCAACGATCCTTTCAAATGGATCCGGGTCCATCCCATCCGCACGCGCAAGTCGACGCAGGAAACCTTCAAAGGCGACCACGCGGGCAAACTGGAAACAAGCGAGGCGCTGGCGATTTGTCCGCAATATGTGAAAATGGAAGATATCGACGATGATCTCTGGTTTTCCCGTCCCGGTCATGAAGCGACCGCCGAATGGGGCGAAGCGGCGCTGGAAACAACCTCGTTCGATGTGGAAAAAATCTGCTATCCCGAAAAGTGATATGAAATTTTTTGAATACCACTTTCACGGCTGTGCCGGACACAAGACGATCGAATTGAACCGTGCCGCCTACGAGGAAATGGCGGATTTTCTGCTGAAAGAGGGCAACACGGACGGATTTCTCGCGACCTTTTCGGCGGCGCCGATCCCCAATCTCGTCGAGTGTCTGAATTTTTGCCGCGACGTGATGGCGTCGGGCAACCTCGCCGGTGCGAAACTGGAAGGCGTTTATCTCGAAGGTCCCTTCGTCCGCCAGCCCGGTGCGATGACGGCGGAACTTCTGGCGAAGCCGGATCTCGACGATGCGAAAAAACTCGTCGAAGCGGGAAACGGCATCATCCGCGCGGTCGCGCTCGCACCGGAACTTCCCGGGGCGATGGATCTGATCGACTATTTCGTCGCGCAGAAGATCCCCGTTTCGGCGGGACATTTCTGCTGTTCCGCCGAAGTCCTGCGCGAAGCGGTCGATCACGGATTGAGCGGGATCACCCATTTCTGCAACAACGGCGAAGGCGACATCCGCTGTATTCTCGGACGTTATTCGACCGAAGGTCCGTGGCTTGAGATCCTTTCCGACGACCGGCTCGACGTCGAAATGATCTGCGACGGAGTTCACGTCGATCCGCGCCTCGTCAAGGCGGTTTCCCGCGTCAAACGCGGCAAATTCATTCCGATCACCGACGGGTGCGCCGCGACCGGGATGCCGGGCAAACGGCTGCGTTTTCCCGATCCAGCCGGAAACGTCGCCGAATTCGACGTGCGCGACGGCGCGCTTTTCATCGCCGGCACCGGCCAGCTGACGGGAAGTCTCGCCACGATGGACAGGATTTATCATAATCTCGTCGGTTTCGGCGCGATGACGCCGGAGGAAGCGAAGATATCCTGTTCTGAAACGCCGCGCCGCAAAGCGGGGCTTCTGTAACCCCCCCCCCGGAACATATTTTATCGTTAAAAATCCTCGTTCCCATCCTTTACACCCCGTCAAAAAGATGCTATTTTATTGTTAAAACAAACTTGTTGAAAGGCACCGTTGCATGTACGAAAAAATTTTTGAACGGCAACAGAAAATCGTCGATTACACACAAAAGGCGAAGTATTACAAACTGCCCGAATTGCCCGAATGCCGGGCGAAACTCGTCCGCGGGAACCGGGCGGTCGTCGTCGTGGACGACACCGTGCGCGCCTATTATTTTTGGCGGAACTTGTGGCGCAAAAAAGCGGAAAGAAAAATCGAAAACCTCTTTTCCGTCGAAGCGGAAACCGACAAGATCGTCCTGCGGAGCGCCGATGCGGAAACAACGCTGTTTTTCGCCTGCGACCCGGAGGAAAACGAAGAGTATCTCGTTTGGGAAATCAATTATTCCGACGCCGGGAACGGCGTTTTCCGTTCCTCTTATTTTCACGAAGGGGCGATCTCCGATTTCACCTATATTTCCTTCAAATACATCGTCCGCAAGGAAAATCCGCCGCCGTATCCCTTTGAAAAGAGTTGGAGCGATTATTTCTGCCGCGGCGCGAACAACCGCATTTTCTACACCTGCAGCGGGCATCTTTATTTCGGATGCGCCTATCTGGAAACGGAGATCGACCGCGTTTCCGCGCCGGAACGCGACGACACCGAACTCGCACAGATTTTCCGGTTGCGCGAAACCGTCGCCGGGCCGCTGAAATTGCATTATTACTGGTTTTTCGGCGAAGGCGGCGAAGAGCATATGGGGCATCTTTCCAACGTCTTGTGGCGGCTCGACGATTCGCCTGTCCACACGCCGCAGACCGACATCGCCGATTTCGTCGAAAAATTCACCTCGATCTGGTCGCGTTCCGAACTCAAGGGCATCGAACCGGGCGACCATTACGCGGCGCATTTTCTCTCGGAATTTTTCGGGCAGTTCAAAGACGGTTACCGTCCGCCCGACCAGTTCGGCTGTTCCTGGCTCGAATACGATATGCTCAAAGCAAATGAATTTTTCCGCCGCTGGAAAGTTTCCGGCGACGAAAACGAACGCGAACACGCCAAAAAGATCATCCGTTTCTATCTTTACAATCATTTCGCGGGCGATTCGCATCTCACCTATCCTTTTCATACCGGGGCGTTTATGCACGACATTATGCCGTTCTGCGAAAAAACCGGATGGGGCGCGCCCTTCGAGGCGGAAGCGCTCGACAGTCTGGCGCTTCCGGAAATGATCTACGACGCCTTGACCCTCTATTTGCAGGACGAAACGCTTTTCCCGACGAAATATCCGTTCGACATCATCGACGACGTCCTGAAACTTCAGCAAACGGACGGTCACTTCCGCCGGCTCTACTGGAGCGACCTCTCGCCCACGGAAAAACCCGGCTGGATCAGTCAGTATTCGGCAACCCAGACCTGGATCCCCGCTCTCGCAAAGATCTACCAGGCGCCGCGCGACGAACGTGTCCGGCAGGCCTATCTCAAGACCGCCGAACGGTGCATCCTCGACATCGAGGAACTCGGACTCTTTTCGATGGGCGGGTGCGAAACCGATTATCCCGACCTTTGGGACGTCGACGGATACCGGACGATGCTCTGGGCGTTTCTCGATCTCTACGACGAAGAAAAAGACCCCCGTTTCCTCGCGGTCGCCGAAAAGATCCAGCTTTTCGGATCGACGATGCAAGTCGGTTACAACATCCCCAACGTGCCCGGTTCTTTTTACGACAGCGTCGGCTGGAGATCGCGCGGAATGATCTCGACGAGTTACTACACCTATCCCGATTATTCGCGCACGCAATGCACCGCCACCGGCAATCAGTCGGTCGCCTGGGTGGGCTATCTGCTTTTGCGGCTTTACCGCGCGACGGGCAAGGCGATTTACGCACAGCGGGCGATCGCCACATTCCGGCAGGTGATGATCTTCCGCGACGAAAAAAGTCTGGAAGGCAACCCCTTCCGCGACGAGATCTTGTACAGCATCTATGAAAACAATCCGCAGATGGACGACGAATCGGGGCTTTACAAGCACAGTTACCCCGAAAACAGTTATTCGCTTTTCATTGATTTGTACCTTTATCTCGGCGAGATCCTCCGCGAATTCGGCGGGATCGCCGTCTATCCGGATCAAAAGCACGCTTTCGGCATCGACTGTGTCACGGTGGAAAAGAGCGATTTCGGTCATCGTGTGATCGTCGTGCGCAACGAATTGTCCAGACCGCACGAAACGACGCTTTTCATCGGCGGCAAATTCGCGCGGAAAGTCACTTTCAACGCAAACGAAACCAAAACCATCAACCTGGGAGAATAGATCATGAAACTGTTGTTAATGGGCGGCACCGGATGGCTCGGCCATCACATCGCACTGCAACTGGAAAAAGCGGGCGTACCTTTCACCATTCTCACCCGCGGCAAAAAAGCGGAATTCAAAGACGTCATCGACCGCGTTCCGACGATCATCGCCGACAAAAAGGACGACGCGGCGATGAAAGAAGTCTTCAAAACGCGTTACACCCACATCATCGACACCGTCCCCACGCTCGAATCGATCGCGTCCGTCAAAAAATACGCGACATCTTGCGAACACTACATCCATTGCAGTTCGACCGGCGGTTACGCCCCGCTGCCTTTCGTGCCCTGCAACGAGACCGCCTTCTACAAAGGTTTCGCCCGCGGCACCGGGTGGGACAAAAAACGCATTTACGATGAAACGGTGATGGAAATGTACCGCAAGGAAGGTTTCCCCGTCACGGTGATCCGTCCCTGCTATATCACGGGTCCGGGAATGCTGCCGCTGGACAATTTCGGCGGCCGCCGCGAAGATTTCATCCGCGACATCGTCAACGAAGCGGTGCTCGACGTCCCCGATGACGGACAGGCGTTGCTGCAACCCATTCACGTTTACGATCTGGCGACGAGTTTCGTCCTGTCGCTGACGCACCCGCGCAGCATCGGACAGATCTACAACATCTGTCTGGACTATGCTTTCCCGCTCAACCGTTATCTTGAGATCACCGCTTCGGTTTTCGGCAAAAAGCCGGTGATCAACTATATGAAACTCGCCGATATGCAGAAAAAACACGCCGGCAAGATCGACGAGATCGGACTCAACTTTTTGAGTACGCATATGTGCTTCGACATCGTCAAAGCGTGCCGCGACCTTGATTACAAGCCCCATTGTTCGCCCGAAGACGCCGTCGAGGAAACCGCGCTCTGGGCGGCGGAAACAACCGGCGTGAAATTTTAGGGAAAAAGAGAGGGGGCTTTAGCCCCCCGTTGGAGGGGCTCGTCCGCTTCTCGCGGCGGCGGTATTGCAACATCATCCGGAGAGGGGCGTCAATCGCGCCCCCCCCCTTTTCTTTTATGCGGGAAGGGGGAGCCTTTCACGGAAGCACCCGATTCTCCGTTCAATTTATAAGACTGAAAACTTTTTTCTTCAAGACTGAATTCGATGGAGTATTGGGAAAAAAATTCCTGAAAACGTTTTTAAACAAGGGGAACGCCTGGTCTTAAATTTTTCCATAATTGTTGCCTTGAAAGTACTGAAAAATGCGGTATAGTATCACCAAACATCCAAAGTACGACAACACGGAGAACAAGAGCGATGATTCAGGGAAAGAGCGGCATGTTTTACAGTACGTTCAGGAAGTCGGTCCGGCGGTATTGCGGCATCGTCAAAATCCTGCCTCTGCTCGCCGTGCTTGTCGGGAGCGGCTCCTATGCGGCATCCCCGAACGCCGGCGGCGTTGCGCAAGCACCAATGAACTCGAACGAGTATACGCGGAAAAAACTTGAAGAGCAAAGACTCCGGAGAGAAGAAACCAGACGGAAAATGGAAGACGCGCGGCAAAGAGTGAACCGGGAAGGTCGCGTGCGGAAGGGCGAGGCAGGGGAACAGACTTCCGTCGCCACGGAAGCCAAAACCGCGCAAAAGGAAAAGGCGATGGCGCGGATGAAACTTTCCTCGAAAATCGCGGATGTATCGCTGAAAGTGAACGACTTGCAACACAAAGTAAAAGTGAAAAAAGAAGAACTTGCCCGGATGTCGCAAGTCCCTGAAAAGAAACCGGAAATCAGCGGACAGCCCGCCGGCAGCCTCCTCCGTTCAGGCGCGAACACGTTGCGCGGGCGCGTGGAAACGTCCGGCGCGCCCGCGCAATCGCGCGAAAAACTTGAAGCGGAATACAACGAGGCCGTCCGGCAGCTTGATGCCGCCCAAAACGAACTTGACGCGTTGATGAAGCAACTGAACGCTCTCCAATAAAAGTCCGGCATCCGGCAGAAACAACCGGCGTGAAATTTTAGGGAAAAAGAGAGGGGGCTTAAGCCCCCTTTTGATTTCACATCCCCGTTGGAAAAATACATCCGATCCGGAAAAGCAAATGCCGGATCGGACCAGGGAATTTATGCGGCGATTTTCAGAAATCACCGGTTTTTTACCATCAGGATGGCGGTAATCACACCCCAAAATGTCAGCATTCCCAAAGAAATCCAGAAGACGGGGATCCAGCCGACGGTAAACACCATCGTCAATGCCAATGCGGTACAAAGTCCGCCGCCCATAAACGGTTCGTGAAACAACTGCTTGTACCCGAATGCCGCGGCGGCTTCCGTTTTATTCTCCGGATCCACGGTTCGCAACAGGACAAGCCCCGTTGCGGTCACGCCCAGGGACTGTCCGAAATCGGCGATCGCCCGTTCAAACCATGCCGTCTTAAAAAGACGGGGCGCCACAAAAATCACCATACAGACGGAAAGCGCCGTACCGGCAAGGATCAGGATCAACAGCGGAAGCCAATTCCGCCAGATCGTTTCCAACCGGATCGTGGAAAGCGCCGCTACGATCAGAAAATCAAGAGACGCCCCGGAAATACGGGTCATCTGTTCCCCGTTGATCAAATAAGCGATACGGCATTTCTGAAAAAACAACTGGATAAAAACGCCTCCTATCATACAAAACGGAAACAACGGGAATCCGGAAAAAATCTGGATTTTGACACCTTTGAGCAGAAAAAATTCCAATTGTCGACATCCCGTGAGCATCAAATATCCCAAAAAAATGGCAATGCCCAATAGCGCGCAATGCCAAGCAAGCGTATCGATGGAATCGCACAGGACGGTCTGTTTTCCCGCAGAAGGTTGTTCCTTTTGACGGTAAACTCCTTTCATACGCAGGGGATCCATTTCCGAAAAGGGTACAACCCGTTCGACATACCCTTTTCTGCATGCCCAGTTGACGAGCAACATCCCGATCGTAATGGCAAGCACGATACCGCACGTCGCCACCGCATACCCCAGCGCGATCCCCTCTTCCCAGTTGAATTTTTCAAATACCGCCGACATTCCTCCGACAGTCCCGTGTCCGCCTTCAAAACCGATTTCCAGCAGATTTCCGAATGCCGGCGACACGTCGAACCATTTCATCAGGAAAAAGCCCGTAATGCCCAGTCCGAGGACATATTGTCCCCATGATAAGATCTGACTGAAACACAACTGCGGGAACGCGATCCGGAAAACTTGAGAAATCTTTGGAGTGGCGGCTCCCATAAACAACGCGGCAAAGACGACATTGATCAGAAATCCCGGCAATTTTCCGATGGCAGAGAAAATTTCCGGCGGAAAGAGATCCGGGAAGAAGTGGAAAAAGATCAGACCCGCAAATCCGCCGATAATGGAACTCGGCAGATACAATTTCTGAAGAAGCGGGACGAACACCCGGATCAGTTTTCCCAAAACAAGCAACAGGGAAAGGACAATAAATACTTTGACAGCGATCATAAAAGCGGTCTTTCTATGGATATGGGCATTTAATTATTTCAAACGCAACATCTTCTTAATATAATTTCCCGAATGCAGATTTACAATCCGATATCGGCGGTCGAAAGGGAAGAATGCGGGACGCGAATACGTTACACTTTTTGCCGTATTTTTCATTTTTTCGGCGGAACGGAAAGTCTCTTTTTTAAATTTCTTAAAGGAGATGGCCGATCTTTGACTGATTGTCCGGGAGGGAATCGACGGAGCAAAGCGCGCCACCACACACCGCTTCTCCGGCAAATGGAAGGTTGACAAAAAACATAGTGGACAGGAGGCATTTTCAAATGGAACAGGAGACTTGATACGTTAGATGACCATTGATGAACTTACCCGAAAAATATCGGAGTTGCCGCCGGAAAAATATTGGCGGTTTATCGCAGAAACGGACACCGAATGCTGTGCGCAATGCCACAGTTATAGCGGCAGGATTTTCAGTGATAATGAAAAACCCAAATTGCCGTTGCATCCCAATTGCCGCTGCCGACTGATGGAAGTTGATTCTCCGGAAACCGTGCTCAAACCGCAAAAGGCGTTATCCGGAACTGGAAGTTTTCCCAATCAGCGTTATATTAGCGAAGGGGCTGTTTTTACTACCGATAAACAAGGGCGGGTAAGAAAAGCTATTGACGAGTTGAAAAATCATCCGGTCAAAAGAAATCGCCGCAATCAGAAAATAGCGGCAAAAATGGGGAAGCCGGGCGATGAGGGCGGTCATTTGATCCCGGCAAGATATGGCGGGTCGGGAGATTTGATCAATCTTCTTCCGCAATCACGCACCGCCAACCGGAGTCTGATCAAAAAAATCGAAAACGAAATGGGAAAAGCTCTGAAAGCGGGTAAAAAGGTGGAATATACGGTCATTCCTCATTACCCGGATTCAAAAACCCTGCGGCCGGATAAATTTACAATTCGTTATAAGATTGACGGTGTGGAAAATACAAAGATTATCTCCAATGATTGGCAAAATTGATTTTTCGGCGGAAATACAAAGTCTGGCGGATCTGATCATCCCTGATCTGCCCGACGATTGGGAAAAAACGTATTTTGTTTTTGAAGATTACGGCGAAGGAGCTTGGGGAATTGATTCCTACTGTCTTGTCAAAGGGGAAAAGGTTCCGGTAGATTTTTCGGTTGATGAAGGCGATTCCATAGCCGAACTTTTCGGCGCGATCCGGAAAAAATGTCGTGCAGAATGGAAGATCGCCCGCTTGAAATTTAACAATAATTATAAATGGGAGATCCGTTTTGAATACGGCGATGACTGACTGTCCGGATTTTTTGGCGGAAATGCAAAGTCTGGCGGATCTGATCATCCCTGATCTGCCCGACGATTGGGAAAAAACCCATATTTTATTTGAAGATTACGGACATGGTTCTTTCGGTATCAAATCCTATTGTCTGATAGCGGAACAAAAAACACCGGTCCCTTTTTCTGATGATGATATCGATTCCATAGCGGAACTTTTCGGCGCGATCCGGAAAAAATGTCGTGTGGAATGGAAGATCGCTCACTATGAATTAAGCAATACTTTGAAATGCAAAATGCATTTTGAATATTGATTACGGCAAAAACATTATATCGTTTCCTTTCGCTCGCTCAAAAACCATCCGTAAACGAAATCTTTTTTTCGCTATCAGCGGATGCAACCCGCCCAAAATTCCCCGCGGACTGCCGGAGGCAGGACGAGCGCGAAGCGCGACAAGCAAAAAAGGGAGATGAAATTTTCAATTTCAATCTCTCTTTTTTTGCGACCAGCGGGGAATGGACGTCAAGAAATGGTAGTCCGGGAGGGAATCGACGGAGCAAAGCGACGAGCGCGAAGCCCGCAGGGCGAGCGCAACCCTCCCAAAGAATCCCTGCGGACTGCCGAAGGCGGGGCGCTCAAAAGCACGAAAGGGGAAAGGGATTTGAATCCCATTCAAAAACCCGTTTTTCCGTCGTGCGGGGGGATTCTGGCGTAAAGAATGGTAGTCCGGGAGGGAATCGAACCCTCGACCACCTGCTTAGAAGGCAGATGCTCTATCCACTGAGCTACCGGACCCTGATATTACAATTTGCAAAGCGGACGGTTGGCGGCGTCTTTTTTTTCCGTCGCGTCCAATATTTCAAAGGCCTTTTCGATTTCGCCGCATTCTTTTTTCAAGTCGGCGGAAAGATCATTTCGTCCGTGACGGTCAAGCAACGTCAGGCAATCCACAAGGGTGCTTTGCGTCGAAGAAATGGCGGGCAAAAAGGAAATGCCGTTGGGAGACAAAGTCCTTTCGATGACGCCCGCTTCCATCAAAGCGGTAACGGCGCGGTCGATTTCCACCGCCGAGAGGCCCAGTCGATTTTCGATTTCCACCCAGTCGGTCGCGCCCCGGTTGGCTTCGACGTTGGCGAAAATGATTTTTGCGACGGCAAGTTGCTGGATGCGTTGCAGCCGCAGACTTGCCGGACGGGAATTTTCGTGATCGAAAAGTCCGGTCCGGATGTTTTGGGAAACGAAACAAAGTTCCACGCCGAAAAGCGCGATCTGCCACGACCATTGCAACCAGATGAGGAAGAGGGGCAACGCCGCGAAACTGCCGTAGATATGGTTGTAGGAAAAGATCTGCCGTTGCAGGATCACGAATCCGGATTGCATCGCCTGATACGCGATCCCCGCGACGAATCCGGAAAAAAGCGCGGGCAGGACCCGCACCCGTGTGTTAGGGGTGAAAAAGTAAAGCAGAAAAAAGATCAGACAGGTCAACAGCGTCGGCACGACGTTGAAAAGCCAATTGAAGCACTCGATCATCGAAAAATGCAGATCCGGATGCGTGACCACGAAACTCTCGAAAACGTGTCGGGCGAGAACTCCGGTGCTGGTCAACACGATCAAAATGAACGGTACGATCAGCAGAATCGTCACATAATCATTGAAACGCCGCAACAGATTGCGGCGCGGCGGCATTCCCCAGACGGCGTTGACCGATTCTTCGACGTGTCCCGCCAGAGAAAAGACGGTCCACAGCAAGAGCATAATGCCGATCCCCGCGACGATGCCGCCCGACGCCCGCGCCAGCGTCGTATTGGCGAACTGGTAGATCCATTCGAGGATCTCCTGCTGATTCGCGAAGTGCCGGTTGAGCGCGATCTGAAGTTTTTCATCCAGATCGAACCCTTTGGCGATGCCGAAAAGCAGCGCGACCAGCGGCACGACGGCGAAAAGCGTATAATACGTCAACGCCATCGCCCGCTGACCGTTGAGATCCGAGAAATGGCGTTTCCCGCTTACATAAAAAATGCGGCCGATGGTTTTGACCGATTGCCGGCAACGAGAAAAAAAGCCCATAAAACCACCTATTTTTGCTGTTGTTTTCCCCAGGAATCCTTCAAGCCGACGGTGCGGTTGAAAACCGGATGCTCCGGCGTACCGTCCGGGTCGGACGCGAAATATCCCGTCCGCTCGAATTGCACGCTTTGTCCGGCGGGGATCTGCGCCAGAGCCGGTTCCAGAAATCCCGTCGCCGTTTTGAAAGAATCGGGATCCAGTTGCGTCAGGAAATCGACGCCGTCGGCGCCGGGCTGTTCGACGGTGAAAAGTCGGTCGTAAAGCCGGATCTCCGCTTTGACCGCCGTATCGGCATTGACCCAGTGGATCGTACCTTTGACCTTGCGTCCGTCGGGCGAATTGCCGCCGCGCGAAGCGAGGTCGATGGAACATTCGAGTTTGACGACGTTGCCGTTTTCATCGGTAACGGCGCGTTCGCATTTGAGGAAGTAGCCATACCGCAACCGCACTTCTTTGCCGACCGAAAGCCGGTAATATCCCTTCGGCGGTTCGAGCATAAAGTCGTTGCGTTCGATCAGGATCCGGCGGCCGAACCGGAGTTTGCGGCTGCCTTCTTCGGGGCGTTCGGGATTGTTGATCGCGTCGAGGTCTTCGATGCCTTCGGCGGGATAGTTGACGATCTCGACTTCCAGCGGATCGAGCACCGCCATGAAACGCGGCGCCGTCGCATTCAGTTCTTCGCGGATGCAATGTTCCAGCAACGCGACGTCGGTCGTGCCGTCGAATTTGGTGATGCCGACCCGTTTGTTCAGCTCGCGCAACGCCGAAGCCGGCACGCCGCGGCGCCGCATCCCGCAGACGGTCGGCATCCGCGGATCGTCCCATCCGGAAACGTAATGTTCTTTGACCAGTTGCAGTAATTTGCGTTTGCTCATCACGGTATAGGTGAGGTTGAGCCGTGAAAATTCGATCTGGCGCGGCCGGTGATCGACCGGATACCCCAGGGAATCGAGCACCCAGTCGTACAACGGCCGGTGGATCTCGAATTCCAGCGTGCAGAGCGAATGCGTCACGCCTTCAAACGCATCTTCGAGCGGATGCGCGAAATCGTACATCGGATAGATGCACCACTTGTCGCCGTGACGGAAATGGCTTGCGCGGCGGATGCGGTAGATCACGGGATCGCGCATATTGATGTTGGCGGAAGCCATATCGATTTTGGCGCGTAGCACTTTGCTCCCGTCGGGAAATTCGCCGTTTTTCATCCGCGTGAAAAGGTCGAGGTTTTCTTCGACGGAGCGGTTGCGGAAAGGCGATTCCCTGCCCGGAGTCAACAGATTTCCGCGGTAGGATTCGTCCCATTCTTCGGGTGAAAGTTCACAGACGTAAGCGAGCCCGCGTTTGATGAGTTCGACCGCGCATTCGTACATTTTGTCGAAGTAGTCGCTCGCGTAAAAGATGTTCGCGGGTTCCCATCCGAGCCACTTCACGTCGTTGATGATCGAATCGACGTATTCGGTATCCTCTTTGGTCGGATTGGTATCGTCGAAGCGCAGATTGCACTTTCCGCCGAACTCCTTGGCGATGCCGAAATCCAGACAGATCGCCTTGGAATGTCCGATATGGATGTATCCGTTGGGTTCCGGCGGGAACCGGGTCACGATTTTGCCGTCGTTTTTTCCGGCTTCCAGATCGTGCACGACGATTTCCCGGATGAAATCGGTCGCCGGATTTTCCGCAGTCATATTTTCCGTCATAAACGTTTCCCCCGAAAAGATTTTTTCCATATTCAGTTATAATATAGCATAAAAAATGCGCCTGTGCAATCGGTGCGGCGCATTCGTGTGGACGAGCGGGAGTTTAAGCGCGGCGGCGCATCCATGATTTTTCACCACGGGGACCGTCGCCCGACCGTAAAAAAGACCGATGTGTTTCGAGCGCAAGAAAAGGCAAATTTTTTTCAATTTCCGTTGCCGGAACAAAAAAAACCGGAACGCACGTCAGGTACGTTCCGGCTCGTCGCGGAAAAAAGCGTTTCAGGCAAGCCGCTCCTTGAGGGCGGCAAGTTGCTTTTTCAACGCATCCGGCAGATGCGCGCCGAATTTCGCGTAGTGTTCGTCGATCATCGCGAGTTCTTTTTTCCAACCCTCGACATCGACTTTGAGCAATTCCCTGAGATCGTCGGCGGAAACTTCGTTTTCGATACCGGTGCGGTCGATCGCACTTTCCGTCGGCATATAACCGATCGCGGTGTCACGGCATTCGCCCTTGCCCGCGCAACGGGCGAAGATCCACGCGAGCACACGGCTGTTGTCGCCGAAGCCCGGCCACATGAACTTGCCGTCGGCATTCTTGCGGAACCAGTTCACGCAGAAAATCTTGGGCAGATTTCCCTTGGCGGCGCCCGCTTTGCCGATGTCCAGCCAGTGTTTGAAATAATCGCCCATATGATAGCCGCAGAAAGGCAACATCGCGAAAGGATCGCGGCGGACCGTGCCGGCTTTGACGTCGAGCGCGGCGGCGGTCACTTCACTGCCGACCGTCGAACCGATGAAAACGCCGTGTTCCCAGTCTTTCGACTGATAAACCAGCGGCAGCGTACTCGGACGGCGGCCGCCGAAAAGGAACGCGGAAACCGGTACGCCGGCGGGATCTTCCCATTCCGGAGCGATCGCCGGACAATTGCAGGCGCGGGCGGTGAAACGGGCGTTGGGATGCGCCGCTTTGACCGGCTTGCCGTCCGCATCGACCTGACCGGGTTTCCAGTCGTGACCTTTCCAATCGATGAGGTGCGCGGGCGCATCGTATCCGATGCCTTCCCACCAGACGTCGCCGTCATCGGTGAGCGCGACGTTGGTGAAAATCGTGTCCTTGGCGCAGGAAAGCATCGCGTTTTTGTTGGATTTCATACTCGTGCCCGGCGCGACGCCGAAAAATCCGGCTTCCGGGTTGATGGCGCGCAGATGACCTTCGTCGTCGAACTTCATCCAGGCGATATCATCGCCGACCGTTTCAACTTTCCATCCGGGAAGCGTCGGGATGAGCATCGCGAGGTTGGTTTTGCCGCACGCCGACGGGAATGCGCCGGTAACGTACTTGACTTCGCCTTTGGGATCGGTCAGTTTCAAAATGAGCATATGCTCCGCCATCCACCCCTCGTCGCGCGCCTGCACGGTCGCGATACGCAACGCCAGGCATTTCTTGCCGAGCAACGCATTGCCGCCGTAACCGGAACCGAACGACCAGATCTCGCGGGTCTCGGGGAACTGCGCGATGTATTTTTTCTCGATCGGCGCGCAGGGCCAGACGCCGTGATCGGATTCGCCGGGGGCGAGCGGCTTGCCGACGGAGTGGACGCAGGGGACGAATTCACCGTCGCCGAGGACTTCCAGAACTTTCGTGCCGACGCGGGTCATCACTTCCATATTGATCACGACATAGGCGCTGTCGGTGATCTCGACGCCAATCTTGGCGATCGGACTGCCGA
The DNA here is from genome assembly GCA_024405715.1 of Victivallaceae bacterium. Lineage (GTDB taxonomy): Bacteria > Verrucomicrobiota > Lentisphaeria > Victivallales > Victivallaceae > UBA1784. The sequence goes on along the minus strand of JAKSOG010000013.1, from coordinate 8,828 downwards.
CCGGCCCCATCGAGAAGGGGATGACGTACATCGTGCGGCCGTGCATACAGCCGCTGTAAAGACCGAGCATCGTCTTTTTCAGTTCTTTGGGGTCGATCCAGTTGTTCGTCGGTCCCGCGTCTTCCTGCTTTTCGCTGGCGATAAAAGTACGCGCCTCGACGCGCGCCACGTCCGACGGATCGGAACGGAAAAGCAGACTGTTGGGACGCTTGGCGGGATTCAGCCGGGTCGCCAGACCGCATTCGACCAGTTCGTTGCAGAGGCGGTCGTATTCCTCTTTGCTGCCGTCGCACCAGTAAAGCGCATCGGGCTGGCAGATTTCCGCCCATTCGTTGACCCACTTGACCAGCGCCGGATTGCCTTGCGGCGCCGCATTGAGTTGTTTCACCATCTTCGCACGTCCCCTTATGTTTTTGGAGAAACGCTTTTTACCGCGCATCTCTTGTTAATGAAAAAACCGTTTTCGACATATAATATATCACTTTTTTTCCGATTATAAAAGCTATAAAAAGAGATATATCTGCACTTTTCGGCAAAAATCTTGTCTTTATCCAAAAAAAACGGCACGCGATCCGATCGGATGCGTGCCGGTTCCGAAAAACCGGAAACTATTTTTTCGCCGCCGCCTGCGCCGCCTTGGCGGCTTTGAGCAACGGCGCGTGCGGATGCTGTTTGTAGAAGGCATCCAGCGGGTAACAGCCGGAAACCAGTCCGTGCCGCGGCGCGTTGGTACAATCGCCGATCGTACGGCAGATGCGGCAGTGTTCGAGCGGCCGTTTCTGCAACACGTCGTCGCACAATTCGGGGTAGGAAAGCACCATCCGGCCGATGCCGATGAAATCGGCGCCGCCCTGCCGGAGCACGGCTTCGCCGACGTTGGGCAGATAATCCTGCAAACAGGTATATCCGGAACCGACGATCAGCACGTCGGGACAGCGTTTCTTGAATTCGGCGACGATTTTGAGATGCTTTTCGACGTTGCGCAACGGATGCACCGGCGGCGGATAGCCGTCGGCGACCGCGAAGTACGCGGGACGCTGAATATGCACGTTGTAGTAGGGACTTCCGATGGTGGCGCAGACAAGATCAAGTCCGCAAAGTTCCTGCGCCATTTTGACGAAACGCACGGGTTCGTCGAGATTCCATCCCGCTCCGGTGCCGTCGCCGCCGAACGCATAGGGATAAGGTCCCTGCCAGTCCATCGCGACGCCTTCGCCCTTTTCGTTTTTGACGAAGGGGAAAAAGTCGGCGAGCGAGAGCCGCATCGAAATTTCCAATCCCGGCGCCTCGGATTTGATCCCTTCGACGATCTCGCGGAAAAAGCGGGTGCGGTTCTCGAAGGAGCCGCCGTAATCGCCCGGACGGTCCACCGCGCTCAAAAATTCGTGTCCGAGATAACCGTGCGCCTGCTTGACGTCGACGAAATCGAATCCCGCGCGCAACGCCATTTTGGCGGCGCGGTGATAGTGTTCGATGATGTCGCGCGCTTCACCGTCGGAAACGATGCAACTCGCATCGCTGTGGAACTTTTTGTCCAGAAGCGGATGCGCGTACGCGGTGCGCGATTCGAGTTTGTGATCGTCGTTTGGATGGGCGAAACGTCCCGAGTGGGTCAGCTGCAACCCGATGACAAGATCGTCGGCCGTGCCGAATTTTTCGGCGTGGACTTTTCGCATTTCAGCGAGAAGCGCGGCGATTTTGTCGTAACTTTTTTCATTCATCGTCAGCTGACGGGTATTGCTCTTGCCGGAGTGCATCACGGCGCACGCTTCGGTGCCGTAGAGCAGTTTCGCGCCGCTTTTGGCGAAATTGAGCCAGCGGCGGCGGGTCAAATCGCTCGGCGAACCGTCGGGCAGACAATCCCAGCCCTCCATCGGCAGGATCGCCCAGCGGTTGCCGATGACGCGGCCGCGGTGCGGAACTTTTTCGGCGAGTTTCAATTCCGGCGGCATTTCCGTCAGGATCGGGATCGCGTAGTTTTCGCGGTCGAGAAAGGCCTTGAACTGCGCCGCATCGCCGAAGGAGGCGATTTTTTCGTAAGCCATAATATCCTCAGCGGTAGATCTTTTTGTTGCGGAAATCCGCCCAGACGTTCTCGAACCAGTCATCCGATTCGGGGATCGGACGGCAGTCGATCCAGTGCGAACCCTTTTCGGCGACGGTGATGAGCTGTTTGGTGCGGAACGATTCGTTTTCCGGTTTGAAACGCCATTCCGGTCCGAGCATCGGGTGGATGGCGATGCCGTCCGGATCGGCGGCCATCGCGGACCCCCGCGAACCGACACCGGAAGCAAGCTGGAATTCGATCGCGTCGAGATAGACGGCGTGCGCGTAACACAACTGCAGGTTGCGGAGCGCTTCGGCGATCTCGCGGGTCGTCCTGGCGCCGACGCCGGCTTTTTCCATCCGGCGGTACTGCGCCCAGGCGTCTTTGGCGGCGACCGCGATCTTTTTGGGGTCGCGGATATGGGCGCCGTAGGTGCTCATGCGGTTCTGAAATTCGCGGCGGTCGTCGCGGAAGGAACGTTCCGCAACGGTCTGCACTTTGGCTTCGAGTTCCGCGACGATCTTTTCCGCTTCGGCGAGCGCTTCGGCTTCGTCGAGCGTCGGCTCGGCGTAAACCGCGGCGATGTATTCCGCCGACCGGAAAGCGCCGACCTGACCGGCGTTGAGCGCGGAACCGCCCGGACGGGTCACGCCGTGCGAACCGTTGACTTCGCCGATCGGGAAAAGGTGCTTGACGTTGGTCGATTCATACCAGATGTTGCCGGAAAGTCCGCCGTTGTTGTGCTGACTGCAGACGGCGATCTCCAGCGGTTCTTCCGCCAGGTCGATATCGTGCTCCTTGTAGAGTTCGACGGCGCCGGGATTCATATGCAGCAGGCGTTCCAGCGGCGTACCGAACGCGGCGCCGGACTTTTCCAGATATGTGCGCGCTTCTTCCGAAAGCGCCGCGAAATCGAATCCTTCCGGATTGGAACGGAAATCGAGCCAGACGCGCCGGCCGCGGATCGCGGTTTCCTCGTACACGAGGATGTCGACGATCGAGGACCCGGAAGGGATCTTGCGCGTGTCGAACGGCCACTGATAACCTTTGAGGAAAACCATCGAATTCATCGTGCCCGCGTCGGGGAAATAAGGACGCAGAAATTCTTTTTCGTCCTTTCCGTCGGCGTCGGTCGAAATGAAACGCGGCAGCACCTGCATATAAGTACCCGACACGTTCCAGCGGAATTTGATCGACGCCAGACCGAATTGCGATTCGGGCAGCGAAGCCGCTTCGGCGCCGATCTGCAACGCCAGCCCGATCGCGCCGGTATGCACGGCGGGATAGACGCTGCAATCGTAAAGGCCGCCGGGACCGCCGACGGCGAACACGACGTTGTCCGCCTGGAAGTATTCAAACATATTCTCCTTGGCGGCGTCGATGTCCACGGCGATCAATCCCGCGGCGCGTCCGGACGCCGTCACGAGCTTGACCGCGACGCGGCGCTCGAAAACGGGGATCTGCCGGAGTTTGACTTCCTTGATGAGCGCGCGGCACATTTCCCGCGACGTGTAGGGTCCGCAGCTGGTGGCGCGACGGAGCGGGTCGTGATCGGTCTTGTACCCCGCGAACTGCCCGTAGGCGTCGCGCGGGAACGGCACACCGATGTTGACCAGATTCGAGAACGCGCGCACCGACGTCGTCGCTTCGACGAGCGCAATGTCGCCGTGCGCGCTGCTGCCGCGCAGCGATTCCGCCAGACTGACCGGAGAATCAAGGTCTTTTCCGCAGATGCCGAGTTTATAGTAGGTCTGTTTGTCGCTGCCCGTGTTGATGGAAGTACCCTGATTGAGTCCTTCGGTCACGATCGCGATGTTTTCGATCCCCTCGGCGCGAAGCCGGAGCGCCGCCGCGAGCCCCGCGGCGCCGCTGCCGAGCACGACGGTATGAAATTTGCGCGTGATCATCATCGGATCACAGTTTCTGGATCTGCATACCGCCGTCGACGAAAACGACCGGCCCCGTCGAATAGGCGAGATCGCCGCGGATGAAAGTCGCCACCGTCTTGGCGATGTCTTCGGGGAAGCCCCAGCGCGGGGTAAGCGTCAGGCCTTCGGCGATGAGCTTGTCGTACTTGGCGGTGACCACCGCCGTCATATCGCTCTTAATCACGCCGGGGCGGATCTCATAGACGTTGATGCCGAATTCGGCGAGGCGCACCGCCCAGAGTTTGGTCGCCATGCTCACGCCCGCTTTGCTAATGCAGTATTCGCCGCGGCTGACGCTGGCGACTTCGGCGGAACAGCTGCTCATATTGACGATGCACTGTCCGGGTTCCTGATGCTTGGCCATATAGTTGGCGACCAGCTGGGTCAGGAAATAGGGGCCCTGCAAGTTGATGCGGATGAGGCGTTCAAAACTTTCTTCGGAAGCTTCGAGAACGTCTTTGCGTTCCAGCGGGGCGACGCCGGCGTTGTTGACGAGCGCCGTCACCGAGCCGAAGGCCTTGACGACCGACGCGAGGAAATTTTCGCGCTGATCTTTTTTGGTGATGTCGCATTTGACGTAGAGCGGTTTGCCGGGATATTTCGCCGCCAGCGTCTGGCACTGCTCGACCATCTTGTCTTCGTCGGCGAGGTCGCAGAAAGCGACGTTGTGTCCCTCGCTCAAAAGTTTTTCGACGATTCCCGCGCCGATTCCGCGCGCGCCACCGGTGACCATCACGTTGCCCATCGTTTTCTCTCCTTTGATATGGATTTCGGGTGTTTTGTTTCCGCCAAGAAAAAACCGAGCCGTACGGCGCGGCATTCTTTCAACAGTAATATACCACCGCGCCGGAGTTTGTCAAGATTTTTCGCGATTTTTGTCCTGCGCGCGGGGGCGCTTGCTTTTTCGTTTCTCCGGCGGTATATTTACATCGGTTCCGGAAATTCTCAATCCAACTTGTACCGGGAGGTATTGTTTATGACACTCGTCGAAAAACTGGAAAAGATCAAGATCGTCCCCGTTCTCGTGCTCGATTCGCTCGAGGAAGGCGTCAAAGTCTGCGGCGATCTCTGCGAAAACGGATTGCGCGCCGCCGAGATCACGTTCCGCACGTCCGCCGCCGAAGCGGTCATCCGCGAATGCGCCAAACGTTTCCCCGATATGGTCATCGGCGCGGGGACCGTGCTCAACGTCGCCGATCTGCACCGCGCGTTCGATGCGGGCGCGAAGTTCGCCGTCGCCCCCGGCTTCAATCCCGAAGTCGTCAAAGAAGCCGTCAAATGCGGTTTCGATTTCGCTCCCGGTGTCTGTACTCCGAGCGAAGCCGAACAGGCGATGGCGCTCGGGTGCCGCTTCCTCAAATTTTTCCCGGCGGAAGCCGCCGGCGGCACCGCGATGCTCAAATCGCTGATCGCCCCCTACCGTCACCTCGGGATCCGCTTCATGCCGACCGGCGGCGTCCAGCCCGCCAACGTCGAAAGTTATCTTGAGATCCCCGAAGTCGCCGCGGTCGGCGGCACCTGGCTCAACAAGTGCCCCGCCGAAACCATCCGCGCCGCCGCCGAGATCGCGAAGAAATACGCCAAATAGCCGAGGCCGGGAGTTTTCATCATGGGTCTCGAATATCTTTCCGCAGAAGAATGCCGTTACGACATCCTGTCGCTCGGTGAAATCATGCTTCGCCTCGATCCGGGCGCCGGGCGCATCCATACCGCCCGCACGTTCACGGCGTGGGAAGGCGGCGGCGAATACAACGTCGCCCGCGGATTGCGCCGCTGTTTCGGGTTGCGCGCCGCCGTGGTCACCGCGTTCGCCGACAACCCCGTCGGCCGTCTCGTCGAAGATTTCATCTTGCAGGGCGGCGTCGACACGTCGCTCATCAAATGGGTCCCCTACGACGGGATCGGACGCACCGTCCGCAACGGATTGAACTTCACCGAACGCGGCTTCGGCATCCGCGGCGCCGTGGGCTGTTCCGACCGCGGCAACACCGCCGTTTCCCAACTCAAAGCGGGCGACATCGACTGGGATTCCATTTTCGGAAAACTCAAGGTGCGTCACTTCCATACCGGCGGGATTTTCGCCGCATTGAGCGACACGACCCCGGGCGTCGTCATCGAGGCCCTCAAAGCCGCCAAAAAGTACGGCACCGTCACCAGTTATGACCTCAACTACCGTCCGAGTCTGTGGAAAAGCATCGGCGGCCTCGACCGCGCCCGCGAAGTCAACCGCGAAATGGCGAAATACGTCGACGTGATGATCGGCAACGAGGAAGATTTCACCGCCTGTCTCGGCTTCGAGGTCGAAGGGGTCGATGCGGGGCTTTCCAACATCAAGGTCGAAAGTTTCAAGAAAATGATCGGCAACGTCGTCAAGGCGTATCCTTTCAAGGTCGTCGCCAACACGCTCCGCACCGTCAAGACCGCCACCGTCAACGACTGGGGCGCCATCGCCTGGCAGGACGGGGCATTTTATGAAGCGACCTACCGTCCGGGGCTGGAGATCTTCGACCGCGCCGGCGGCGGCGACGGCTTTGCTTCCGGGCCGATCTACGGTCTGCTCAAAACCGGCAAAGCGTCGGTCGCCGTCGAATACGGCGCCGCCCACGGCGCGCTGGCAATGACGACCCCCGGCGACACGTCGATGGCGCGTCTCGCCGAAGTCGAAAAACTCATCGGCGGCGGTTCCGCCCGCGTCGAACGGTAAATCCTTCCGTTATCAACGGGACTGTTGCAAACCCTTCCAGGGGGAACGCGACAGTCCCTTTTTTTATTCATCACACTCCGACGCAATGGGAACACGAGGGGCTGGTTTCACCCCCCTTGCAGCCACCTCGATCCGCCGGGGGGAGTTTGTACTCATATCGCGTTGCGCCGGCTGTTTGAAAAACCGGATACGTCAGAAGCAGAATTAGTGCAACTATGCAAGAGATCGCAGAGATGACGGCAATGCTGATTTTGAGTTGCGACTGTCGATTGGTGACGTTCGCGCTGATGCAATGGCGTTACAGGAGTTGAAAAACTGCGTCCGAGCCGTCCGGAAGTCAGAGTTCGGACGCTTCGGACGGGGAAATCGCACTTCCAGAAGCAAAAAGTCGATTTTTTATTTTATGAGGCCTTTCGCTCTTGCTTCAGCCTCGGAGATCAGCGGGGTGCGTTTACTTCCGACAACGATAAAATCGTCCGGCTGAATCCCCATCTTGATGAGTTCAACACCCCGCTCCATCCTCCTTCTCAGATCTGCGGTACGCTTTTCATCTTCTTCTTTCTCTTTGCGGCGACGTTCCTTTTCCTCCGCGATCAATTGAGGCACTACGACATCACGGTAGTACCGTTGCGAGTCATAGTAACAGTACCCCGTCACCAGTGCTACAATGGCGATGACGATAAAGAAAGCGCAGACAAAGTATATCATCGGAAAATCCTCCCCATCACGTGGCAGACGTGGTCGAAGCGCAATTCAAGGCGCGTGATAAACGCGGAAAAAACTCCCCATCTATCGCACCGGGTACGCACTTTTTGCAACAACTCCGCGTTTTGCGACGCCTCGTAGTCGTCTACTCCCGCGGTGTACACCGGGAATCCGAGCTTCGTATCTTGCCTTGCGACCGCATAATTCACCGGTCTATGGTACCATTTTGTCGCGAGTAAACACAGCACTTCCCCGACCCGATCCACCCGATTGAAGTTCCGGTCAAAGGCGCACCAGTAGTATTTTTCTTTTTCCATAGACAAAGTCTCCTCCTGTAACGTGTAACAATTTTTACTTTCCCCATTGCAAACGCCCGTCACGTTTCACAACGCTGATACACGAAAAAACTGAAAAAGTTTAATCGGAAATGGACACAACGCGACGTTTTTTCTTACTTTTTTGCCATCGTTGCGTTGATTTGCAACGACTTACAAAAAAATGAAATTTTTTTGTGCAAAGAAGAAACGTTGAGCGTTATGATTAGCGTCTGCAAATCTTTTTTGCGTATCGAAGAAAAAAGCAAAAAAATTTTCCCCAGTCGGTTGACAAATTGCATTTTTCTTCGTATATTGGTAGTGTACGGGCGTGCCGTACGACGCAAAGCGTTTCGGGTAAAAAGTAAAACCAAAAAGGAGTTGAAAAAATGCTCAAAATCTTTATTATTATCTGTCTTATCCTTACCGCCCCCATTTTTTTATACGTCTTCGTTTTAAGTACCCTCGCCATACCGCATTTCGCTACGGTTTATGGGATCCGTGCATCGTCGGATATAACAAAGACGGTGAGAGAATTGTCGTAATGCGGATTATCGACAACCGCGGAGCGAGAAAAGAATGGCACGGTATGAAATCCCTTTGCGGAAACGCAAAAGGTTATCGGGATTTTCTCCGAGTGTATCGTGAAGCCGTCAAAAAGGCGAAACTTGAAAAACGCCGAAAACGGTGATATTACATCAAAAGCGAAAAAAAAGATTGAGTAAAAAAAAGGGAGTCGACTATATGAGAGATTTCATAACTTACCTTATGATCGGGAGTTTTATCCTTTGTTCCCCTCTTCTCTTGTTCGTCCTCATTTTTAGTGTTTTGGCGCTCCCGCACACCTTCAAATGGTACTTCCTCGACCCGCACCGGACTCCCGAGGAAATAGCCGAAGATGAGCGAAAAATGGATGAGAAATTAAAGAAATTTGAGGAAAAAATGCGGCCGCGGTGGGAAGCCTTAAAAGAACGAGAAAGAGAGAAACGGGAAGCGGAGGAAAAAGAGAAATGAAATACGCCCTTCGCCTTACGAGAGACTTCCGGACGCCGGGAATCATCGTTCACCCCATACTTTCAAATGGTACTTCCTCGACCCGCACCGGACTCCCGAGGAAATAGCCGAAGATG
>JAKSOG010000129.1 GCA_024405715.1 Victivallaceae bacterium | reverse complement strand
CTGGACGATGCACTACTACTCGAACGTGCCGCGGAACTACGGCTCCACGCTCGCGCCCGGCGATTCGATCGGATTCCACCGTCACGACCGCGAAGAAGAGATCTTTTTCGTGGTCTCCGGCGTCGCCGAAGCCGACGACGACGGCGTCAGGCGTGAATTGCACGCCGGCGACACGCTGCTCACCGGAAACGGCGCGGGACACGCGATCAAAAACATCGGCAACGACGACCTCGTCCTCGCGGCTTTCATCGGACGATTCCCGGAGAAAAACGAATGATTTCCGACGCGGCACTCCTTGAACTGGCGCGGCGCTACGGCACGCCGCTTTTCGTTTACGACGCCGATCACGCGGTCGCGCAGTATCGCGCGCTTTTTGAGCGCATCCCCTGGCCCGGCCTCGAGATCCATTACGCGCTCAAAGCGAATTACAATCCGCATCTGGCGCTCGCCCTCCGCGACGCCGGAGCCGGCATCGACGCCGTCAGCCCCGCCGAAGTGCAATACGCGCTCCGGCTCGGCTTCCCGAAAGAAAAAATCATCTACACCGCCAACAATATGACCGACGCGGAATTCGAGCGCGTCTGCGCGACCGGCGTGCTGATGAACATCGGTTCGCTCTCGCGTCTGCGCAAGATCGCCCGCGACCACAAAGGCATGCGCGTATGTCTGCGTTTCAATCCCGACGTCTGCGACGGCGACAGCATCCACACGATGACGGCGGGCGCGCTGACGAAATTCGGGATCCTGCTCGACGACGTAAAAACCGTCCTCGAAATCGTCCGTGAAGGCAATCTTCACGTCGTCGGACTGCACGAACACACGGGAAGCGGTCTTCAGCACGCCGAGTCCGTTTACGCCGCGATGGACAAACTGATGTCGATCGCCGCACCGGAAAATTTCCCCGAACTGGAAATGCTCGACTTCGGCGGCGGCTTCAAAGTCCCCTACAGATCCGATGAAAAGGAAATCGACTATTTCTCGATGGGACGGACGATCGCGCAAAAATTCAGGGATTTTTGCGACGCCCGCGGAAAAAATCTGAAAATGCTTTTCGAGCCGGGCAAATTCCTCACCGCCCGGGCGGGACATCTCGTCGTCGAAGTCAACACCGTCAAACGCAACCGCGACCGGCTGATCGCCGGATGCAATTCCGGATTTCCCCAATTGATCCGTCCGTTGCTCTACGGCGCGTACCACCGGATCGACAATCTTTCCAATCCCGGCGGCGCGCCGTTCCTCTACGACGTCTGCGGAAACATCTGCGAAACGGGCGACCGCTTCGCCGAACAGCGGGAGCTGCCCGAAATACGCGAATATGATCTTCTTGCGATCCGCAACGCGGGCGCCTATTGCTATTCGATGGGGGGCGTCTACAATCTCCGCCCGATGCCGACGGAAGTCACCGTTTCGGAGGGGAAAGTCGTCGGCGTCCGGAAACGGCTTTCCGACGACGCCCTCGCCGATCAGATATTCAAGGAGTGCGACATCGTCTTATGATCCACGCGGTTTTGAATCCCGAACCCGGTGCAATCGCCTTCGCCGTGCTTGAAAACGGCGATCTGCTCACCGACGCCCGTACCGATATGTACGGACGCGAAGCGGCGGCGCTGCCCGATTTCATTCTCGGCAGACTCCGGGAAAAAGGTCTTGCTCTCGCGGACGTCGGACGCTGGAGCGTCGGTACGGGACCGGGCAGTTTCACCGCGTTGCGTATGGCGGCGGCGCTCGTTTCCGGATGGTGCTTCGGCACGGAGATCCTCTGCCGCGGAGTGCCGGGCGCCGTCGCGCTGGCGGGCGCTTCGTCGCAACGGACGGAAAAGATCGGCGCCCTCTACGACGGCAGGAACCGCGAAGTGCTTTACTTTTCGCTCCGCCTCGAAAACGGACAATATGTACCTTCCGGGGAGACCCGGGTCCTCGACGCCGGAACGGCGAGATCCTTTTTTGCCGGACGCTCCGGAGAAACGTTCGTCTGCCACCGGAGTGAAGAAGAGGCGATCCGCAAAGTCCTCCCCGAAGAGGTCGTCCCCGAAGCCGTCGGATCCGCCGACACGGCGGCGCTGGCGCGCAACGAAAGCGTCGCATTCGACAACGACCTGACTCAACTGGTCTATATCCGCCCCGCGGTTTACATCAAATAAAGGAGAGACGATGAGCGAAATTCATTTGACGCGCCCCGACTGGGATCACTACTTCATGGACATCGCGCACGTCGCGGCGTCGCGCAGCAACTGTTCGCGCCGTCAGGTGGCGGCGGTACTTGTGCGCGACCGCCGGATCATTTCCACCGGATACAACGGGACGCCGCGCGGTATCCGCAACTGCTGTGAAGGCGGCTGTCCCCGGTGCAATTCCGACGTGCCGTCGGGACACGATCTTTCGGCGTGCCTCTGCTCCCACGCCGAAGAAAACGCGAGCGTCCAGGCGGCCTATCACGGCATTATGGTCAAAGGGGCGACGATCTACACCACGTTCAGCCCCTGTCTGCAATGCGCCAAGATGATCGTCAACGCCGGGATCGTTGAAGTCGTTTATCATCAACATTATTCGATTGACGACGTATCGACGAGACTCCTGCTTGAAGCGGGTGTCGTCATCCGGGGCTTGGAGGAATAGATATGGCGCAGGACGACATCCTGACGCTCGACGCCGCCGTAAAATGGCGCAACGCATTGCGCGACAAACACTTGAAGCTTGTCGTAACCAACGGTTGTTTCGACATTCTGCATCGCGGACACGCCGAATATCTGGCGCGGGCGCGCGAACTGGGCGACGCCTTGTTGGTGCTGGTCAATTCCGATGCATCGGTGCGGGAACTCAAAGGCCCCTCGCGTCCGATCAATTCCGAAACCGACCGCGCCTACTTGCTCACGGCGCTCGCGGCGGTTGACAAGGCGGTCGTTTTCGATTCCCGGCGGTGCGACGCCGAACTCGGCGCGCTTGCACCCGACGTCTATGCCAAAGCGGGCGACTATACGCTCGAAACGCTTGATCCGAAAGAACGCGAAGCGTTGCAAAATTCCGGTGCAAAAATCGTTTTTATGCCTTTCGTCGCGGGATTCTCGACCACCGGAGTCGTCCAAAAGATCCAAAAGGATTCCTGAAAAATGCATTGGATCGACCGTCTGCCCGGTTTCGAGTCGGCGGAAAAATCCGCCCGCGCCGGCGGCATACCGCAAGAAGCGCTGGGAAATCTGGAATCGCTTCACCGTCGCATCGCCGCGTCGGACACATTGAGCGCGCTGACCGTCGAATGCTGCAATCGTCTGGCGTGCAAACAGGGCAACGCCGATGCCGGAAAAAATTTCTTTTCCCCGGTCGAACTGGAACGGTTCCGGGTGTTGACGCTGTTGCTTTCCTTCGATGCGGCGCGGGAAAATTTCCGCCGCGCCGGATATCCCGAAGATTTTTTTTATGCGACCTGGAGCGATTTCGGCCATTGGGCGAAACATTATCTCGACGGCATCGGCGATCTGCGTTTCCCCGCCAACGTTTTCAACTGGTACCAACTTCATATCGCGGGGGAATTGCTGCAACTTGGGCGGTTGCAATTTCAAACGCCCGATTTTTACCGTGGGGAGGCGGATCTCACACCCTATCTCGTCCCCGGCGACCCGATCGTCGGTTTCCACATTTTTGAAGGCGCGCCGCTTGATTTCGATGCGTGCGTCGCGTCGTTCCGGCGTCTGACGCAGATGATGAAACAATACCGTCCCGAACACGACTACCGCGCCCTCGTCAGCCATTCCTGGCTCTACGACCCCGCGCTGACGGAGATCCTTTCTCCGGGAAGCAACATTATGCGTTTCCGCACGTTGGGAAAAATCGTACCGACGGACGAACCTGCGGATACCTTGTGGCGCGTTTTCGGAGAAAACGATCCCGGAACGGTGAAAAATCCGAATTCCCTGCAGAAAAAGATTTTGGCTTTTCTGGAACGAGGCGGGCGATTCCATTACGGATATCTCGTCATCCCCCGCGCGGAAGCCGACGCGCTTTAATCTTCAAAAAGCGGGACGAAGGCGTTTTTTTCGACGTCGAAAAGTCCCCGGTCCGTCAACCGCAGTTTCGGGATGACGG
>JAKSOG010000128.1 GCA_024405715.1 Victivallaceae bacterium | reverse complement strand
ACGAGCGTCAGCGTGACGAAAGTCGATTCCGTCGCGCCGACGATCTCGACTTCGGGCAATCCGAAAGAATGGACGAAAAGCGCGAAAATCTCGGCGAAATTTTCCGACGCTTTGAGCGGCATCAAGACCAAACAGTACAGTTTGGACAACAAGACTTGGAAAACGTATTCGTCTTCGATCACGGTGAAGCAAAACTGCACGGTCTATTTCAAAGCGACCGACAAGGCGGGCAACAAAACGACAAAAAGCGTCAGCGTGACAAAAGTCGATTCCGTCGCGCCGACGATCTCGATTTCGGGTAATCCGAAAGAGTGGACGACAAGCGCGAAAATCTCGGCGAAAATGACCGACGATTTGAGCGGCATCAAGACGAAGCAATACAGTTTGGACAACAAGACTTGGAAAACGTATTCGTCTTCGATCACGGTGAAGAAAAACTGCACGGTCTACTTCAAGGCGACCGACAAGGCGGGCAACGTCAAAAAAACGAGCGTCAAAGTAACGAAAATCGGCAACGGCGACAATTCCAACGATACCTGGCAAAATGCGACGCCGCTTGCGGGGAATTCGGTTTCGGGCTGGGTCGGCGCCGGTGATCTCGCCGATTACTACAAGTTTTCCACGACCAAAAAAGCACAACTTACATTCGACTTTGACGCGGCGACGACCAAGGCGGTCAAAAACGGCACGCTCGACGTCGTTTGTCTGGATGCCGACGGGAAAAAGGTTTCGCTGGTCTGGAACGGCGCGAAGCAGGATTATCTTTCCAAATCCAAACTCGCCGCCGGAACGTATATTCTCGGCGTGACCGATCCCGTCGGACAAAAGACGGGGCTCGACTACAAAATCACCATTGGCAAATAAGCAATCGCGGATCAACGCATTCAAAAAGTAAGGATTTTTATGAGAAAAGCACTCGTGATGTTGTTGGCGTTCGCGGTGGCATTGCCGTTGTCGGCGATCCCGCGCCCCAAAGACGCGGAACGGCGCAAGGTTTACCGCGACGGCGAAAAACTGGAAGGCATTTTCAAAGTTCCGGCCTCCAAGGGCGGGTCTATCCGCATCCTCTTTCTCGGCGGCGGCAGACCGTGGCAGGGCAACGCGCTCGGCGGCGCGTTGATCAAAGCGGGCGCCGACGTGCGGGTGCTTTCCGGCGTTTATCTTGCGGGATTGAGCGGCAGTTACATCCGCAGTCTGCCGCACCAGACGGAAGAACCGGCGCCCGTCGACGCGATCACGCCGGAATTCAAGCATCTCGACGAATATGAAATGGTTTTCATCGACGCCATTCCCGAGGAAAATCAGAAAAAGATTTTTACGCCCGAACGCGTCGCCGCCGTCAGGAAATTCGTCAGCGAGGGCGGACTTCTTCTGCTGACGATCAATGCCCCTGCGGAAGAACTCGGCGATCTGATGCCGGTAGCGTACGGCGAAACGGTCAACGAACCGGAAAATCTTGTCGTGCGCAAGCCCGCGAGTCCGCATTTCGACAAGATCCCCGACATCTTTGAAGTGACCGATTCTTTCCGTATGGTGAAACTCGTCCCCGGCGCGACGAGCATTTGTAGCATTTACGATGCTTCCGGAGCGGAAGTCGCGCCTTTTGTCGCCGTCAAGCCGTACGAGAACGGCAAGGTTATGTATATCAATACGGAAAAGAACCGCCGCAACGTCGCCCGTCATTTCGCCGTCTGGGCGCATTCGACATCGTTTATGATCGACGCCGTCGCGGAACTTTCCGGCAAGGATTTGGTGCACAAGACTTTTGAACGGCAGCCGACCGAGCCGCCGAAAAGTTTCGCCGAAAAAACCGTCGAGATCACTCCGGCGGAAATGAAGTTCGACGACCGTTGCGCGCAGGCGGAAGTTTCCGGTCGGGAGATCCGCTTCGCCAACGGCGTGAAGATCGTCGTCAAAGAGGACAATTCCTACGATGCTTATCTGCCGGGGAGCGAAACGCCTTTCGTCGTCGGTGCGACCGTGCCGAAAATCATGTTCAGCAAAAAACAGATGAACATCGAAGACGCTTCCGCCGAAGCGGTCGGGATGAAAGATCATCTCGACGCGGGCAACATCCAATGGACTCTTTCCGGGATCCGCGGCGGCGACGTCGCCGGGATCGTCTGGAAAGGCGACGAGGGTAGCGAGATCGTCGAAGAGATCAAGGCGTCGCGCCTTGATCTGGACGGCACGACGTACCGCGGCATCGGCCGCCGCGCCCGCGTGACCAAATGCGCTTATATGATTTCCGGCATCGGATATTCCGCGCAGGCGGATATCGGCGCGACCAAAATGCGCCGTATGGCGTGTTACCAGACTCCGCGCGGGTACGCCGAATACGATTTCACGGAAAACAAGGACATCGATTCGCGGCAATGGGGATTTTTCAGCGACGGACAGCCTTTCGGCTGGCTGGAAGGACAAAAGAGCGTATTCGCCGTTTTCACCGACGGAGTTTCCAATACGCTCAACTGCCAGATCACGAAAAAAACTTCCGAAAAACTTCCGAAAGTTGTCAACAACGCCGGTTTCGGTTTCGCCAAGGCGCCCGTCGAATCCGGTTTCCTGTACTATATGGTCGGCGCCGTGGAAAATCCCGGCGACAATCATTGGATGGCGATGTATCAGTTTCAGCGGCACAACCTGCGCCGTGCGGCGGATCTGCCGGAATTTCCCGCCTATCCCAATGCGACGTGGAGCAATACCTGCAGCAAGGAACAGCGCGACGCCACCATCGAAAAGATCGGCAAGGCGAAAGTCCGTTACGTCTACATCCCGCTGTGTCCTTCCTGTATGGACGATCTCGACAAGCCGAATACGGTCGCGCTCTACAAAAAGATCGTCGATGCCGGAGTGAAACCTTACCAGTGGAGTCCCTGCGGACACAGCGTCGGCGCGGGCGAATGGTTCGAGAAGCAGACTTCGTGGTACGCCTGTGACGCGGACGGCAAGACCTTCAAGTATTTCGGCGGCAACTTCCCCGTGATCGATCAGGGCAACGAGGATTTCCTTAAATGGTATCTCGCCAAAATCAAAAACGCGACCGACAACGGGCTTGCCGGCGTCTGGTTCGATATGGGCGGTTCCGCCACGGGGACCCGCAACTTCGCCAAGCCGGATTCGCCGATCGGGTTGGTCAATCTGGTCAAGTACATCTATCCCGCCTTTTACAAGACCGGCGGTTTTGTCGCGATCGAGGGGCAAAGTCCGCTCGTCCTTGAAGGATTCTGGTATCGCGCCAACGTCTATACACCGATGGGGGGCAGGGAATTTGCTTTCGTCGGCGACCTTGTTTACGGCGACGGGATCGATTTCGACTACTTCCGCAGCAGTATGTTCGGCTTTTTCTCGCCGCTCGCGTTTGAAAACTACGGAACGAATTTCGAGCGTATCCCCGGCGAATTGAAACAGCTTTCCGATGCCGCGCATTACGCCGGACCGGTCGCGCACGCGCTCGACGTTTTGAAAATGCCGTTCATCCGCAAGACCGATTTCGGCACGACGTGGGTGAGCGACACGGGGGCGGTGCTTTTCTTCTACGATGCGGTGGAAAAACTTTCCGTCAAAGCCCCCGAGGGCTTCGTCCCGACGCTGATGCTCGGTGAAACGGGAGAAGCCGTTGAGTTGGACGGCAAAATGCCCGCCTCTGCGGGGCCGCGTTCCTTCATCCTGCTGGAAAAGAAATGATTTCCGCTTGCTTTTTCCGGAGCGCGGCTGATGCCGCGCTTTTTTGTTCTTTTTGATGCGCCGGGGCAGTTGTAAAAAGCGCGCATAAACATTATGTTATGACGCGCCGCGTCCGCGCCGAAGTGGAAGATATGCTTATGAAAAAAGGGGAAACAATTTTTCCGCGGAGATCCGTCCGCTTGATTTTGTCGGTCGCCGTCGGGATCATTCTTGCCGGATGCGGCAAGGAACCATCCGCAGAGGAACCGGCGGGAAAAATCACTTCACTCGTTGATTTCAACCGTCCCGACCGTATCATCGGTTGCGAAAGCGAGATCCTTGCCACGCGGGAAGCGAAAAAACGTTTTCCGCAGGCGCAATATCAGGAATATCAGAATTATTCCGACTGCGTCCTCGCGCTTGCTTCGGGAAAAGTCTGCGCCGTTGTGAATGA
>JAKSOG010000127.1 GCA_024405715.1 Victivallaceae bacterium | reverse complement strand
TGAAAATGCGTTGCGACGACCGCACGGGCGACGAGACCGTCATCAAATTCATGACTGACGGCATCCTGCTCGCGGAAAGCCGCTCCGACCGGGCTCTCGACGACTACGAATGCATCATCCTCGACGAAGCGCACGAGCGGTCGCTGAACATTGATTTTCTGCTGGGAATCCTGAAAACGCTGTCGCCGAAACGTCCCGATTTGAGGATCGTCATTTCCTCGGCGACGCTCGAATCCAGCCGGATGTCGGAATTTTTCGGCGGCGCGCCGATCATCGAGATACCCGGCGGATTGCATCCGATCGAAGACTGCTTTTTCCCCGAACTCGCCGAAAAAGAATTGTCCGTCGCGATCGCCGAAGCGGTGCGTTTCGCTTCTTCGCTCGATCCGGCAGGCGATGCGCTCGTCTTCCTGCCCGGAGAGCGCGAAATCCGCGATGCCGCGGAACATTTGAGATCGCTCGATTTTCCGCGTACCGAAATCCTGCCGCTTTACGGACGATTGGCAGCTTCCGAGCAAAAAAAGATCTTTCATCCATCGGCGGCGCGGCGCATCGTTCTGGCGACCAACGTCGCGGAAACGTCGCTTACGATCCCCCGGATCCGCTTCGTGATCGATTCCGGGCTGGTCCGGCTGAGCCGTTACAACCCCCGGCTCCGGTTGCAGGAACTGCGCGTCGAATTCGCCTCGCAGGCGGCGATCCGCCAGCGGCGCGGCCGTTGCGGACGCATCGGCGACGGCGTCTGCATCCATTTGTACGGCGAAGACGCACTGCGCGACGCGCCGGAATACACTTCGCCCGAAATCCAGCGCGCCAGTCTGGCGGGCGTGATCCTGCAAATGGCGGAACTGCGTCTGCCGCCCGTGGAGGAATTTCCCTTTCTCGACCCGCCCGGCGCCGCGCTGATCCGCGAAGGACGGACGACGCTCGGCGATTTACGCGCGCTCACTCCGGAAGGGAAACTGACGCCGCTCGGTCACGAACTGGCGCGCCTGCCCGTCGATCCGCATCTCGGGAAACTCCTCGTCGATGCCAAAAAAGTCGGCGAACTGCCCGTGATGGCGGTCATCGCCGCGGGATTGAGTCTGCCCGACCCGGCGGAAAGGCCATTCGATGACGTAAAAAAAGCCGACGCCGCCCATCGCGCCTTTGAAAATAACCGTTCCGATTTTCTGGGAATGATCGCGTTGTGGCGCGCCGTCAGCGACGGCGAAGGACGAGATCCGTCCGAAAGTCTGCGCGCTTTCGCCAAAAAGAATTTTTACAATTTCCGCCGTCTGCGCGAATGGAAGACCCTTGTCGGCGATCTTCTGGAAATCTTTTCTCCGGGCAAGGAAAACGTCTTCGAATCCGAGACCCGCGACGCCGAAACGCGCTACGATCTCATCCACAAACTGCTTCTCGGAGCGATGCCGCGGCGCCTTGCCGTTTACGATCCCGAAGAAAAAAATTATTTCGATATGAACGGCAAGCGCTTTGCGATTTTCCCCGGTTCGGGCTTGGCGCGCCGCAAAAATCCGCCGCAATGGATCGTTTTTCTCGCGCTGATGGAAACCAGCCGTGTTTTCGCCCGTTGCGTCGCCGAAGCGAAACCGGAATTCCTGCCGGAAGTCGCGCCGCAACTCTGCCGCAAACAATACGACCAGATACGCTTCGAACCCGAACGCGGTTACGTCACGGCACGGGAATTCATCACGGCGGGCGCGTTGCCGGTTTCTTCCGGGAAACGCCGGAATTTCGCGTCGGTCGATCCCGCCGCGGCGCGGGAAGTCTTTCTCTCCGAGGGCGTCGTCCGCGCGCAGGCGCATTCAAGAAAATGCCCGTGGCTGGAAAAATACAACCGGATGCGGCACGATGCCGAATCGCTCGAAATACGTTCGCGCCGTCCCGGACGGCTGTTGAACGAAGACGCGCTTCTCGATCACTTCAAAAACGCGCTTCCTCCGGAAGTCAACAGCGTCGATGCGGCGGAAAAACTCTGGGCGCAAGAACACCGCGATTATGCACCGGAAAAAGCCGTGTTTTTCGGCGACGCCGACGAAGCCGCGCATTGTGAAAAACTTTTCCCCGAAACGCTCGAAGCGGGCGGCATCGTCCTGCCTTTGCATTATGAATTCGCGCCGGGGGAATCCGACGACGGCGTCAGCGCCCTCTGCCGCGAAAGCGACCTCGACGCCCTCCCCGCCGGTCTCGGCGAATGGAACGTACCGGGGTATCTCGCGTGGAGAGCGGAAGCGTTGCTCAAAAAACTCCCGAAGGAAACGCGCCGCGCACTTTTCCCGCTTGCCGGGTGCGCCGCCGATTTCGCCGAAGCGGTCGCCGACGGCAGCGTTTTCACGGAAAACAAACTCGCCGATGCGCTGGCGCGCTTTCTCGCGGATTTTTATGATTGTCACGTTGATCCCGTCTTTTTCGACGGTGCCGAAACGCCCGCATTCACGCAATTGAAGATCGTCGTGACCGATTCCCGCGGCCGCGCGCTCCGGACTTTGACGGCAGTCCCGCCGATTTCCGGAGGTTTTTCCCGGCTGGCGCTCCGGCGCGGCGACGCGGAGGAGCGCGGGCCGTGGGAACGACCGCCCGATGCGCTCGTCCTGCCGGAAAAAGTCGAAATGCGCCCCTCCGGACAGATCGCCTATCCCGCGCTCGACGTCGATGACGACGGACTTTTTTCGCGCGCCGACTTTCTCGACGAAGCCCAGGCGCGTTACCGTCACCGCCGGGCTCTCCTTGCGCTTCACCGGCAAAAATTCGGTCAGCAGACGACTTATCTGGAACGCAGTTGCCGTTTCCCCAACGAAGTCGTCATGACGTTTTTTCTCGATTATCCCGACTGGCGGCGCGATCTCGTCGATCTTGCGATCAGCGATGCGATCGGCGAAGATGCGTTTTCGCTCCGCTCGACGCAGACGATCCGAAACGCCTTGCTTCAAGCATCCCAGACGCTCGGAAAAAAATTCGATGCGCGCGTCGCGCAACTCAACCGCCTTTATCCGCTTTTTGAAAGCGCGAAACGCCTCATCCGCCGGCTTCCGGAAAATTCTTGGAGCCGCGACGACGCCGAATATGAATTGATCTTTCTCGGACGCGACGGTTTTTTGCGCGCGCCGTCCATTTTCAACGCGACCGAACGCATTCTCAAGGCGTTGAAACTTCGTCTCGACCGTACCGTCAGCGCGCCGCTCGTCCGCGACGAGGCAAAAGGGGAAAAGATTTCCGGTTTCATCGAACGATTCCAACTTGCCGCGGCGGAATATACCTTGGAAGACCACCCGCATCTCGCCGACTTTTATCTGCTCCTCGCCGAAGCGCGCATCGCCGTCTTTTCTCCCGAAGTCGGCGTGAAAGTAAAATCGCCCGAAGCAAAACTTGCCGACGCCTGGAAAACGCTCCGGCTCGGTTGAAAAACGGCGTTTTTTTCACGTTCGGGAAAAAAATAACGTTTCTTGCTTTCCCGGGGGTTGAAAATCCCCGAAAAACGGGCTATATTGCCCCATAAACCGTTTTGTTTTTTTCAGATTCGGACAAAGGAGAAAAATTATGTCGTGGATTGATTGGCTCATCGCGTTGATCCCAACCGCATTCGTGATGTTTCTCGGCTTCCACAGCCGGAAATACATCGTCGGCGTTTCGGACTATCTCGTCGCGGGACGTTTGGGAAGACGTTATATGCTCACCACCGCCGACACCGTGGCGGCGTTGGGGTTGGTCACGGTCGTGATGTACGTCGAAGTTTATTACAAAAGCGGGTTTTCGCTGGCGTTTTTCCAGACGTTGCTGTTGCCGGTGACCGTCATTCTCGGACTGATCGGCTTTATGACCTACCGTTTCCGCGAAACCCGCGCGATGAGCATCGGGCAATTCATCGAAATGCGTTACGACCGCAGCCTGCGCGTTTTCGCGAGCATCCTGCGCGTCGTCGCCGATATTCTCGCAAACGTCATTATGCCGGCGATCGCCGCGCGTTTTTTCATCGCCTATCTGAATCTGCCGATCAAAACCTGCATTTTCGGTTTCCAGATCGACACCTTCCTCATCGTCGTACTTGTCACGCTCGCGCTGGCGATCAGTCTGATCCTCGCCGGCGGGACGCTTTCCATCACCGTCACCAATACGATCCAATGCGTGATCGTGATGCCGCTTTTGCTGACGTTCATCATTTTCATCATCTGCAAATTCAA
>JAKSOG010000126.1 GCA_024405715.1 Victivallaceae bacterium | reverse complement strand
ACAGGAAAAACTTTTTGTTCAGCCCAAATACGACGGCATTTCCGCGAAATACGACGGAAAAGTTCTTGTCACGCGGGGCGACGGCGAATTCGGCGAAGACGTTACCGGCAAAGTCCCCCTCATCGAACTGGAAGCCCCCGGATACGTCGGCGCGCTCGACCGTCCCGCGCGCGGCGAGATCGTCATCCGCGACGACGATTTTGCGACGCTCTATTCGCATATCCGCAAAAAAGACGGCAATCTCTACAAAAACAGCCGTAACGCCGTCGCCGGGATCATGGGGCTGAAAGACATCGCCGAAATGGTGCTTCAAAAAGCGAAACTCACGCTTGTCGATTACACGCTCGTTTCCTTTGAAGTGGAACTTGCGGAACTTGCTTCGCGCTGGGAAGATCTGAAATCGCGGCTCGCCGCGCTGCCCTATCCGCAGGACGGGATCGTCGTCAAATTCGCCGACGGCGCGTTCGCCGCGTCGCTGGGGCGCACCGTCCACCATCCGCGCGGGGAGATCGCGTACAAGTTCACCAACATCCGGCGCGCAACGACGTTGCGCGACGTGGAATGGAGTTTCGGAAAAAATTGTCTCACCCCCGTCGCGATCCTCGATCCGGTGGAAATTTCCGGCACGACGATCCGGCGGGCGACGCTCCATAATCTGCAGAACATTCTTGATCTCGGCGTGATGATCGGCGACCGCGTCGTCGTCGAAAGGGCGGGGGACGTCATCCCTTACATCGTTGAAGCGCATCCCGGGGAGGAAAGACGCTCTCCGCTCATTGATTCCTGTCCGAACTGCCGCACGACCCTTGTCCGGCGCGGTCCGGAATTGGTCTGCCCCAATCCGGAATGCACGGAAACGCGGCTTCAGCGTCTCCTCGGTGCGGTCCGCAATCTCGGCATCGAGCGGCTCGGCGAACCGACGCTCCGCAAGTTGATGACCGTCTGCGGAGTGCGGCACATCGGCGATCTTTTCGAGGTGACCGCCAAAGACGTGCTGCGCCTTGAAGGATTCGCCGAAAAGTCCGCGTCTTCGCTTGTTTCCGAAATACAAAAAGCGCGGCGTATCGAAGATTTCCGGCTTCTCGCCGCGCTCAACATCCCCAACATCGGGCCGAACATCGCGAAACTTTTGCTGGCGAAATATTCTTTCGATGATCTGCGGCGCGCGACGGAAGACGAACTCGCGTCGGTCGACGGCATCGGACCGGAACGCGCCGGCGCCGTCGTCGCGGAACTCGCGAAGCAAAGCGCCTTTCTCGACGAATTGCTCGGCGCCGTCACCGTCGTCGCCGCTTCGCAGTCCGAAAGCACCGCTCCGACGGTCTGCTTCACCGGAAAAATGCCGCAGAAAAGATCTTTTTACGAAAACCTGGCGCGACGCGCCGGATACCGGTGCGTCGACGAAGCGTCGTCGTCGCTTTCGCTGCTTGTCGCCGACGATCCCGCCGGAAACAGCACGAAATTGCGCAACGCCCGCAAATTCGGCGTGAAAATCGTTTCGCTCGACGAATTTCTCGCCGGGGTTTCCGAAAGCGTTGCCGTTCCGGACGCCCCGGAGCAGGGGGAATTGTTTTGATCGTCCGGACGCTTGACGCGGCGGCCGCCGCGGAGTATATTTTATAAAATTGAAATTACGGAAATCATCCGCGGGAGAGTCTTTATGCCGAAATTTTATGTCACCACCCCGATTTATTACGTCAACGACCGTCCGCATATCGGACACGCCTACACGACCATCCTCGCCGATGTGCTGGCGCGCTATCACCGCAGTCTCGGAAACGACACCTTTTTCCTGACCGGCACCGACGAACACGGACAGAAAGTCGAAAAAGCCGCCGCCAAACGCGGCATGGACAATCTCGCGCATTGCGACGAGACCGTCGTCCGGTTTCAGGAATTGTGGAAAAAACTCGGCATCACCAACGACCGTTTCATCCGCACCACGCAGGATTTTCACGTCGAAGTCGTCCAAAAAGTCTTGCAGGATCTGTACGACCGCGGCGAGATATACAAGGCGGAATACACCGGATGGTATTGCGTCGGAGACGAACGCTTTTTCACGGAAAAAGACCTCGTTGACGGCAAATGCCCCGAATGCGGACGCGAAGTGCAGGCGATCAAGGAGTCGAATTACTTCTTCCGGATGGGCAAATATCAGGATTGGCTCGTCGATTATATCAAAACGCATCCCGATTTCATCTTGCCCGCGTTTCGCGCCAACGAAACGCTCGGATTCCTCAAAAAACCGCTGAACGATCTTTGCATCAGCCGCCGCAAGTCGCGCCTGGCGTGGGGGATCGAACTGCCCTTCGATCCCGATTACGTCTGCTACGTCTGGTTCGACGCGTTGCTCAACTACGTTTCCGGCGTCGGCTATCTGCAGAACGAAAACGATTTTTCCCGCTGGTGGCCGGCGAGCTGCCAACTGATCGGCAAAGACATTCTTACGACCCACAGCGTTTACTGGCCGACGATGCTCAAAGCGATGGACTTGCCGATGCCGAAAACGATTTTCGCCCACGGCTGGTGGCTGACCGGAAACGCCAAAATGAGCAAATCGCTCGGCAACGTCGTCAATCCGATGGATATGATCGCCCGATGCGGCGTGGATGCTTTCCGCTACTATCTGCTCGCGGAAATGTCTCCGGGCAACGACGCCAATTTTTCGGAAGAGTCGTTCGTCGCGCGCTACAACAGCGACCTCGCCAACGACCTCGGCAATCTTTTGTCGCGCGTCAACAAGTTGACCGTCCGCGCAACGGGGGGAGCCGTCCCCGAATGCGGCGCGCTCGAGGAGATCGACCGGGCGTTTCTCGGAGAATGCGACGCCGCCGCTTCGGCGATGCGCGCATGCCTTGACGAGATGAAACTTGATCAGGGCATCAATGCGGTGCTCGGCGCCGTGCGCGCCGGGAACCGTTACCTTGAGCAGTGCGCCCCGTGGACGCTCGCCAAAGCGGGCAAGACGGAGCGGCTCCATACCGTTTTGCATACGGCGGCGGAAGTTCTCCGGCGCGTCGCGGTGTTGCTTTCTCCGGTGATGCCGGACAAAATGACGGAACTTGCCGGCGCGCTCGGCATTCATGCCGGCGAAATCGGTTCGATTTGCGATCTCGACGGAGATTTCGACTGGTCGGGGCGGACGATGAAGGAGATCGCACCGCTTTTTCCGCGCATTTTGGAAGAAGAAAGGAAAGACGCTCCGAAAACGGTCGCTCCGGCGAAAAAAACGGAGCCGGAAACGCCGCTGATTTCGATCGACGATTTTTCGCGCGTCGTGCTCAAAACCGCCCGCGTCGCCGCCGCCGAGGCGATCCCCGATGCGGAAAAACTTTTGAAACTGCAACTTGATCTCGGCGGCGAGACCAGACAGATCGTCGCCGGCATCGCCAAAAGTTACGCACCGGAAACGCTTGTCGGCAAAACGATCGTCGTCGTCGCCAATTTGCAGAGCGCCGTGTTGCGCGGCGTCGAATCGCAGGGGATGCTCCTCGCCGCCAAACACGGCAAGGAGCTGAAACTTGTGACGATCGACGGAGAGATCCCCGCCGGGTGCCGGATCGGGTGATTTTTTCCGGAACGCCTTGCAAAAATCGTCCGTGCGTATTATATTAATGGAACTGCAAGCGGTCCGCCGGGTCCCATTTATGATGGCTTGACACCCGCCGGACTTTCACAATCAAACAAAAAGGAAAGGGATTGGTTATGTCAACCGCAAGTCAAGCGAAACACAAATTCTGCCGCCGCATCGGGAAGTGCCTCTGGAACGACCCGACCTGTCCGAGTGTCAAACGTCCGTATTCCGCCGGACCCCACGGCAAAGGCAAACGCGTGAAACTTTCCACCTACGGCACGCTGTTGCTCGAAAAACAGAAGCTCCGCAATTATTACGCGATCAGCGAAAAACAACTCCGCATCGCTTTCGCCAAAGCGAAATCCGGCGAAGGACAGACCCACGAAAAACTTTTCCGCAGTCTCGAACAGCGGTTGGATTCGCTCGTCTACCGCAGCGGTTTCGCTCCGACGATCTTCGCGTCGAAGCAGTTCATCAACCACGGCCACATCCTCGTCGACGGCAAGCGCATCGACCGCGCGAGCTACGTCGTGCGCGAAGGTCAGGTGATTTCGATCAACGCCGAGAAATCTCCCGCCATCGCCGAAGCCGCCAAAAAGAGCAACGCGACCGCGCCCGGCTATCTCGATGTCGATCTTGAGCATCTCACCGCGACGCTGGTGCGCGCTCCGCAGATCGACGAAGCCAACAGCGGCCTCTTCAACATCATGAGCGTCATCGAATACTACGCACGGTAAACGA
>JAKSOG010000125.1 GCA_024405715.1 Victivallaceae bacterium | reverse complement strand
TGATCCCGTCGACCGCGTCAAGAACCGGGATCGAGGGGATCTCGCCGTAGATGGACTTTTGCGCGCGCGGATTCGGCTTCTGCCCGGGGGCAAGTCCCGGCGCCGCCGTTTCGGGGATCGCGCCCGGCGTACCCGACGCCGGAGCGTTGATATTGATCTGCAAATCGTTGTTATTTTCGTTTTTTGGTGCGTCGATCGAAAAGTCCGCCATATTCTGTCCCTCCTGATAGAAAATACGCCAAAAAACGGTATTTCTGACACGAGGACACAAAAAAGCACGTTCCCCGATCCGCCGCAACAAAGGTACTTGCAAACCCAGCTACGCAACGAAAAAGGAAACGTGCCAATGCACAAACGCGGTGCATCGACGTCCGGTTCCGGCATTTCGCGTAGCTTTAAGAAAAATTGCAAGTTTCTTGTGTTGCGAATTACCCGATCTCTGACGATCAGAGCGCCATTTCTCCAACGCTCCGACAATAAAATATCATAAAAAAATTGCAAAAGCAAGACGAATTTTCTAAAATCATCCGTTTTTTTCTATAGCGAGGGAACTGTTTGTGGACTGTCTCCCGCTCCTTTTTACGGCATACTCCCCGATCCGCCGCAACAATCCGGTACTTGCAAGATCCGTCTACGCGAAAAGGGGAGTATGCCTTCTTTTCCGCTTCGCCGGGTTTTCGCGGGGGAAACACCCGGAAATTGAAAAAACACCCTTTTTATGCTATATTATGAAAATCGCATACTGTATGAAACATCCTCCGCGGAGGAACGCAACACAAGGTCGCTTTGGTTATGCACGAAATCGCGCTTCTCGCCCTGCAACTGGGCGTTATTCTTTTCGCCGCCCGCTTCTGCGGCAATATCGTTCAGAAAATCGGAATCCCTTCCGTCCTCGGCGAATTGATCGCCGGCATCCTCATCGGACCTTATTTCCTCGTCGGCGTCTGCCGCTTTTCCGGATGGATTTTCCCGCTCCCCGCTCCCGAAGCGGCTTTCCCCGTTTCGGAATCGCTCTACGCGATCTCCACACTCGGCTCGGTCATTCTCCTTTTCATGTCGGGTTTGGAAACCGATCTGCGGATGTTTTTCCGCTATTCCGTCGCAGGTACCCTCGTCGGACTCGGCGGCGTGATCTTTTCGTTCGCGCTCGGCGATCTCGTCGGCGTCTGGATGCTGCACGTTTCCGTCGCCGATCCGCGGTCGCTTTTCCTCGGCGTGCTCTGCACCGCCACCAGCGTCGGCATCACCGCCCGGATCCTTTCCGAAAGAAAAAGCATTGATTCCCCCGAAGGCACGACCATTCTCGCCGCCGCCGTCATCGACGACGTGCTCGGCATCGTCGCGCTCGCGATCGTCGTCGGCATCGTCGGCGCCGGCGCGGCGGGCGGTTGCGTCAACTGGTCCAAAATCGGCGCCATCGCCGCCAAAAGTTTCGGCATCTGGCTCGGCGCGACCGTCATCGGTCTGGCGGTTTCCTACCGTTTCGCCAAAGTCCTTAAATTTTTCGGCTCGGCGCAGGTCTTTTCGGTACTCGCTTTCGGTACGGCGCTGATCCTTTCCGGGATCTTCGAGGAGTGCGGTCTTGCGATGATCATCGGCGCTTACGTCGCGGGTTTGAGTCTTTCCCGTACGGACATCGCGTTCGCGATCCGCCATTCGCTTGACGGCGTTTACGGATTCCTCGTCCCCGTCTTTTTCGTGGTAATGGGTATGCTCGTCGATGTGCGCGTACTCGGCGATGTCACGGTGCTGAAATTCGGTTTCATTTATGTGGGGTTCGCCATCGCCGCCAAAGTGATCGGCTGCGCGCTTCCGGCGCTTTTCATGAACTTCAACTGGATCGGCGGTCTGCGCATCGGCATCGGTATGATCCCCCGCGGCGAAGTCGCACTGATCATCGCCGGGATCGGCGCCACGACGATGATGACGGTCGACGGAAACAGCGTCCCGATCATCGACGCCCGGCTCTTCGGCGTGGCGATCATTATGACGCTGCTGACGACGCTGGTCGCGCCGCCGCTTCTTGCGCTCGTGCTTTCGGTGCATAAAAAAGGCGTCCGCAAAGAAAAGACGACCGCCGCACTCAAACATACCCGCTTCCCGCTGCCCGCCGAGGCATGCCGCGATTTCATGTTGCGCGCGATGATCGAAAACTTCCGCAAGGAAGGTTATCGTCATTCGGAAATCGCAGGGGGGTATTCGATCGTTCATTTCCGCCGTGAACGGCGCACATTTATGCTTTCGCTCGGCGACGGTGAAATGGACTTTGAATCGTCGAACGATATGGTCGGACTTATCAATACGGTCGTTTACGAAACGACGATCGAACTGCACCGGGCGCTGAATGCGCTCAAAGAACAGGTCGCTCCGGAAAATTTCGACCGCGATCTGATCGCCGGCGCGCCCGACAGCCATCGCAACGCCGCCGAGATCCGCGTCGGAAAAATCATTCCCACCGACTGCATCGTCTGCGATATGCAGGCGACCGATCAGGAGTCGGCGATCCGCGAACTCGTCGATGTGCTCGACCGTTCCGGTTATCTCAAAGACGCGGAACTTTGTCTTTCCGACATTTTTGAACGCGAAAAACTGGTTTCCACCTGCCTCGGCGGCGGGATCGCCCTGCCGCACGCCCGTACGTCCGGCACCAAAGGTCTGGTCGCCGCCGTCGGCATCAGCCGCGCCGGTTGCGAAGGCGCGACGCCCGACAAGGAAAAGATCCATATTTTCGTGTTGAGCGTCTGCCCGAAAGAACTGGACGGACCTTATCTGCAATTCGTCGCGCATGTCGCCGGCGTACTCGGCAAACCGGGCAACGTCGATGCGATCTTGCACGCGGCGCCCAACGAGATACGCAACTATTTTCTCGGGCGCGTTTCGGCAAAAGTCAGCAAGTGATTTTCAACATAAAAAAGGTGCGAAAATGAACGAAGAACGTATGTTGCCGCGCGCTTACGAGCCGGCGGACGTCGAGAAAAAGTGGTTCCCGATCTGGGAAAAACGGCAGTGTTTCCACGGCACGGCGAAATCCGCCAAGCCGGGATATTCGATCGTCATTCCTCCGCCCAACGTCACCGGAATTTTGACGCTCGGTCACGTTTTGAACAACACGTTGCAGGACATCCTCTGCCGCCGCGCGCGGATGAAAGGCCGCGAAGTGATCTGGTTCCCCGGCACCGACCACGCGGGGATCGCCACCGAAGCGCGCGTGGTGAAATTCCTCAAGGAAAAAGAAAACGTCACCCGCGACGAGTTGGGCCGCGAGGAATTCATCCGGCGCGTCTGGCAATGGCGCGACGAATTCGGCGGGAAGATCATCCGCCAGTTGCGCACGCTCGGCTGTTCCTGCGACTGGGAGCGTGAACGTTTCACGATGGACGAGGGGCTTTCCGACGCGGTCAAGCGCGTTTTCGTTTCCCTTTATGAAAAAGGATACATCTACCGCGGGCGGCGGATGATCAACTGGTGTCCCGCCGCCAAAAGCGCGCTCTCGGACGAGGAGGTCGTCCACCGCGATGTGCCCGGAAAATTCTATTATTTCCGTTATCCGCTTGCCGACGGCAGCGGTCATTTGCTGATCGCGACCACCCGGCCTGAAACGATGTTCGGCGACACCGCCGTCGCCGTCCATCCCGACGATCCCCGCTACAAAGACCTCATCGGCAAAATGGTGAAACTGCCGCTTACCGACCGCGAGATCCCGATCGTCGGCGACTTGCACGCCGATCCGACCAAAGGCACGGGATGCGTCAAGATCACTCCGGGACACGATCCCAACGACTTCGAGGTGGGCAAACGCCACAATCTTGAAGTCATCAACATTATGAATCCCGACGCTTCGCTCAACGGCAAATGCCCCGCCGGATTCGTCGGACTCGACCGCTTTGCCGCCCGCGACCTGTGCGTCAAAAAGATGGAAGAACTCGGACTGCTTGAAAAAATCGAAGACATCACCCACAGCGTCGGATATTCCGAACGCGGCGGCGTGCCGATCGAAACCCTCGTCAGCGCCCAGTGGTTCTGCAAAATGGGGGAACTTGCGAAACCCGCCATCGAAGCAGTGCGTTCCGGCAAGATCAAGTTTTATCCCGAACGGTGGAGCAAAACCTATTTCCACTGGATGGAAAACATTCAGGACTGGTGCATCAGCCGTCAACTCTGGTGGGGGCACCGTATCCCCGCTTATTACAACGACGAAACGGGCGAAGTTTACGTCGGAGTCAATCCGCCGGAAAAACCGGGCAAGTGGCGTCAGGAAGAGGACGTGCTCGACACCTGGTTCAGCAGCTGGCTGTGGCCGTTTTCGATCATGGGATGGCCGGAAAAGACCGAGGAACTCAAAAAGTTCTATCCGACCG
>JAKSOG010000124.1 GCA_024405715.1 Victivallaceae bacterium | reverse complement strand
TGATCTCCTGGACGAAAGCGAATTTCTCTTCGTCGATGCCGTCGGGGTCGATGATCGAACCGTTGGAATCGGAAAGCGACAGCACTTTCGCTCCGAGCGCGTGGGCTTTCTGACAGGCGTACTGCGCGACGTTTCCGGCGCCGGAAACAAGCACTTTCGCCCCTTCAAAGGAACGGTTGCGGGTCGCGAGCATTTCGCTGGCGAAGTAAACGGCGCCGTATCCGGTCGCCTGCGGACGCACGAGACTGCCGCCCCAGTTAAGGCCTTTGCCGGTCAGCACGCTGTCGTAGGAGTTGACCAGTTTTTTGTACTGTCCGAAAAGGAAACCGATCTCGCGGGCGCCGACGCCGATGTCGCCGGCGGGCACGTCGGTCGAAGGTCCGATATGGCGATAGAGTTCGCGCATAAAGCTCTGGCAGAAAGACATCACTTCGCGGTCGCTCTTGCCTTTGGGATTGAAATTGGCGCCGCCTTTGCCGCCGCCCATCGGCAACGTGGTCAGGCTGTTTTTGAAGATCTGCTCGAAGCCGAGGAACTTCAAAATGCTCAAATTGACGGAGGGATGGAAACGCAGACCGCCTTTGTAGGGACCGATCGCGCTGTTGAACTGCACACGGTAGCCGAGGTTGATCTGGATCTCGCCCTTGTCGTCGATCCAGGGCACCTGGAACATGATCGTGCGTTCGGGGACGACGATGCGTTCGAGGATCTTGTTTTTTTCGTACTTGGGAACGGCGTCCAGCAGTTTGGAGATCGTGCCGAGGACTTCGGTCACGCTCTGGACGAATTCCGGTTCGTTGCTGTAGGTGTTTTGCACATCGGACAGCACTTTCTGCGCATACTGATTCATTTTACCCTTCTTCCTTGTAAAAGAACGGCAGGGAAACCGCCGTTCGCGCAAAATTGCCATTGTTCTAATATAGCGCAAAAACGACGGTTTTTCAATCGCGAAGATTTAAAATCATGGCGCGTACAAAAACGATTCGCCTTGAGAATATTTTTTGGCGACGCGAAAAGGCACCCACGTCGGCGCGCCGTCGCGTTCCGACGACCAGGTATTGCTGACGGCGATCTCGTCGGTGAGCGGATTGTACCCGACGATCAGAGAGAGATGTCCCGTTTCGCTTTTGGGCAGTGAAGCGCATCGGCTTTTTTCGATTTTCCGGCGTTTCCATTCGTTCGGGTCGCCGCCGCGCGACCGGGTGTTGGCGGCGCGGATGTCTTCATATTTCGGATCGGCAAAAAGATACCAGAGCAGGGGATGGCCTTTGTCGATCGCTTTTTTGATCGCGGTCATCGCGATGTCGCCCTGTGAAGTCGCGGACAACCCGACGCGGCGGAAAAGCGGCGCGATCTTTTTATGCGCTTTGTCCGCCGACGTGCCGCGGTCGCGGTCGGAGTCGAAAAGCGCCGCGAGCTGGTGCATCGAGATCGTTTCGATCCCGTAATAGCGCAAGATCCTTTCGTATGTCGCCGGCACGCAGTAACCTTTGCCGCCCTGATCGATTTGCGGCACGACGATGAAAACGTCTCCGAAATCGTTGCGCCGCACCCGCGTCGAAAAATCGGTCTTCCCGATCGCGGAACGAACGTCTTTCGCCGTGCCGGGAGACGGGTCGGCGCCGGGCGGGAAAATATGCAGTACTGCGTACTCGTTCGCATCGGCTTCCAATGCGAAGACCGCCTCCGGAGTGCGCCATACTTCCATTTTGATCTTGACGCGCGCCATCGTCGCGGTTTGCGTGGAAGGTTTCCCGCATCGCGCGGTCAACTCTCTATGAAGATGCGCGCGGGAGGCGGCAACCGCTTTGCCCGCGCGGCGGTCAAGGTCGCCCTTGTTGCCGAAAACCAGATCGATCGCGGTCATTCTGTCGCCGTCGAGATGGATCTTCAATTCATAGGCGGTCAGTCCGCAGAGTTTTGTTTCCTTCAAATAGGCGGAACGCAGCCGGTCGTCGCCCGGCAAGTCGAATCGGCCGCCGGTAAAAAGGCGGTAACTCCACGACGGATTCAGCAGCGGGACGCCGAGCCACCGGTTCCATTCGTCGGGCGTTGTCGCCGATGCGGCGAGGATCCGGAAAAGCAACAGAAGAACGAAAGAAATCTTTTTCATGACGGAAAATATATCGCGTGCCGCCTTTTTTTACAAACCATACCGAAAAAAAAGCACCGCCGCCGCGGATGCGTCTTTTTTTTTCAAAATTTCAAAAAAATCGCAAAAAAAAGACTTGACAGACCTGTGTTTGTATGTTATAGTGTAACCGTCGATCGGATGAAAAATTTTTTCGTCCATCCTGAAGAGGATGCGTTTTTACCCGGACGCGGATCGCAAAAAACATCAATCAAAAAATAAAGGATTTTGAAAAATGGCTGACAAAAAAGAAATTTTCGCCGACGGTATCGGACAGATCCACTTCGCGGGCAATATGGTCCGTTTTGATTTCGTGACCCTCCAGCCCGAAGCCGACGGCAAGGCGCCGATCCCGCAGAGCAACGTCCGCATCATCATGCCCCCGCAGGGCTTCCTCGCGGCGTTCAACTCGATGCAGCAATTGATCGACAAGCTCGTCGAAGCCGGCGTGCTCCAGAAGAACGAAAACGCCGACAAGTAATCCGGCGGAGTAAAGCTTAAGGGTACGATGCGATGAGTTCGATCCGTGAAAATCTGGTGATTTCGCTTTTCGGCGTTGTGCCGCAAAGCGATGTCGCTTTCGGTTTCTGCGGTTCGACCGTCGCCGGATCCGTGCGCAGTGTCGAGACTCCGGTGGAGGCGCTCCTGTGTTGCGTCTGCTACCGGGTCCGGCACGTCGCTGAAACGTTTTGCTGTACGGTCTACGGATATTGCCGACGGGTAACGGCGATCGCGCGCAGACTGTGGCATCGCGCGGGTAATTTTTATCCGTTGAGTTTCGAGCGGCGCAGCCGGACGGTGCTCGGCTGGCGGCTATGAGATAAGCCGCATCGGTCGTCCGCGCATTCGATTTTTCCGAAGTTGCGAACTTAGTTTTGCTTTTTCGATAAAGCAGCATTAAGTTCGCATTTTCGATTTAAAAAGGGTCGCATTATGGCAGACGCGAAGAAGAAAGTCACCTATTCCTTTACGAATTCCGCATTCGGCGCGCCGTTCGGCGCTTCGCTCAACGTCAACGTGCAAAAGAACGAATCGCCTGCGATCGGTCCCGAAATCGGTCCCGATCCGCGCAACGCCACGGCGGTCGTCCATCTGCCGCAAACGCCATCCGTCGATCTCGGAAACGGTATCAGGATCGACTTCTGTCACGGCTTTCGTGTACTGATCCCGGAAGGGATGGACGTGCACGTGCGCGGCATCGATCAGGAAAGCGAAGTCGTTCTGGAAGAATTCGACGTCACCGGCGATGGGAAAATGCACACTTCCGAACGGAAGTATTACATCCCGTGGCGTGTGGAAATTTTGGACAAAAGCGGCAAACTCATCGCTTCGCACGATTATGATTGCCGCGACAAAAAAGTGGTGATCGTCGTCCCCGACGGCGGGCTCGGCGACAATTTGGCGTGGCTTCCTTATTCCGAAGAATTCCGCAAAGCGCGTCAATGCCGTCTCACTTGTATTTGCGGCGAATGGCTGATCCGGATGGTCGCCAAAAATTATCCGGAAATCAATTTCATCCCGGTCGGACAACAACCGAACTTGGAAGGATACGCCTGTTATTTTTGCGCGATCTTCCCCAAGGAACGCAAAAACTGGCGGCCTTCGGACCATCAGAATTTCGGAATGCAGGGGTCGGTGGCGAAACTTTTGGGCTTGCCGCCGGAACCCAAACGGGTCAAATTCACGTTGGATGCTCCGCGCCCGATCAAAGAACCTTTCGTCTGTATTTCGACGATGGCGACCAATCCGGCGAAACATTGGAATTATCCGGATGGATGGAATATCGTCATCCGCGAATTGAAAAACCGCGGGTATCGCGTTTTGGTGATCGACCGCGATCACACGATGCAATACGGTCCCATCCGGGAATCGGTTCCCTCCGAGGCGGAAGATATGACCGGACGGCGTCCGCTGACCGAACGGATGGCATATCTGCAACACGCCGCGTTTTTCATCGGTTTGCCCAGCGGATTGTCCTGGCTGGCGTGGAACTGCCGGATCCCGGTGGTGATGATCGCCGGATTTACGCTCGACGGTTCGGAATTTCCGACACCTTACCGGGTGACGAATTTCCATTTCTGCCACGGGTGCTGGAATGACAGCAATCTCTTTTTCGATATGAAAGTGCCGATCTGGTGTCCGCGTCACCTCGGTACGCCGCGCGAAATCGAGTGCACCAAGGTCATTACGCCCAAAATGGTGCTTGAGGCGATCGACCGCATCCCCGGCGTTTTGCCGCACAAGGATTGAAAAATGACGAGATCCGCCGCCAAGACCAATGCT
>JAKSOG010000123.1 GCA_024405715.1 Victivallaceae bacterium | reverse complement strand
CGACGCCATAGACGCCGCGGATATCGTACGCTTTGAAAATTTCCGCCATAATCGCAACTCCTTTTATTTATGTCCGTGACAACCGTTTCCGCCGCAGGAACACTCTTTTCCGTCGTGTCCGCCGCCGCAACGGCACTCATCTTCTCCGCAGGAACAATCGTCTTCTCCGCAGGAACAATCGTCGCCGGAAAAGAAATCGAGGATCGTTTCGGCGACCGCCTCGGGCGTGAAGCCGAATTTTTCCGCCAGCACCTTGTAGGGCGCGGAAGCTCCGAAGTGATCCAGTCCGATCGCCAGTCCGCCCGCGCCGACGAAACGCTGCCACCCGTATGTGGAACCCGCTTCGATCGACACGATCGCTTCGCAGTCGAAAGGCAACACCTTGTCCTGATATTCAAAATCCTGCGCCAGAAAGAGTTCCTGACTCGGCATCGAGACCACGCGCACTTTGACGCCTTCCTGGCGGAGGATGTCCGCGGCGCCGAGCGCGAGATTGACTTCGCTTCCGGTCGCCACGAGCGCGAGTTCAAAATCCTTTTCGTCGCTGACGACGAACGCGCCGCGCGCGACATCGACGTTTTTCGCCGTTTCTTCGTCGTAGACGTCGATGTTCTGCCGCGTCAGCAACAGTGCGACGGGCCCGTCGGCATGCAGTGCATAAGCCCACGCCTGCGCGGTCTCGTGCGCGTCGCCCGGCCGCAGAACGGTCAGTCCGGGGATCGCGCGGAGCATCGTGAGCTGTTCGACCGGTTCGTGCGTGGGACCGTCTTCGCCGACGTAGAAGGAGTCGTGCGTGAAAACGTAGATCACATGCAGATGCTGGAGCGCGGCGAGCCGGATCGCCGGTTTCATATAATCGGAAAAAACGAAAAACGTCGCGCAATAGGGGATCGCCGTGCCGTAGAGCGCCATCCCGTTGGCGGCAAAAGCCATCGCCTGTTCGCGCACGCCGAAATGCAGATTGCGTCCGGCGGGATTCTCCGCCGAAAAATCGCCGCCGTCCTTGATGAGGGTCTTGTTCGACGGGCCGAGATCCGCCGAACCGCCGAAAAGCGACGGGACGGACTGCGCCGCCGCCTGAAGCGCGGCGCCGCTCGCGGCGCGGGTCGCGACCGGTTTGTCATACGGCACGGCTTTTTCCAGCAAAGCCCGTACATGGTCCGGTACGGCGCGGGCGAGGATCGCGTAGATTTTGCGGGCGCGCTCAACGTCCGCATCCAGAAACGCCTGGAATTTTCTTTCCCATTCCGCGGCGGCGTCCGCGTTTTCGGAAGCGCGCGCCGCGCAGAAATCGGCGACTTCAGCCGGTACCGTGAAAGGCGGATCCGTCCAGCCGAGATTTTTCCGGAGACCTTCCAGTTCCTCTTCGCCGAGCGGTTCGCCGTGGCATTTGCACAACCCCGCTTTGGTCGGCGCACCGTACCCGATCGTCGTGTCGCCGATGATGAGCGTCGGACGCCCGTCGGAATGTTTCGCCGCTTCGAGCGCCGCGTCGCACGCGGAAAAATCGTTGCCGTCCGCGATGCGGATCACGCGCCAGTTCATCGCCTCGAAACGCGCACCGACGTCTTCGGTAAAAGTCAAATCGCAACTGCCTTCGATCGAAACCCGGTTGCGGTCGTAGAAAACGATCAATTCATCAAGTTTCAAATGTCCCGCCAGCGACGCGGATTCCTGCGTGCATCCTTCCATCATACAGCCGTCGCCGCAGATCACATAGATCTTGCAGTCGTCGAAAAGACCGCGTCCGGCAAGCTCCGCCGAAGCGACGAAATGCCGCTGGGCGATCGCCATTCCGACCGCGGAGGAGAAACCGCTGCCCAGCGGACCCGTCGTGATGTCGACGCCGTCGGTATGACCGTATTCGGGATGACCGGGCGTCAGACTTTCCCATTGACGGAAACTTTTGATGTCGTCCATCGTCAGACCGAAGCCGAAAAGATGCAGCATCGAATAGAGCAACATCGACGCATGGCCGCCCGACAGCACGAAACGGTCGCGGCCGAGCCATTTCGGGTTCTGCGGATTGAAACGCAAATGCCGGCTCCAGAGCGCGAAAGCGAAATCGGCGCACCCCAGCGGCATACCGGGATGACCGGACTTCGCCCGTTGGATGGCTTCCGCGGAAAGCACGCGGATCGCGTCGGCGGACAGTTTCATTAACCGCGGATCGTAATTCATCATTCATCCTTTCGATTTTTTCAGTTTTTCAACTGGCAAATTACAAGATTGGCGTTATCTTTTATTAAAGACAAAACGCAACGCTTATAAAGTAACACAGCCGACAATCAAAAGCAAGAACGAAACCGACCTATGCCCGAGAGATTTATCACTTCTTCGCTCAACAAGCGGGATCCCGCCCGCGAAAATTCCCTGCGTCCGGCGACTTTTTCCGAATTTCCGGGACAGGAACGCGTCAAAGAACAACTCGAACTTTTCGTGCGCGCCGCCAAAGAACGCGACGAGGCGCTCGACCACATCCTTTTGAGCGGTCCGCCGGGACTCGGAAAGACCACGCTCGCCTACATCATCGCCAACGAACGCGGCACCCATCTCAAAAGTTCCAGCGGTCCCGCCATCGAAAAACCCGGCGACCTCGCGGGCTTGCTCACGTCGCTCGAACCGGGCGACGTGCTTTTCATCGACGAGATCCACCGGTTGAGCACCGCCGTCGAAGAATATCTCTACAGCGCGATGGAAGACTTTTTCATCGACATCATGCTCGAACAGGGCGCGGGGGCGCGTTCGGTGCGGCTCAACGTCCCGCGTTTCACGCTCATCGGCGCGACCACGCGGCAGGGGATGCTTTCCTCGCCGTTGCGCGGACGCTTCGGATTGAACATCCGGCTCGATTACTACGAAAACGACAGTCTTTGCCGGATCCTGCACCGCTCGGCGAAACTGCTCGACGTCGAACTCGACGACGGCGGCGCGCTCGAGATCGCCGGACGCTGTCGCGGCACCCCCCGCATCGCCAACAATCTGTTGCGGCGCGCCCGCGATTACGCCCAGATCCGCGCCGGGAAAAAGATCACCGCCAAAGTCGCCTCCGACGCGCTGTCGATGCTCCAGATCGACGGCGACGGTCTCGATGAAATGGATCTGCGCATCCTGGAAGTCATCATCGCCAATTTCCGCGGCGGCCCGGTCGGACTCAAAAACATCGCCGTATCGGTCGGCGAAGAAGAAGATTCCATCGAAGAGGTCTACGAACCTTTTCTCATCCAGCGCGGTTATCTCGTGCGCACGCCGAAAGGGCGTGTCGCCACCCCCAAAGCGTGGCGGAAACTCGGGCTCGACCGCTCCGTACAGGAAAACGAATTGTTTTAACCGGAGGATATTTTCTATGGCGCACCCCTGGCTCGGCAAACTGCTCGCCCTGCAGCAGAGCGATCTGCGTTCGCACATCTGCCGCAAAAAACTCGATTCGCTCCCCGGCGATCTCAAAAACCTGCTCGGCCGGCGCGACGCGCTGCTCAAAGAGGTCGATGACGCTTCCTCCGCCGTCAAAAAAATCGAACTTGAGATCAAAAACGGCGAATCCGCCGTCAAGAAACTCGAAGAAGACAACCGCAAACTTCAGCAACAGTCCGCAATGGTCAAAAAGAACGCCGAATATCAGGCGATGCTTTCCACGATCGAAGAAAACAAAAACAAAACCGGCGCGATCGAGGAAAAGATCCTGCTCCTTTTCGACGATCTCGAAGCCGCCCGCAAAAACCTCGCCGACGTCAAACGGCAGAACGGCGCCGCGCTCAAACTCGTCAAAGAGGAATTCGACGACGTCGTCGCATTCGGGAACACCCTCAAAAAAGAGATCGGCGAACTCGCCGCCGCCCGTCCGGAAAAAATCCGCGGCATCGCCCCGGACATTCTGCGCCGCTACGGCATTCTGATCCAGAGAGCCGACGCCGGAGCCCCCGTGGCACCCGTCGAAAACGGCATCTGCGGCCGCTGCCATATGCGGATGACTCCCCAGACGCTCAACCTGTTGCACAAAGGCGAAGTCGCCGAATGCGACAACTGCCAGGGAATGATCTACGATCCCGAACGCGCGGAAATCTGACGCTTATCGCACCGCACCCGACGATGAATTGCGATCCGGAAATCCCCGACGGCGCCGACATCGACTTCGACCCCGCCGATTTTGAAGTCGAATATCACCCCGACACCCGGCCCGATCCCGAAACGATCGCCGACGGTTGCCGCGC
The DNA here is from genome assembly GCA_024405715.1 of Victivallaceae bacterium. GTDB lineage: Bacteria > Verrucomicrobiota > Lentisphaeria > Victivallales > Victivallaceae > UBA1784. The sequence goes on along the minus strand of JAKSOG010000123.1, from coordinate 267 downwards.
CTTTTTCGCGCCGGGCGGTCCGCTTCAAAGCGCGATGCCCGACGGCGAAGAACGCCCCCAGCAACTGGAAATGGCGCTCGCGATCTGCCGCGCCCTCGGCAAAGGCGCCAACTGTTGCATCGAAGCGCCGACCGGAGTCGGCAAAAGTTTCGCCTATCTCGTGCCGCTTTTCGAGCGTTCCCGCCTTTCCGGACGCCCCGCCGTCATCACCACCGAAACGATCAATCTTCAGGAACAGCTCATCGAAAAGGACATCCCCTTTTTAAG
>JAKSOG010000122.1 GCA_024405715.1 Victivallaceae bacterium | reverse complement strand
GTCTCTTAATTATTGCGGAGTTTGCCGGGGGATGCTCCGGTTGCTTTGGAGATGACTTTGGAGAAATATCCGGGGGAAGAGAAGCCGCATTGGCGGGCGATTTCGGAAGCGGGCAAATCGGTATTATGGAGAAGGTCTTGAGCGGCTCGGATGCGGCAAAGTGCGATATATCGTGAGATGGAAATATGATATCGAGCGGAGAAAGCACGGCTTAAGGTGACGCGATGGACGTGAAAATTTTGGGCGAGTTGTTCGACGGAAAGGAGTGCGTTCCCGAAATCGTCTTCGATGACGGCTTTGACATTATCGAGATAATCTTTTTGGTGTTTTTGTGTATTATCGTATGCGGACGCGAGGGAAAGGATCTGAAAGGCGGTGGCGAGCGCCTGCAATGAATCGCTTTTTTTTCCGCCGGTGATTTCGGCGGCGAGTTTTTGAAAAAGAACGACGGGGCAGGGGCCGGCGGGGGAAAGCCCCGGGCGGATGGCAAGGGTATGAAAAATTGCGGCGGTGTCGCGTCCCTGCAATGTGAGCCAATGATAATGGAAACTTTTGCCGTCGGGATGGAAATAATGGTCTGAACGGGGAGGGTAGTACCAGACGTGATTTTTGGTCACCCGGAATTTTTTCCCTTGCCAATGAAAGATCCCTGCGCCGGAAATCGGCCAGAATATCTGGGCGAAGTCGAGATTTTTGCGGCAGGATGGATAATCAATGCTGTGAAGATCGAATTCTCCGGTGGAACGGACGAACGCGCCGATGTCGCGGTCGTGGCGGGCGGCAAAGATGCAATTGCGGATCGTTCCCATATTTACCATCTTTTGTTACATAATTACCATTGCGGACAAGGTATCCCGATGATATAATATATCGTGGCAAAAAAAGAAAGACAAATCCGTTTGACCGGAAAAAACAGGGAGGCACCGTAAAATGATGAATTTTTTTCCTCAGTATCCGACGCGGAAAATCCAGGATCTTGCGGGGGCCTGGGATTTCCTTTTCACCGACGGAGCGGACGATCCGCGGATTTTGCCGGACGTCCTTGAATATACGGAAAAACTTTCCGTACCGGGATGTTTCGATGTCCTTCCGCGTTATGCGGGGAAGCGCGGCACGGCGTATTACCGGACATTTGTCCGGACGACACCCGGGGCGCATTTGCTGATGAAACTTTTCGGTCTCGGCACCTGGGGCGCGATTTTCTGGGACAAAAAATTGATCGGCATCGACGAACAACCTTATGCATCGGTCGAATTGGAATTTGATGCCGGAGAAAAATCGCTGCACGAACTGGTGATCGTCATCGACAACCGTTTCGATTTCGCACGTCAGCCGCTGGTGCGCGAATTGTACGACTTCTATTGCTACGGCGGAATTTACCGCACGATCGAGTTGCACGAATTGCCCGCCAGGTCGCTCGACCGCGCGCAGGTGATGACGACCGATCTCGCCGCGGGAAAAGTTGCGGTGAAACTTTTCGTCAAAGGTTGCACCGAAGGAGAAACGATCCGTTTTACATATCATTTCGACGATGAGGCGGAAAAATCGCTCGATCTCGCCGTTTCCGGCGGAAAAGCCGATTTTGCCGCGCAACTTGCCGATAAAACAGCGTGGTCGTGCGAAAATCCGGCGTTGCATACACTGGAAATTTCCTACGGCGGCGACACGTTGATCGAGCGTTTCGGCCTGCGCGTCGTGACGGCGGCAAAGGGAAAGATTTTCCTCAACGGCAAAGCGGTGAAACTGCGCGGTTTCAACCGGCACGAATCGCATCCCGAATTCGGGGCGACCCAGCCGTTGCCGTTGATCCTCGAAGATCTCGACATATTGAAGGATCTCGGTGCGAATTTCATCCGCGGCAGTCACTATCCGCAGGATCAGCGTTTCCTCGACCTTTGTGATGAACGCGGATTGCTCGTCTGGGAGGAAACGATCGGCTGGGGCGACACGATCAAGGAGCAGAGCGACGCTCACTTTGTCGCCTTGCAGAAAGAGCAGCAGCAGTTGATGGTCAAGGCGAGTTTCAACCATCCCTGCATCATTTTGTGGGGCTTCCTCAACGAAGCGGATTCCTGGGTCCCTGAAAGCCGTCCGCTTTTTGAAGCGATGGCGGGATTTCTGCGTACCGCCGATCCGACGCGGCTTATCACTTACGCTTCCAAAGGCGGTTCCGGCGACATCAATTACGACCTCGCCGACGTGATGAGTATGAATTGTTACGCCGGATGGTATCCTTTCAAGGAGGAAACCTACCGCCCGCTCGGTGATTTACAGTTGCTCCTTGACGAATGGCTGAAATTCCGCCGCGACGCGGGATTTCTCGACAAGCCCTACCTCATCAGCGAGAATGGCGCCGGCGGCATCTACGGATGGCGCGACCGTTTCCGCGGCCATTGGAGCGAAGAATATCAGGCGGATTATCTGGAGCAATCCTGCGACGTTTTCCTCGGGAGCGACGATTTTTGCGGACTTTGCATTTGGGTTTACGCCGATTTCCGCAGTTATTCGACGAGCCGCGCCGTGAAGCGTCCGCGCGCCTTTAACAACAAAGGCGTCGTTGACGAATACCGTCGCCCGAAACTCGCCTACGAGGTCGTGAAAAAGGCATTTCACGATTTTGCAAAGAAAAATCGCTGAAACGATTTTTCCGCATTGTTTGAAACGGGGGATGCGACGGCGTTTCCCGTTTCTTTTTTTATTTCCGCGGATAAAAAAATCCGGCGGCGGAAATTTCCGTCGCCGGATGGTATCAAAGCGCGAAACGCTTATTCCTTTTTGGCGTCGATTTCTTCCATATGCTGGACTTCGTCGAGGGAAACTCCGCCTTCGACCATGCCGTTGTCAAGCGGATTGGCGACGCGCCCTTTGAGGTCGTGGAAGAATTTGATCAAATCCGTCGTCCCGCCGTATCCGAACCAGAACGCCGTGATGACCGCCATGATCCCCGGGATCACCAGCGTCGTGATCAGGAAGTAGACGCTCCACGCCTGAATGCTCAACGGGTGGATCAGATGCACGATCGTGATGATCACAAAGCAAATGAAGAATTTGTAAATGTAAGTGTAGACGAAGACCCCCCAGGCGATGATCTTGTCGCCCGTTTTGTATTCTTCGGTGATGCCGATGAGTTTGCCCCATACGGTACGCCAGTTCCAAACCATCTTCGGCGGTTTTTCCTCGCCGGCGACGGCATATTTGCCGCGGTGGAGCATGCGTTCCAGATTATACGGTTCCTTGTAGGTGAGCCAGGAAACGACAACGTAGAGGAGAATGGAGATCAGCGTGGCGAAAAAGTTGCATTCGATCGTGTTGATCGGGCACTGCGTATTGCTCATTTCCTTGAAAAGGTAACCGTCGAAGAAAATCCGCGCGTCAAGGAAAAATTTCGCGATCGGATCCGCCCAGCCCTTCGCCGCGAGGAAGGGATAGATCGTTCCCGCCCAGCAGAAATTGAGCAATACTCCGAGGAAACTCAAAAGCGAACCCGTCGCCAGAGAAACCCACGCGCCCGCCGCCGTACCGAAACGGCTGTAGAAACCGAAAAGGAACATCGGTCCGCAACCGCTCAACCAAATGCCGAAAACGCCGTCCACGAACATTTTGATGTAGTCCAGTTGCGACATATAGTAACTGGCGACGAGATAGATCAATCCGACGACGACGGCGCAGATCTTGATGAGTTTGATGTGGCGTTCCGGCGTCAGCGTTTTCGCGCTGACGAAGGGCACGATGCAATCCTGCACGAACGTCGTGACGGAACCGTAAATGCGCTGGTCGTCGGTCGAAATGATGAAAAGAATGATCATCAGACAGAAGAGTCCGACCAATCCCACCGGAAGCATCTTGCGCATGGCGAACGGCAGCATCATCTGACGGAAAAGCGTCTGGAACTGTTTGGTCTTGCTGCTGCCCGCGGCATCCTTGCCGAAGACCTGCTCCGCCGTATCGAAAACTTTGTCATCCAGCGTATGCTAGTTGGAAAGCGGCGCGTCTTTGCCGATGATGTGGATGTTGGGAGGCAAGTTTTTGACGTTTTCGTTGATGAGCGCGCGTTCCTGCGGCGTGGCGAGTTCTTCGGTGATCTTGTAGGTGATGTTGGTACGGATCTCTTTGGCGTCGTCGGCGAAATTTTTGTGATTCATAATGACGATGACGCCGAGCGCGATCACGACGTAGAAAATGACCGTGAAAGCGTTGCTCCACGCCGCGAGGATGGAGCCCATCTTGCCTTCGTGGGCGCTGATGGCGCTGTTCGCCGAACCGGTCATACCGCTGACGCGGTGCAAAAAGGCGTGGATGATCGGGAAAAGCAACAGACTGAACATATTGAAATCGCGCAGTTTGGAAACGTCGAAGGGGTTGAGGAAACTTTCACCCTCGACGCGGTCCATCAGCACGGGCGCGATCTCGTTGCTCCAATTGAATTGGCAGATGATGAAAATGATGAACGTCAGCAAAAGCGGCATCACGATCACGCATTG
>JAKSOG010000121.1 GCA_024405715.1 Victivallaceae bacterium | reverse complement strand
ATTTAAGCTGTGTAAGAAACCATCATCTGCGCGGAAGTAGGTTTTTCGACGTCCGAAACGATGAAGACTTGGCAATCGGCAAAACAACGGGGAAAACCATGGGCGGAAAAATTTTTTGGGGTATTTGCGGCACGATTTTGTTTTTGATCTTTTTCCCGATCTTTTTGTTGTGGCTTTCAACCTGTTGTCCTCCGTTGGAAAGATTTTTCGACGAAATCTTATTTTCGCAATCTTCAAAACCTGCCGAAGTCACGCCGCCCCGAATCATGGCAACCAAAGTTCCCGTGGAAAAATACGATGAAGTCGCCGGGGAAGCTTTTAAAATTTTTGCCCGGGAACCGACGTCCGCCTTCAAAGGCGATGAAATCCGTTTTTCCGATGTCGCCGCCATTTTGTATCAGGAACGCGGGATGCCGGGGGAGCTTTGCGAAACGTATATATTCCATAACGAATCGAAAAAAGGATACTGTTTTTTTGAGGATGACTTTTCCGGAGCGTTTTCGGAGGGAAACGGTACCGGAGAGACCCGCAAGGCATATGTCTGCGCGATCGGTGACGACTCCGTTAAAACATTGCAAAAAGGGTTTGACGCGGCGCACATGGAAAAATGGGAATCCAATTATGATGCCGGACTTTGTGACGGGACCTTTTGGAGTTTTCTGATCGTATTCAAGGACGGGAGCAGCAAATGTTTCGACGGCGCCAATTGTTGGCCGAAATCGGGAAATGAATTTTTTCGAGTTTTCGTTCGTTGCTGCAAAAAACAATAACGAAACGGGGAAACATCAAATCGGCAAAGGGAAAAAAATCCTCTCTTTTTCGCAAAAGGGTGGATTTTTTTTCCTTTCGGCATATATTAAGGGGAAGCTTGCGATCATGAAAACAGCAAGCCGCGCATAAAGAAGATGCGCCGACTTGGCTCAGTTGGTAGAGCAGTTGATTTGTAATCATCAGGTCGTCGGTTCGAGTCCGACAGTCGGCTCCATTTTTAAGTAAGAAACCGCACCTTGTGGCACGTTGTGGCAAGGTGCGGTTTTTCTATGTTCGGCGCGCAAATCGCGATGACGGACGATGTTTGGAGTGATGACGATCTCGCGGATGTGCCGTTTCAGAGCGGGGACGGAAATCTCACACAGCGTGAGCAGGTAAAAGCTGAAAACATCGGCTACCCTGATGTCACGAGCCCCTGGGTTAAACGCCCGAAGCGACGCCGACATCGTTAAGATACAGCAGGAGATAAAAAAATCAAGCAGTCGGTGAAAGATTTTCCGGAATTCTTGACGAAAACGGGAAACCGCTGGTCGTGTATCACGGGAGCGATGCGGATTCGTTGTCTTTGATATGGGTAAAAGAGCCGCGCGCCGTCGCTCGACGCGCGCGGTTTGCCGCGAAGATTATCCCCCTCCCCTAACGGTCGAAAAGGACTTTGATTTCCAGGCGGCCGTCTTCCGTCTGCGAAAAGGACGCGCTCCGGCAATTGGCGCGGATGTATTCCGCCGTTTCGGGAACGCGCGCAAAGGGATCGGCAACATCCCCGTCCCAAAGCGCGGCGAAGCCGATCATTTCGTCCGTTTGCGATACCCCCATATAAAGGTCGATCTTTTCCGTCACGGGAAATACGACGTCCCGTAACGTGCTGACGAAAACGCTCCGGAACTTTTCGCGTTGTTCCTTGCTCAAATGATGACGGTCGGCAAGCGCCCGCGCCCGCGCCCGGATGTGGATCTCGTCGAAATCTTCCCGGGCGAGCGCGAAATATTCCATATCCACGCGCTTGATGAAAGCGACGGTCTTGGGACGCTTCGGAAAATCGAAGATCTCCTGCGGCGTACCCTCTTCGTAAATGCGTCCTTCCTCCATAAAGAAAATACGGCTGGAAACATTGCGTGCGAAACGCATTTCGTGCGTCACGATGACCATCGTCATTCCCGTTTTCGCCAATCCCGAAATCACCGACAAAACCTCGTCCACCATCGTCGGATCGAGCGCCGAAGTCGGTTCGTCGAAAAGGATCGTTTCCGGCTCCATCGCCATCGCCCGGGCGATGGCGACACGCTGTTGCTGACCTCCGGAAAGTTCCGCCGGAAGCGCCAGCGCTTTATTTTCCAGTCCGACCGCTTTCAACAATTCCATCGCCTTTTTTCGCGCTTCCGGCTCGGAAATCTTCAAAAGTCTGCGGGGCGCTTCCGTGATGTTTTCCAAGACCGTCAGATGCGGAAAAAGATTGAAGTGCTGAAAGACCATCCCCATTTTCCGGCGGACCGCGGCGACGTCGGCGCCGGGCGCGAGCAGAGAAACCCCGTTCACCAGGATCTCCCCCTCATCGGGACGTTCCAAAAGGTTGAGACAGCGCAGCAGCGTGCTTTTGCCCGTCCCCGACGGTCCGATGATCGAAACGACCTCCCCTTTGCGGATGACCGCATTCACGTCTTTGAGCACGGCGGTATCGCCGAAACTTTTTTTCAGATGCCGGATCTCGATCATTTTCCGCCTCGTTTCCGCAATTTTTCCCGTCGGACGCAGGGATCGACCCGTTTCTCGACGAAAACCAGGAGCATCGTCAACCCTTTCGCCGCCGCGAAATAGATCACGGCGATCGCAATCAGCGGGAAAAACGCTTCATATGTGCGACTGCGGATGATGTCCCCCATTTTGGTGAGATCCATGATCGCGATATAACCGACGATCGACGTCGATTTAAGCGTGCTGATGACTTCGCCGCGGTAAACGCCGAGGGTCGAACGGACCGCCTGCGGCAGTACAAAGCGGAAAAACGCCGCGGACGGAGAAAACCCCAATGCCAGCGCCGCCTCGGTCTGACCGCGCGGAACCCCGTCGATGCCGGCGCGGAGCGTAACGCTCGTATAAGCGGAAAAATCCATCGCGAAAGCGAGGATCGCCACAATTTCGCCGCAAACGTCCACTTTGCCGAATACGACATAATAAAGGATCATCAGGATCACCAGGATCGGAGTTCCCATAATCAGTGCGACATACCCGTTCCCGATCCGGGCGATCCCCTTATGCGCGGAACGGCACATCATACAGACGGGGAATGCCAAAAGCGTCCCCAATATCACGGAAAAGACCGTGATGATCATCGTGGTCTTCAACCCCTGCAACACGAGTTTCCAGCGCGCTTCGCGGATGAATGTCCTTTCCCAGCTTGCCGCCAGCGATTTCGCCGCATCGCACAACCCCTGTCCGATGCTTTTGTCCGCTTTGTTCGCGGCGGGCTTCTTGACGACGACCGTAACCGATCCATGGCAGGTCGCTTCGCCGAAAAGGACGCGTTCTTTGCGTTCCGGGGTCGCATTGACGCATCCGCCGCCGAAATCGCATTTTCCGGAAACGATGCTTTCAACGAAAGAGGCGGCATCAACGGGAACGATCTCAAGCGAATATCCGAGTTTTTCGGCGACCCGGTATGCGATTTCGATGTCATAGCCCATGACCGCGCCGTCCTTCACGAAAGAAAACGGCTGGATTTCCGGCACCGTGGCGAACCGCAGGACTTTTCCCGTTTTGCGGACTTCGGGCATCGTGAAAAGCTTTTCATTTCCGGAAAACCACTTTTTTTGCAGAGCGTCGAGCGAACCGTCGCGTTTCAGGTTTTGGATCTCCCTCGAAAAATCCCGGCAGAGATCGTCGTTTTTCCTGGAAAAGGCGAATGCGTAATCATCGCAGGGGATCTCGCGTTGCAATCCTCCGAGATCGGGACATTCGCGGAAAAGCATCAACGACTGAGGTTTGTCGCAGAGAAACGCGGCGATCTTGCCGTTGCGCAACGCGATGATCTCCTGATTGACCTGCGAAAAGCTTTTCACCTCGGCGCCGGGAAGATATTTTTCCGCCAACGCATCGAAGACGCTGCCGGTAAGAACGCCGACCGCTTTGCCGCGCAAATCTTCAAAGGAGTAAATTCCCTCCGTCCGCACATAATCTGCGGCACGGACCAGCATCGCGACCGATGATTCACTGTAACGGTCGGAAAACAAAATGTTTTCGGTACGTTCCGGCGTCGCATCCATCTGAGCGATCGCGATGTCGATCTTTTTTCCGGCGAGCGCGGGCACCAGACCGTCGTAACAATAAGTGCGGAACTCGAAATCCATATTGAGAAAAAGCGCCAGACGCCGGGCGAATTCGATGTCGAAACCGACCAGTTCTCCATTCCGGACGCCGCACATCGGGAAAAAATCTCCGGTAACGCCGACGACGAGTTTTCCCCCGGGATGCGGCGGCGGCGCGATTTCGGGCATCACGGGAGCGGGCGTAAAAACCCAGCGATCGTACATTTTCCGGTATGTCCCGTCCGCCTGATACTGCCGGATAAATTCGTTGATCTTTTTCATTATGTCGCCGAAATCTTTGCGGGCGGCAACGGAAATATGCCCCATCGCGACATTTTCCGGCAGAACCGTAAATTCCGGATGTTCCGCCGCGACGCGGTCCAGCACGGAACGGTCATGATGCAGAGCGTGGCGTGCGGGTTG
>JAKSOG010000120.1 GCA_024405715.1 Victivallaceae bacterium | reverse complement strand
CCGTATGGTCGGCAACGGGATGGCCAATCTGGTCCGCCGCTCCGTCGCCGACACCGAGATCGACTGCGAAGAGGCGCTTCGCCGGATGAAACGCTATTACGTGGCTCATCTCTTGGACACGACCTGCCTTTATCCGGGCGTCGCGCAAGGCGTCGCCGAACTTTATGAAAAAAACGCCGTGCTGACGCTGGTTTCCAATAAACCGGAAGCCGCCTGCAAAGCCATTCTCGACGGACTCGGCATCGGGAAATTTTTCCGCGCGATCGTCGGCGGCGACGGCGAATTTCCGCTGAAACCGGCGCCGGACTCGCTCCTCGCGCTGGCGGCGAAATTCAACGCCGCGCCTTCCGAATGCTGGATCGTCGGCGACAATTACACCGATCTCGAAGCCGGCCGCCGCGCCGGGTTCCGCCGGGTGTTCATTTCCTGCGGCTTCGGCGAAGCGGGACGGGAAACGCCGGATTTCACCGCCGGAAGTTTCGACGAATTTATGATGATCATCCGCGGCTTTTGAGAGGTCGCCGATGTTCCTTGTCCTGCCGCAAAACGAAATTTTTTCCGCGCTGAAAAAGGCGGTCGGCCGCCTTGCGGGAAAGGGATTTTCCGCCCGTCTCGTGGGCGGGAGCGTCCGCGATCTTTTGCTCGGCACGACACCGTCGGACTTCGATCTCGTCACGACGGCGCCGTGGCGGGAGATCCTTGAAATTTTTCCCGGAAGCAAACTCGTCGGGGAAAGTTTCGGCGTCGTATTGCTGCACATCGACGGTTTCGAGTTCGAGACCGCCACCGCGCGCGAGGAACGCGTCTATCTCGACGGACGCCACCCCGAATCGATCAAGCCGACGACGGATTTCGGCGTCGATGCGCAACGGCGGGATTTCACGATCAACGCGCTTTCGTGCGACGTCGCGACGGGAGAGATCTTCGATTACAACGACGGGATCGGCGATCTGAAACGCGGCGTCGTCCGTACCGTCGGCGATCCGGAAAAACGCTTCTCCGAAGATTATCTGCGGATGCTGCGCGCCATACGTTTCGCTTCCCGCTACCGTTTCGCGCTGGAAGAAAAGACACTGGCGGCGATCCGCCGTCTCGCCCCCCTCGCCGCAAAGATCGCGCCGGAGCGTATCCGCGACGAGATCACGGCGATGCTTTGTTCGCGGTATCCGGACACGGCGGTCGCGATGCTGGAAACCAGCGGTTTGCTGCAGGTCGTACTTCCGGAAGTCGCCATTCTGCGTTCGATCGAACAACCCGCGCAGTACCATCCGGAAGGCGACGTATTGACGCATACGTTGCTGATGCTTTCGCATATGGCGTTGCCGACGCCGAAACTCGCATGGAGCGTTCTGCTTCACGACGCCGGCAAAGCGGAATGCAGTTTCCGCGACGAAAGTGGACGCATCCGCTTTTTCGGTCACGAAAGCGCCGGCGCGCGCATCGCGGAAACGTTGCTGACGAAATTGCATTTTTCCCGCGACGAGATCCGCAGCGTTTCCGAAGCGATCGCGCGTCATATGCACTTCGCGGCGGTCGAAGCGATGAAAGAAGGGAAACTGCGACTTTTCGTCGCGCGGGAAAACTTCCCTCTGGAATTGGAATTGAACCGGCTCGATTGCATTTCTTCCCATCACCTGATGGGCGCTTTCGTCCGATTGCTCGATTATCTGCATTCGCTGCCGTCGGAAAAACTGCCCGATCCTCTCGTCACGGGAAACGATCTGATCGCGCTCGGATTGACGCCGTCGCCCCTTTTCAAAAAAATCCTCGACGCGCTTTTCGACGAACAGTTGACACGCCGCATCTCCGACCGCGACGAAATGCTGGCGCTCGCAAAACGACAGGTAGAACTTCATCGTGGATAAAGCATCGCTCAATTCGGGTCATCGCGGCAGATTGCGCGGACGCCTGCTCGCCCACGGGCTTGAATCGCTTCAGGATTACGAAGCGATCGAATTGCTGTTGACTTTCGCGATCCCGCGGCGGGACGTCAAACCGATCGCCAAAGCAATGATGGCGAAATTCGGTTCGATCGAACGAATCCTCGACGCTTCCCCCGACGAATTGATTTCCGTCGAAGGATCCGGTCCCGCCTGCGCCGCGCTCGTCAAACTGCTCAAGGAATTGTGCGGCAAATATCTGGAAGCGAAACTTTCCGGACGCGACATTCTGCTGGATTCTCCCCGGCGCGTCGTCGATTTCTGCCGGATGAAACTTACCGGAGGCAAAAAGGAAACGTTGATGCTGATCTATCTCAACGCGAGAAACTATTTCATCGACTTTCAATGTTTTTCCGGCACGGTCGACCGGGCGGCGGTTTTCGTCCGCGAAGTGGCGGAATCGGCGATCCGGCTTCACGCGACCGGCGTCATCGCCGCCCACAATCACCCCAGCAATGTCTGCGATCCTTCACAGGAAGATATGACGCTGACGACGGCGTTGCAACGCGCACTCGATGCCGTCGGGATCAAACTGCACGATCATCTGGTCGTAACGCGCGAAGCGGCGTACAGCATCTTTCACCGCCGTTATCTTTGATCTTTCGCCGGATCTCTTTCCGGCAGATAAACGTCGAGCGCGCCGTCGATTTCCGCGGGACCGTGAACCGCCGCCAACACGCTTTTCCGTCCGTGGAAATCCCGTATGAGCCGATAGAAACGCTCGCGCCCTTCCTGATCCAGATGCGCGGCGGGTTCGTCGAAAAGCAACAGATCGATGTCCCGCAACATTTCCCGCGCCAAAGCGAGACGCAACCTTTCGCCGCCGGAAAAATTTTCGCCGTTTTCCTCGACTTCGGCATCCAGCCCTCCCCGGTCGGCAACGATCTTCCAGAAGTCGAGCTTCCGCAGCATCGCGACCATTTCTTCATCCGGGACAAACTTGTTCCCGAGCGCCAGATTGGATCGCACGTTTCCCTTGACGAATTCGGGATGCTGACCGATGTAACCGATGCGCGACCGGTACGCCGTCAGGGGGAATCCTTCGATGTCGCGGCCGCCGATGCAGATTTGACCCGCGCGCGCTTTGTAGAGCCGGAGCATCAATGCCAGCAATGTGCTTTTCCCGCTTCCGTTGGCGCCGCGCAAAAACAGCAACGCCCCGGCGGGGACCCGGAAGCTGATCTCCTCCAAAACATTCTCCGCACGATCGCCGTAACCGAAAGAAACCCCGTCGAAAACAATATCCCCCGTCAACCGGAAAGAATCGGAATTTTCCCCTTCCGTTTCGCTCTGCCGCCGCAAAATTTCCGTCAACCGTGTCCACGCGGAACGGGCGGATTCCATCTGTACGAAAATATTGCCGATCGCCCGTGCCGGAGCAAACAAAAGCATCGTCAATGTCACCAGCGACCAGGTCTCCCCCAGCGTCCACGTTTTCTGCAACGAAAAATAAACACCTGCAAACGCGACCGCCCCCGTACACAACCAGATCGGCAACTGCAGACAAATCCGGAAAAGATATTCGTTGAACAGCCGGCGACCGGCAAGTTCCCCCCAGCGGGACAACCCCGTTTCCACCTGCGTGCTCGCATTCTGCAACGCCGCATGCGTTTTGACCGTCGTATGATTCGACAGATAATCCTGCATAACATGCCGTTCCGACGCGACGCATTCCTGCAAATGACGCGACAATTCATACTGCCGCCCGCGGAAAAGGAAACAAATCAACGCCTGAACCGACAAAAACGGCAACGCAAACAACGCGCAACGCCAACTGAAAACCGCGATCGTCCCCAGCGCGATAACAAGTTTCAGCACATCGCCGAAAAGCGAAATTCCGCTGCCGCGCCAGAACACCAGCACTTCACCGACGTCATTCTGCATCCGGTTGAAAAAATATCCCGCCCCGCGACTGCGCAGAAAATCTTCCGGCAACGCCAGCAAATGACGGAAAAGCCCCCCCTGAAGATGACGTCGCGCCGCAATATGCAACTTGCCGCGCAAAAAATTTTCCCCGCTTTCCAATGCAAAACCGCAGAAAAGCGCCGCCCCCGTCGCCGCCATCAGCAAAAAGGCCGCACGACTTGCACCCGATGTCAACGCATCAATGAAAAAACGCTGGATCAACGGCGAAAAACAACGCACCGCCACCAACAGACATTCCAAACATAAGATCCCGTAACTGTAACGCCGGAAAGGTTCCGCGAAAATTCCGCCAAAAAGCGTCCGCGGAAAATGTGATTTCGACATCGTTTTCTCCCGCATTTTCCTTCTTCATTAACATACTTCCCCTGTTCCAGAAATGCAAATCTTCCACGCAGTAAAACGAAAATCACTGAAAACGAGTTGCATTTTCCCTCATTCGGTGGTATATTGAATCAATCGAAGCGGAGAGATGGCTGAGTGGCCGAAAGCAACGGTTTGCTAAACCGTCGTACGGGTAATACCGTACCGAGGGTTCGAATCCCTCTCTCTCCGCCATTTACGTTGGTAAGAATACGGGCGTACAGAATCCCCGATTATCGCAAAAGAGCCGGAAACTTGAATTGAAAATTCAGTTCCCGGCTTTTTGCTTTCCGCGCTGACGCGCTCTCCGCCTTTCGGCGGACAGCGGCGATTCTTTGAGAAGGGTTGCCCTCGCTTCGCTCGCGCTCGTCGCTCCGCTCCGTCGAATCCCTCTCTCTCCGCCATTTACGTTGGTAAGAATACGGGCGTTCAGAATCCCCGCTTATCGCAAAAGAGCCGGAAACTTGAATTGAAAATTCAGTTCCCGGCTTT
>JAKSOG010000012.1 GCA_024405715.1 Victivallaceae bacterium | reverse complement strand
TGGGGCGAGTGGGCAGCGAAACCGGCCGCCCCACCCGAAAAGGCAGGGCAGAAACGTGATCCCCGGCAGCGTGCCGATGCAGATCACCGGAAGAAAATACCACCACGGCTGGGGATGTTGTCCCGGTGCGTTTTGCGTGAAACGCTGAATATGCTCGACGTTGATGAAATAGTTCCAGAAATCGGGTTCCGCCCGATGGATCTTCCACGCCAAAGGCAGTACGACCGCCAGCAGAACCGGCAATACGATCAGCGGCAGACGGTAGAATTCGCGCCATCTCTTTTCCCATACGAGAAAGCAGAAAATGGAAACCCCCGGAACCGCCAGTCCAACCGCTCCTTTGGTGTAGAATCCTCCGGCGAGCGAGAAAGCGCAGAGTATTTCAAGAAAAATCCGCCGTCGTCCCCAAGGCGCTTCCAGGGACGCCAGAAAGGCGGAAAGGATCGCCGCCGTCGTGAAAAACGTCACCGGCGCATCGGTGATCGGCATCGTCGCGATCCCGTACACCAGCGCGAAACTCATATAAAATCCGAATGCCAGCGCCGCAAGTTTGGCGTCGCGCCGCCGTTGCCATACCGTCGCGGCGATCATCGCGCCCGTAAGTCCCGTGAAGAGCGCCGCAGGGAGACGCATCCCGAAGGCGTTGGCCGCGAAGCATCGGACCGGCGCGAGATTGCAATGATGGCACAGTATGGGCTTCTCGAAATAGCGCACGGTCAGGAGCCGCGGCGAAAACGGCGCGGATTGTGCGCGCATTTCGCGGACGATCTCGGCGTGACGGAATTCGTCGGGCATCGTCATCGGCCGGCATCCGAGCGTGACAAGGTATCCGAGAATGAAAAGGATGACACTGTACCAGAAAAATTTCATCTTTTGCCTTTCGGAAAAAAGTTTATTCGGCGCTTTTCACGGACAGAAGTTTGCGTACTCCGGCGAGTTTCGCCGCGATCGCGAAAAGCCGCATCGCTTCGTCAAGTTCGGCGAGCGTCGGATAGGTCGGCGCCAGCCGGATGTTGCGGTCGCGCGGATCGCGGTGGTAGGGAAAAGCGGCGCCCGGTCCGGTCAGTTTCACGCCCGCCGCCGCGGCGAGTTCCACGGTCGCTTTGGCGCATCCGTCCAGCGTGTCGACCGCGATGAAATAACCGCCGCGCGGAACGCTCCACGAGAGCAGTCCGGTGCCGGAAAATTCCTTGTCGAGCACGTTGAGGACGAGATCGAATTTCGGTTTGATCTCTCCGGCAAGTTTTTTCATATGGAGTCGCAACGCTTCCGGCGTCGGCAGGAAACGGAGCGTCCGCAATTGATTGAGTTTGTCGTATCCGATCGTTTCGACGGAAAGACGCGCGAGGATCTCCTTTTTGTTCGCCGCGCTTGAGGCGACGAGCGACACTCCCGCTCCCGGAAACGTGATCTTGCTCGTCGAGAAAAAGTAGTAGGCCCGGTCGGGATTTCCACCCGCGTCGCAGGCGGAAAAAATGTCGGCGAGTTTCGTTTCCCCGTCGATGTGATGCACCCCGTAGGCGTTGTCCCAGAAAATGCGGAAATCGCGCGCGGCGCACTTCATCGCGCCGAGCCGGGCGACGGTCTCGTCGCTGTAACAGATGCCCTGCGGATTGGAATAAAGCGGTACGCACCAGATGCCCTTGATCGCCGGATCGGAAGCAACGAGCTCTTCGACGCGGTCCATGTCGGGGCCCGCCGGAGTCATTTCAATGTTGATCATCTCGATCCCGAGTTTTTCGGTGATCGCGAAATGGCGGTCGTATCCCGGGCATGGCGCGAGAAATTTGACTTTGCCGAGTTTTCCCCAGGGCGTTTCGCCTGCTGTGCCGAAAAGCATCAGCTGCGTCATCAGGTCGTACATCAGATTCAGACTCGAATTGCCGCCGACGATGATGTTTTCGGGGTCGAGCGACAGCAATTCGCCGAAAAAGCGGCGCATTTCGGAGAGTCCGTCCAGGATCCCGTAATTCCGGGCGTCGACGCCTTTTTCGGTGTAAAAATCGGTCGGCCCGCAGAGCGCGCCATTGCAAAGGTCGAGCTGGGAAGACGCGGGTTTCCCGCGGGACATATCCAGTTTCAACCCCCGGGAACGATACGCCTCGTATGCTTCGCTTGATTCGCGCTCCGCGCGGCGCAACGCCTCGACGGAAAATTCGGAAAATGCCGGCATAATATTTCCTCGAAAAAGATTTTCGGCTTCACACTTGTCCAAATTCTTAATATAGTGCCGGAATACGCTTTTTTCAAACCCTTCGCGTTTTGCTTTCGTGCGCGCGCGTGATTTCCCTTGCAAAAAGCAAGGTTCCGTGCTATATTTTATCGCATCGCAACGTTTTCGCAGTTTGAAGGTTTGCATTATGAATCGTCTGACCGGTATCGAAGATCTGGCTTCGCCGGATTATCTCGTCGTCGAGCGGTTGCGCGCTCTGCAATTGGAGCGGCTCCGCCGCATCGTCCGCCACGCTTATGAAAACGTGGAACTTTTCCGCAACCGGATGAAAGAGCGCGGTCTTGCTCCGGATTGCATCAAAACGCTCGCCGATCTCGCCCGGCTTCCCTTTATGAAAAAGGCGGATCTGCGCGATACCTATCCTTTCGGTCTTTTCGCCGTGCCGCTTCCGGATATCGTGAGGTTGCACGCTTCGAGCGGTACGACCGGCAAGCCGATCGTCGTCGCCTACACGCAGGAAGATATCAACGTCTGGATCGGCGTGCTGCGCCGCGCATTCAATTGTTGCGGACTGTCGCGTACGGACATCATCCAGAACGCTTACGGATACGGTCTTTTCACCGGCGGTCTCGGTACGCATTACGGCGCCGAAGCGCTCGGCGCGACGGTCGTGCCCGCCGGAGGCGGCAACACCAAACGGCAGGTGATGCTCATCCGCGATTTCGGCGTTACCGCCGTCTGCTGTACGCCGAGTTACTTCATCCATATGATCGAGGTCGCCGAAAAAGAGGGAATGCCGTTGCCCGAGCAGAAATTGCGCGTCGGCGTTTTCGGCGCCGAACCCTGGTCGGAGGAAATGCGTCGCTACATTCAGGAAAAAGCGGGGATCGAAGCGTTCGACATCTACGGACTTTCCGAAATCATCGGTCCCGGCGTCGGCGTCGAATGTTCCGAACATGCCGGACTGCATATTTTCGAGGACTATTTCTATCCGGAGATCATCGACCCCGACACGGAGGAGATCCTCCCCGACGGCGAAACCGGAGAACTGGTCCTGACGACGCTCGGCAAATTCGCGATGCCGATGATCCGCTACCGGACGCGCGACATCACGCGCATTCTGCCCGGCGAGTGTCCGGGCGGACGCACGCTGCGCCGGATCGACCGCATATCAAGCCGGAGCGACGATATGTTCATCATCCGCGGCGTCAACGTTTTCCCGTCGCAGATCGAAAGCGCCCTTTTGCAGGTGGTCGGCGCGCCCAATTACAACATCATACTCTACACCGAAAACAAAGTCGATAACATTGAAGTCGATGTCGAGGTCGGAGTCGAGACTTTTTCGGATCAGATCCGCGAAATGGAGGCGTTGCGCCGCCGTATTTCGGCGTCGATCGAATCCGTGATCGGATTGCGAGTGCTGGTGAAACTGGTCGGGCCCCGGCAGATCGAACGCAGCGAAGGCAAGGCCAAGCGCGTTTTCGACCGGCGCGAAAAATAGTGTAAAACGGTGTTTCCCGTTTCATTATATAGGAGGTTGTATCAATGAAGTGTGTAGTTCTCGCCTATCATAACATGGGGTGCGCCGGTATCGCGGCATTGCTGGATGCGGGGTACGAGATCGAAGCCGTTTTCACGCATCGCGACAATCCCGGTGAAAACATCTGGTTCGATTCCGTGGCGGAATTCGCCGGAGCGCGCGGGATCCCCGTCTATGCGCCCGAAGACGTCAATCACCCGGTGTGGGTGAAGCGCATCGCCGGGATGAAACCCGATTTCCTTTTCAGTTTCTACTACCGGAACATCGTCAGAAGCGAACTGCTCGCAATCCCGCGTCTGGGCGCGCTCAATCTGCACGGTTCGCTGTTGCCGAAATACCGCGGTCGCGTGCCGATCAACTGGGCGATCATCAACGGCGAGACCGAAAGCGGCGTCACGCTTCATTACATGACCGAAGCCGTCGATGCCGGCGACATCGTCGATCAGGAAAAAGTCGAAATATCGCCCCGAGAAACCGCGAAATCGCTTTTCGACAAATCGGTCGCCGCCGCCCGGAAAATGCTGGCGCGGGCGTTGCCGCTGCTCGCCGCCGGCAAGGCGAAGCGCATTATGCAAAACGAAGACGACGCGACGCTTTTCCACGGACGCAAACCCGCCGACGGAGAAATCCAATGGAGCAAAAGCGCCGTCGAAATCGACCGTCTGGTGCGGGGCGTTACGAAACCGTATCCCGGCGCATTCAGTTTTCTCGGCGACCGCAAATGCTTTTTCTGGGAGACCGAACCGGTTGCCGGAGAGGGCGCTCCCGGCACGGTCCTCGGCATCGAACCGCTGACGATCGCCTGCGGGAAAGGCGCGCTGGCAGTGCGTTACGCACAGTTTGAGGACGACGTCTATCAGCCGGGAGAACTTTTCGCGCGCAACGGACACATCGCCGTCAATATGACGTTTCATATGGATCCGGCGAAACTGCGCCGCGCCGGACGTAAAAAATGTATTTTCATCCTCGGTGTCAACGGCTTCATCGGCAGTCACGTTTCCGAACGGTTGCTCGCTTCCGGAAAATACGACGTCTACGGGATGGATCTGCGTAGCAATTACGTTTCGCATCTGCTCGGCAACGAATCGTTCCACTTCCACGAAGGGGACATTACAATTGATCGCGAATACATCGAATACCACGTCAAAAAAGCCGACGTCGTGTTGCCGCTGGTGGCGATCGCGACCCCGATGGAGTACACCCGCAATCCGTTGCGCGTTTTCGAGCTCGATTTCGAGGAAAACCTCCGGATCCTCCGGCTCTGCGTCAAATACGGCAAACGGATCATTTTCCCCTCGACGAGCGAAGTCTACGCAATGTGCGAAGACGAACAGTTCGACGAGGAAAATTCCAAACTGGTTACCGGACCGATCCGGATGCAGCGCTGGATCTATTCGTGCAGCAAGCAGATGATGGACCGGGTGATTTATGCCTACGGCGCCAAGAAGATGGTCGATTTCACGCTTTTCCGTCCGTTCAACTGGATCGGTTCGCGGCTCGACAGTCTTGCCGGCGCGCGTCTCGGACGCAGCCGGGCGATCACGCAGATGATTCTCGCGCTGGTGCAGGGAGCGCCGATCCAGCTGATCGACGGCGGC
Source organism: Victivallaceae bacterium (assembly GCA_024405715.1). Taxonomy (GTDB): domain Bacteria; phylum Verrucomicrobiota; class Lentisphaeria; order Victivallales; family Victivallaceae; genus UBA1784. The sequence goes on along the minus strand of JAKSOG010000012.1, from coordinate 17,892 downwards.
GAGCAGAAACGCTGTTTCGTCGACGTTTCCGAAGGCGTCGAAGCGCTCTACCGGATCATCGAAAATGCGGACGGCCGTTGCTCCGGCAAGATCATCAACATCGGCAATCCCGCCAACGAAGCGAGCATCCGCACGATGGCGGAGATCCTCGTCGAAAAATTCGAGGCGCATCCGTTGCGCGGCAAGTTCCCGCCCTTCGCGGGATTTCAGGTGGTCGATTCCGGCGCCTTTTACGGCAAAGGGTATCAGGACGTCCAGCGCCGGACGCCGAAAATCGCCAACGCGAAAAAATATCTCGACTGGGAACCGTCGATCCCGCTGGAAAAATCAATCGAAGAGACGCTCGACTTTTTCCTGCAGGAAGCGGTTAAGTCCGGCGAATTTACGCGATGATGAAACTGCTCGCTTTGCGTATCGACGTCGATACGCTCCGGGGGACGGAGCGCGGCGTACCCGCGCTCTGTGAAACGCTCGCCGATTTCGGCGTGCGCGGGACGTTTTATTTTTCGGTGGGACCGGACAATATGGGACGCCACCTGTGGCGGTTGCTCAAACCGCGTTTCCTCTGGAAAATGCTTCGCACCAACGCCGCCGGGCTTTACGGCCCGGAGATCGTGCTGATGGGGACCGCCTGGCCCGGAATACGCATCGGGCGCCGTTGCCGCGACGTGATCGGCGCCGCCGCCCGCGGCTTTGAAGTCGGTTTTCACGCCTGGGATCACCATTATACGCAGGCGCATCTGATGACGATGACGGAAAAGGACATCCGGCGCGAACTCGACCGGGGCGTCGCGGAATTGCGCGACATCTGCGGACGGGAGATCCTTTCCAGCGCCGCGCCCGGATGGCGCGCCAATGATCTCTGGCTGAAGATCAAGACGGAATATCCTTTTTCCTACAACAGCGACTGCCGCGGAAGGAGTCCCTTTTTTCCGGTGGTCGGCGGCGAAAAACTTTCGCAACTTCAGATCCCCGTGACGTTGCCGACTTACGACGAAGTTCTCGGGCGCGACGGTGTGAACGATGCCAACTACAACGATTACCAGTTGTCGCTTTTGCGCGACGATGCGCTCAACGTTTTGACGATCCACGCCGAAGCCGAAGGCGGACGGTGCCGCGATCAATTCGTTGCGTATCTGCGGGAGGTTCTCCGCCGCGGTTACCGGGTGACGACGCTCGGAGAGGCGGCGGAAATGTCCGCCGCGACGGCGCCGACGGGAAAAATCGCGCTCGGAGTTTTTCCCGGACGCGAAGGGGAGCTTGCACTGCAGGATGGGTCCTTATAAAGAAAAAGCGCACGCGCTCTGGATTTCGCTTCTCGTCGTGACGGTGGTCGCGGCGGCGATTTATCTGCCGTGGGTCGTTTCGGGCAGGGAACTCTTTCGTCAGGAAGGGTTGTATGCGGTCGAAGCGACGGAATTTCATTTCCGTAATTTTCTGGTGACGGCGCATCAGGTGGCGCTCAAAAACGGGTTCCCGCTTTATCCCGCGTTGGTTTCTCTCGCCGTCCGCTGGACGCATTGTCCGGTGGAAACGGTGATGCGCACGATTTCCGTACTGATGCTTTTTTTGACGGCGGCGGTCGTTTTTTTCGGTGCGAAAAGCACGCATTCGCCCCGTGCCGGCGTCGTCGCAGCGGCCATTTATCTGACATCGCTCATTTCGCTTGAAAAGGGGTGGGAAGGCAATCCGGTGACGCTCAATGCCTTTTTCCTTTTGGCGGCGCAACTGCTCTTTTTCTATTACGGCGCGCGCGGCGCCTGGAACAAAGCGTGGATTTCCGCCGCGATTTTTCTTGCCTTCGGATTTCTTTCCGGTGGATTCCGGTTGCTTTTCTTTTTTATTTTCCCGATGTTGTTTTTCCGCCGGCCTTTTTCGGTGCGGAGCAAATTTCACCGTGCCGGATTCGTCGCGGGAGTGATCCTGCTCGGTATCGCCGTGGGGTTCTGGGCGTTCCCTTATGCCCGGTGGTACGGTCAGATGTCGTTCGATTATCAATTCTGGGGGACTGGTACGGCGGCGGAATTTTTCCGGAATTTCTGGGAATTTCCGTTGAAGTTTTTTGTCCGGCTTCTGCCGTGGTCGCTGATCGTGTGGCTTCCCTTTTGCGCGGCGTTGCAGGAATTGGATCCGACGCCGATTTATAACCGTTATCTGCGCACGCTGGTCGCTCCGACCGTCCTGATTCTCTGGCTGATCCCCGAATACGATTCCCGCGAAATGCTCTATATGCTCGGTCCGCTTGCGATCCTCTGCGGTAACGCTTATGAACCGGGAATGCGCCGCTACGGGATACGGCTCCGCAAAATTCTGGTGATCGGCGAATATGCGGCGGCGGCGATGCTGTTGCTTATCACCGTGATGGCGTTTGTGCCGGAAACGTGGCTGGCGCATTTCGCCAGCATCGAAAACTCGTTGCATTTCCGGGAAGCCCCCGGATTTTTCAAGACCGGACTTCTTTGCTATGCGCTCGGCGCTTTGCTGTGGATCGCCATTCATTGCGGACGGCATACCGAACCGGTTTCCCGCATTCTGCTTCTCGTCGCCGCTTCGATCGGCGTTTTTTACAGCGGCATTCTCGCCCGCTACCAGGAGCAAAGCAACGAAAAACGCATTTTCGGCGGCGACCTCGCTGCGGCGTTGAAAGGAGAGCCATCCGGCATTCTTTACAAAGGAAACATCAGCGATCTGTACGGCGGATTGTATTATTCCGGCGCCAAAGTGGTGAAACTTCCGTCGCTTGAAAATTTGCCGCAGCAGGAAAAAGTCGTTTACGTCATTGATTCGACCTTCCCGCCGCTGGGCGACCGCAGTTGGCGCAATTTGCTGCCTCCCTTCTATGAGTATCGCGGTTGTCCCATCGGATTGTGGCAGGGGATCCTGTTGGACGAAGAAGAATAAAAATTTTTTATTAAAATAGTTTTGTGTCTAAAATAAATTTCCTCCCTGTTTCGTTATTTCCGGTGAAGCCCGAAAAAGGGCGCAACTCAACGAAAGGGAGAAAAAATGAAACGTTTTCTGATTGTGGCCGCCGGCTTGACGGCCGTGGCGGCATTCGCGGGGCATTGTCACGGAAACGACGGCGTGTGTCTGGCGGCGGACGTCATCGGAGTGGTCGGATACGGGCTTGATACCGTGGCGCCGCGGACCGCGGCGGTGATGCAACCGGTCGTCGCCCCCGTCCCGATGAGCGTGCCCGTCGGACCGCCGCTGGTCGCCGCCCCCGCGACGACCAGTGTACTGGTGACTCCTCCGGTGCTGACGCCGGGCGTCGTCGCGGCTCCGGCGGTTTTTGCGCCGTACCGTCCCTGTTGCGGGTATCATCCCCGCGGCTATTGGCATCATCATCATCCGTACCGTCCGTGCCGCGGGGGCCGCCCCTGCCGCCGTTGACGCGAAAGGGATGCGAACAAAGCCGTTTTTGATTTGAAAAGAAAAGGCGATGTGGCTATATTATGCGGAAAGAAAAACTTTTCGGCAGGAGAAAAAGCCATGGAAAAAATTCGGGTCGCCGTTTTCGGTGCCAGCGGTTATGCGGGCGAAGAGTTGTTGCGGTTGTTGTTGCGTCATCCGAACGCGGAAATCGTCGCGGTCCCGTCGCGGAAAAACGCGGGGGAACCGGTTTCGTCGGTATTCCCCCGTTTTACGGGACTGAAACTTCATTTTGTCGAGCCGGATGTGCAAAAGATCGCCGCGCAATGCGACGCGGCGATCCTTGCGTTGCCGCACGGACTGGCGACGGAATTCGCCGTGCCGCTGCTGGAAGCGGGCGTGAAAGTTTTCGATATTTCCGCCGATTTCCGGTTGCGCAGCACCGCCAAATACAAGCAATATTACAAAGTCGATCATCCGGCGCCGCAACTTTTGTCGCGGGCGGTCTACGGACTTCCGGAGCGTTACCGCGAAAAATTGAAGACCTGCGACCTCGTCGCCTGCGCGGGATGTTATCCGACCAGTTCGATTTTGCCCACGGCTCCGTTGCTTGCCGCCGGACTGGTCAAACCGACGAATGTCGTCATTTGCAGTTGCTCCGGCGTGACGGGGGCGGGACGCAAAGTGGATCTGCCCTATATTTTCCCCGAATGCAACGAAAGTCTCAAAGCATACGGCATCGTCGGACACCGTCATCTGCCGGAAATCGAACAGGAACTTGCCTGTGCCGCCGGCGTTCCGGAAATGGCGATCAATTTCATCCCGCATCTCGCGCCGATGAACCGCTGCATCCATTCGACGATCCTGCTGGACGCGACGGGAAACTGCACGCTGGAAAAAGTCGGCGAAGTCTATGAAAGATCCTACGGGAAAGAGGAATTCATCCGGATCCTGCCGGCGAAACGTCCCGCCGACACCAAATACGTCTTTATGACCAACTGCTGTGAAATCGGTTATAATTTCGACGAGCATACCGGAAAAGTCATCCTCACGTCGGTGATCGACAACCTCACCAAAGGTGCGTCGGGGCAGGCGATCCAGTGTATGAACATCCGCTTCGGATTGGACGAAGGCGCCGGTTTGCGCTGAAAAACGGCCGTCGCGCATGGGCGAACTTTTCATTTTTACGGGCGACGACGACTTCGAACGCAAGCGGCGGGCGAAGGCGCTCATCCTGAAACTTTCCGGACTTCCGGCGGACGCCGAGCCGGAAGAAAACGCCGAACTTGAAGTCATCGCGGGCGACGCCGACGATGCCAAGGCCGCCGCCGTCGCGGGGCGTTTTCTCGACGCGTTGCGCACGCCGCCCTTCCTTACCGAACGCAAATTGCTCTGGATGCGCCATTATCCGGATCTTGATCTTTTCAACGGCGAAAACGAACCTTTTGCAAGCGTCGCCGCATTGTTGGCGGAAACATTGCCTCCGGAAGTGACGGTCGTCGTCGACGGCCCCGGTTTCGACCAGCGCAAACAATTCGCGCGCAAAGTCAAAAACGCCGGCGCCCGCGTCGATGTCTGCGGCGGAAGCGGGCGCGTTTCCGATAAAAACTGGGCGGAAAACCGCCGGAATTTGATCCGGGATTTCATCCGCCGCGAGGGACGCCGCATCGACGACGAAGCGATGCAGTTTCTCGTCGAAGCCATCGGCGGCGATACGGGGACTTTGACGCACGAATTGGAAAAACTCGTCTGCTACGCCGGAAACGCCCCCTTCATCACGCTGGAAGATTGCCGTGCGATCATCAGCCGTTCGGCGGAAACGCTAGGGTGGGAATATACGGGCGCCTTGCTGGACGGGAACGGCGCCCGGGCATTGACGCTGTTGCACCGTCTGCTCGTCAAAAAAGGCGACGAATTGAAAGTTCTGGCGATGGTCAGCCGGGAATTCAAGCAGATGGTGCAGACGCATCTGGCGATGCGCCGGTTGCACGTTGAACGGATCAACCCGCGGATGTTCGATGCCGTTCCCGAAGACGTGCGGGCGGCGGAAGCGGACAATTTTCTGCTGGCGATGCACCCTTACCGCGCATTCAAACTCTGCGAAGCGGCGATGCGTCGTCCGGCGGAAAAACTGGCGGAAAATCTCGTTTCTTTGCGCGATTCCGCCAAAAAAATGGTCACCGGGGGCGATCCGCTTTTCGTCCTGGAACAGTTGACGCTCGATTTGGCGCGGCGCTGATTTGTCCGATGCCTTTGCCGTATTCGGCGATCCCGTCCGCGATGGCGCGGGCGAGCGATTCAACGTAATTGCCGGTGACGAGACGCCGTTCTTCCTGTACGTGGGAAAGAAACCCCGCTTCGATGAGAATTCCCGGCACCGTCAGGTCGCGCAACACGGCGAAACGCGCCCGCTTGAGCCCCCGGTCGGCGGCGCCGGTGCGTACCAGCAGTTTCCGGTGTACCGCGGCGGCAAGCAGAAAATTGTTGGCGTCCCAGCGGTTGCCCGGGCAGGATGACATATTGCCTTGCTTTTTGGCACGGTCGTTGCTTGACGGAGCCCCCGCCGGAGTCAGACAGTACGTTTCGATGCCGCTGACGCCCGGAGAGGCGGAATTCAAGTGGATCGAAACGAAAATGTCCGCGCCGACTTGTCCGGCGAGCGCGCTCCGTTGTGCAAGGGGGATCTCCCGGTCGGATGTACGCGTCATCACCACGCGGAAGCCACGGGCGCGCAGCAATGCCGCGACCCGCGATGCGATGCGCAAGGTCAGTTTTTTCTCGACGGAAACGCGGCCGACGGCGCCGCAGTCGCGGCCGCCGTGTCCCGGATCCAGCAGGACCGTCGCGACGCGCTGACGCCGGGCGCACCGTGGCAGAAACATCGCCTGAAAGGTCGATTTCCAGTCGATGACGCTGATGAAAGGGACTCCGTTCCGGGTGGAAACGGGATAGGATAGCGCAACATCCATTCCGCAAAGCCGCGCTGAAATGTGCTTGTCGATGAGCGAGAGGACCGTTTCATTGCCCCGATAATAGGCGAAACCGCCCTCAACGGGCGTACGGCGCAATCCGAGCATTGCGGAAAGCGCGTTGAAATCGCAATATTTTTTCCCCGAAACCATTGTTGTTCCCGCAGGTGCGGATTGGACGGACGACGCGAAAAGTGTCGCTGCCAGCAACAGCGCGAAGCGGGAAAGGATGGGTTTCATTTTATTTCTTCAAGCGAAATCTCTTCAAATGTATCAATAGTCGGCGGATACATTGCCCGGATGCCGTCGCCGAGGACGACGCTTTCGGCCAGGGAGCCGAAAACGAACGACTTGGCTTCGCAGAGCGCTTTTTTCCATGGCATCCCGAGCGCCAGAGAAGCGGTGATCGCCGCCGAAAGCGTACATCCCGTGCCGTGTCCGGCATGTCCGGAAGCGTCGGCTTCCGGCGAGGAAAGCCGGTACGACTTCCCGCCGTGGACGACGAAATCGACGACCCGTCCGCTCCGGATGAGATGACCGCCTTTGAGCAAGACGGAAACCCCGAACGTTTCGGCGAGAAGCCGCGCGCCGCGCAACTGGTCGTCCGGCGTCGGAAGTTTTTCGCCGAGAAGTAATTCCGCTTCCGGAATGTTCGGCGTGATCCACGCGGCGCGGGGAAGCAGTTCGTCGCGGAGCGCGTCGATGGCGTCTTTTTCCAGAAGCCGGGCTCCGGACGTGGCGACCATTACAGGGTCGCAGATCAGCGACAGACGGTATTTTTCGACCGCTTGGGAAACGGCGCGGATGATCGGCGCGGAAAAAAGCATCCCGCTTTTGGCGAAACGGATCGGAAACGCCGTCAGCACGGCGTCGATCTGGGAAACGACCGCTTCGGCGGGCAGGGCGTCGATACGGTCCACGCGAAGCGGATTCTGACCGGTGACGGCGCAGATTGCGCTGCACCCGAAAACGCCGAGCGCGTTGAAAGTCCGCAGATCCGCCTGGATTCCGGCGCCGCCTCCGGAATCGCTTCCGGCGATCGTCAGCGCCGAGGGATAATAAGTTGTTTTCATAAAAGGTCCTTCAGTTTTCTTCGCGGGCGGTGCGGTGGATCGATTGAAGGATGCCCAGCGCCGCCATCGCGGTCATCAGAAACGAGCCGCCGTAACTGACGAAAGGCAGGGAAAGCCCCGTCACCGGAGTTACGCCGAAACTCATTCCGATATTGATGAAAAGATGCGTGAAAAAGATCATCGCGACGCCGACGCCGAAATAGCGGCCGAAATCATCCGGCGCGAAATAGGCGCAGCGCACGATCGAATAGAGCAACAGCGCGAAAAGCAACAGCAATGCCGTGATGCCTGCAAAGCCGGTCTCTTCGGCGATGACCGAGAGGATGAAATCGTTGTTGGAAACCGTCCGGGGCAGAAATCCCAGCTCGTTCTGGGTGCCTTCGCCGATCCCTTTCCCGGAAAAACCTCCGGAGCCGACGGCGAGCCGCGCCTGATAGGCGTTGTAGCCGCTTTCCAGACGGTCGCGTTCGGGATCGAGAAAAACGAGAATGCGCTTGCGCTGATAATCGTGCAACAGCGGTTTCCCCCAAAGTTCATTGGCGACGCCGATCCCGGAAACGATTCCGAGCGAGCAGAGGACGAAGATGATCTTTTTCCATTTGAGTCCGGCGACGAAAGCGACGGCGGCGTAAATCGGCAACAGCACGATCGCGCTGCCGAAATCCGGTTCACGCGCAATGAGGAAAAAATAGATCAATGCAAGAGTGCCGCTGACGGCGATCCCCGAAAAGGTGTTGACGCCGAGCCCGCGCAACGAAAAAATCAGCGCGATGCCGCTCGCCAGCGCAAGTTTGGCGAATTCCGACGGCTGGATCCGGAATCCTCCGACGGCGAGCCATCGGGTCGCCCCGAAAACGCGTACACCGGCGAAAAGGACCGCAATCAGCGCGCCGAGGACCGCGATGCAGAAAACGACGATCCCGACTTTGAAGACGACCGAACGGGTATTGCCGAGCGTGCCCGCCAGCCAAAGCACGCTCCCGCAGGCGATCCAAAGCAGTTGCCGCCGGAAAAAGAAAGCGGGGTCGTCGCCGCCGATCTGCACACCGGTCGAATAAATGAAAACAAGACCGGTCCCGATCAGGGCGAGCATACTCGCCAGTTGCAGGTAATCCAGCCGGGCGAAAAAGCGGCCGGCTTTGGAAAGCGGTTCGCGCCTTTTTGCCATATCGGGAAGATCCCTTTGTCAGATGCGGAAAGTCTGGTCGCGGCGCGGTCCGACCGAAATGATCGCGATCTCGGAACCGACGAGTTCCGCCATGCGCTTGAGATAATTTTTGGCGGCGCCGGGCAGATCGTCGTAGCGGCGGACGGCGGACAGATCGCATTTCCAGCCGGGGAGATATTCGTAGACCGGTTTGGCGATTTCCAGATCGGCGGCTTCGGCGGGGAATTCCGTCGTCGTTTTGCCGTCGATCTCGTAACCGATGCAAAGACCGATCTCGTCGCATTCGTCGAGTACGTCGAGTTTGGTGACCGCCAGTTTGTTGACGCCGCTGACCATACAGGAATAACCGGACGCCACCGCATCGAACCATCCGCAACGGCGGGGACGCCCGGTCGTCGCGCCGAATTCACGGCCGCGCTGCCGCAGTTTTTCGCCCATGGCGTCGAAAAGTTCGGTCGGGAAAGGTCCTTCGCCGACGCGGGTGGTATACGCTTTGATAACGCCCCAGACGTCGCCTACGCATTGCGGCGGGATCCCCGCGCCCGTGCAGGCGCCGCCGGAAATCGTATTGCTGCTGGTGACGAAAGGATAAGTCCCGTGGTCGATGTCGAGCAATCCGCCCTGCGCGCCTTCGAAGAGGATCTTTTTGTTTTCGCGGATGGCGCGGTTGATGGTGTAGACCGAATTGGCGACCATCGGGGCGAGGTGCGCGGCGGCTTCGAGGACTTTGGCGAGTTCCGTTTCGATGTCCATCTCGGGGGCACCGAGGAACCGGAAAAAGCGGTTGTATTTTTCCGCTTCGGCGCGGAATTTTTCGGCGAGTTGCGCGGGTTTGGTGAGTGTGATCGCCCGGATGCCGCAACGGCGCATTTTGTCGGTGTAGGCGGGACCGATCCCGCGGCCCGTCGTGCCGATTTTCCGGACGGCGCCCTGTTCGTTGAGGGCGTCCGCCATACGGTGATAGGTGAAAATCAACTGGGCGCGGTCGGAAAGTTCGACGTTGGACGTGTCGATCCCGCGTTCGCGCAGTTTCGCCATTTCGTCGTCGAGCGCGACGGGGTCGACGACCACGCCGTTGCCGATCACGCACCGGACTTCGGGGCGGAAGATCCCCGAAGGCACGAGGTGCAGAACGTAACGTTCTTCGCCGATTTCGACGGTATGTCCCGCATTGTTCCCTCCCTGATAGCGCACGACCATATCGACGTCGCCGGTCAGGACGTCGATCAGTTTGCCTTTGCCCTCATCACCCCACTGGGTGCCGATCAGAATATCCACCGCCATAACCGTATTCTCTCCATAAGGTGTTTCCCGGAAAACGATACCGTACTTAATGTACAACTTTTCCTATGAAATGCAAGCCGGAAAAGGAGGAAAAAAACCGATTCGCGTCAAAGGCGGCGGCGTTTCCGGAACGAGGGCAGTTGCAGATGCCAGCGGATGGCGGCGAGCCGCACGGCGATGACGAAAAGCGCGACGATGCAAAAGAGCGGAAAATCCGCGACCTGCAAGCGATGGAGCGCGACGAAAAGGAGTGCGCCTCCGAGCGCGGCGGTCGCATAGAAATCGGAAACGAGTATGAGGGGGACTTTTCTTGCCAGCACGTCGCGGATGAGTCCTCCGCCGACGGCGGAAAGAATGCCGCAGAGGATGGTGCCGACGGGGCCGATCCCGAACTGGATGCCCTTGGCGGCTCCGATCGCGGTGAAAATGCCCAGCCCGAAAGCGTCGAAAACGAGGATGGCGTTGCGGTGGTGGACGAAAGGCGAAGCCGCGAAAAACGTGAGCAAGGATACGGCGATGCAACCGAGAAGATAGGTCTCGTTTTGGAGAGCGGCGACGGGGATGTCGCCGATGATGAGATCGCGGAGGATGCCGCCGCCGACGCCGACGGTGCAACCGAAAACGATGACGCCGAGCAGATCGAGCCGTAACCGCACGCCGGAAAGCGCGCCGGTGACGGCGAAAACGACGGTGCCGAAAAGATCGAAAAAGGACATCCAAAAGGCGGACATACGCATAGTTCCCCGACTGTATCGGTTTAAAATAATGCGGTGCGGCGGATTTTTCAAGAAAAAAGAAAAAAAAGTCCGCAGGGGATTGACAAACGGCGCACCGGGGGGTATATTAAGGGACATTCTTTGAGAAGGGCGTATAGCTCAGTTGGTTAGAGCGCTACGTTGACATCGTAGAGGTCGTAGATTCGAGTTCTACTACGCCCACCAGAAATCCACCCCGCTCCCTCCCGGACGGGGTTTTTTGTTGTTCCGCATGGCGCGCCGACGAGCGCGCGATGCATCGGCGGTTGACTTTTTCCGTCGGCGCCGCTATATTGAGAAAACGTATGCAACCTGGGATGGAAATATGGCGCTTTCCCTTTTTATGTATCATCGCATCCTGCCGGAACCCGGACCGGAAAATATCGCTTTGGATATGTTCCGGCGGCAACTGGATTATTTGCAGTCGCACTACCGGATGCTCGCCGCATCCGAGGTGGAAAAATTCATCTCCGGCGAAATCAGGACCGGTGAACCTTGCGCTGCGCTTTCGTTCGACGACGGCTGGTGCGACAATCTCTTTTTCGCCCACGACGAACTTCAATCGCGCGGCCTTTCCGCACTTCTTGCCGTTTCCGCCGGATGTCTTTGGGACGGAGAGATCCGGAAAGACGCCGCCCCGGAGCTTTTGCGACGCCCGATCGCCGAATCGCAACGCGCTTCCAGGGAAGGCGACAAGCGCGCCTATTGCAATCGCGCGGAACTCGCCGAAATGGAACGTTCCGGCGTCTGGCGTCTGGAAGTCCACGGTACGAAACACGAACTCGGCGACGGCAACGCCAGCATTTTGAGTTATCCGCAAAACGGAATGGACTGCGCCGCATTCCGGAAATTTCTCGCCGACGATTTGCAGAATTGCCGCGATGAATTGACGAAATTGACCGGGCGGAAACATCATCTGCTCTTCTGGCCGTGGGGACACTACAGTTCCGTCGCCGCCGAAACGGCGAAATCGTGCGACTTCGACATCCAATTCACCGTCGCCAAAGGCGCGATCTCATGCGGCTCCGGTCACGGGGTCTTCCCCCGGATCGGCGTTTCACCGAAATGGACGAAATTCCGCCGCAACGCATTCATTTTCCGTCATCCTGTATTGGCGTATTTGCATGGATTTTCCCATAAGTTGAAAGTCTGCTTCGACGACCGCATGGAGAGTAACGAAGGACGCCGTTCCTGCGGCGCGTGAAATCATTCGCCTGAAAAGGATTTTCTTTGATGAAAAAGATTTTGCTTTCCATCCATGACGTCACGCCTTTTTTCGCCCCCGAGATCGACGCGGTCTGCCGCAAACTCGACGCATTGGGCGCGACACGCCGGAGTTTGCTCGTCGTTCCCGACTATATGCGCCGGACGCCGCTTGCGGAGCATGCTTGTTGGTGTCGTGACATTTCCGCGCGCCGCGAAACAGGGTGCGACATCAGTTTGCACGGCATTCACCACGAATACGCCGAATTCGGGCGAGCGGATTTTGAAGCGGCGCGTGAAAAAATTTCCCGGGCGCGGCAATGTTTTTGCGACGCTTTCGGTTTTGCGCCGGGCGGTTTCGTCGCGCCGCAATGGTTTCAAAGCCGCGGCTGCAAGCAGGCGGTGACGGAAGCGGGATTTCTTTATGCCGCGCGTTGGAGCGGACTTTTCGATGGCGCGGGGAATTGCCTTTATCGCGCGTTCCCCGTCAATTTCGACTGGGGCGCGGATTGGGCGGACGGCCTTTTTATGCTCATCAATTCCTTTCGCTTGAAGCATAAAAAAAGCGGAGTACTCCGTTTGTCGCTTCATCCGATGGACGTGCGGCACGGACTTTTCGAGCGCGAAGCCGTCCTGCTGGCGCATCTGCTCGACGACGGCTGGGAATGTCTTTCCTACGCAGACGCGGCAAAGGAGCGCGCGGTGCGATGAAGTCCGTCGGAAACGTCTTGATTTTATCCGGTCCGATGGGGTCCGGCCATATCGCGGCGGCGGAGGCAATCCGCGAAAATTTTGAAAAAAATCACCCCGGCATCGGCGTCGTTCACGTCGAAACCAGTATCTGGATGCCCTTCTATGTGCGTTGGATCTTTCTCGGTCTTTACCCGTGGGTGTTGCGTCATGCGCCATGGCTCTGGCGCGGCATCCACAACCGGAACAATCATTCTTCCCGCGGCTTTTTTCCGGCGCTGCTGAAGATCACTTCGGCGTCGGTGAAACGCCGTATTCTGGAAGCGGTTGAAAAAAATGCCGCCGATCTTGTGATCGCGACCCATTTTTATCCGGCGGCGATCCTCGCCGGAGCGAAAGCGGAAAACATTTTGCATATTCCTGTCTGCGCCGTCGTCACCGACCATACGGCGCACCGCATTTACGCCGAACCGGCGCTGGACCGGATTTTCGTGCCGAACGAATTGTCCGCGCTGCGCTTTGAATCGTGGGGTGTCCCGGCAGAAAAACTTTGCGTTTCCGGGTGTCCCGTCGCCGGGATTTTCAGCCGTTCCTTCGGCGAAGAAGAACGTGTCGCGTGGAAAAAGGAACTCGGACTTGACGAAAAGCGGTCCTATATTTTGCTGACGCTCGGGTCCTGGTGCATCGGGCATATGGAGCAGGTCGTCCGTCGCTTGCTCGGCGTCCATCAGGATTTCGGCGTGATCGCTCTGACCGGATGCAACGAAGCGTTGTACCGCCATTTGCACGCGGCGGAAAAACGCGCGAAAGGGCGGCTCCTCGCCTATCCTTACACGCATGAAATGTATAAATTTATGGCGGTCAGCGAATATGTCGTCACCAAACCCGGCGGCATTACCACTTCGGAATGCATCGCGCTGGGCAAGCCGATGCTGTTGGTCGATCCGATCGCCGGGCACGAGGAAAAAAATCAGAAATATCTTGTGGAACGCGGCGTGGCGATCGCCGTCGGTGCGGGTGAAACGGTCGCCGATGCCATTTCGCGGATGCGGCAGGAAAGTTCCCGTCTCCATGAAAATATGCGCAGTTTTTCGCCCCGTGTTTCCGAAGCGGCGGACAAGATCGTCCGGCAATCGCTCGATTGCGCGGAAAATTCAGAGCGTTGCGAAACGCGCGTGTCGCCGGATTGGGTTTCCCGTTTTCGCCGACGTTTCCGTGCGGTGCTTTTGGGTGCGGCGGCGTTTTTCGGCTTATTCGGTGCCGGCTGTGCGCCGGCGCTTCATCCGGAGATCGCTTCGCATATCATCACTTCCGACGGCAGCGGTCATCCCGTTTTTTACGATTTGACCGACGCAAACGGCGAAGTCATCCGCGAAGCCGGTTCGATCACGCTGGAAGAACATCTTTCCAATATGGGAAATGCGCTTGAAAAAAGCAAGCGCAAAAACTTGATGATCTACTGTTTCGGCGGGATGAATTCCGCGGAGGAAACCGTGGAAATTTCGGCGCGGAACATTCCCGTCATTATGGACGACGGTGACGTCTGGCCGATTTTCGTCAACTGGGAATCGGAACTTTTCGAGTGTTATGTCCATCATCTTCTTCTGGTGCGCAACGGCATGGAAAATTACTGGACGGGGCCGCCGTCGGTACCGTTCTTTTTCCTGTCGGACGTTTTCGGTACGCTGATGACCCTGCCGGAAAGCATCGCCACCCAGACGTCGGCGCTTTGGGAAAGTACCGAACAGAACGAATACAATCAACTTTCCCGTGCGTTGACGGCGCGCGACACGGGGATGGAGTGTTATCTCGGCGGCGATTATGCGGCGCATTCGCTGATGCCGCTCATCCGCTTCGGCTACTTCGCCGGGACTCCCCTGCGTTTTTTCACGACGTCGCTGATCGACGTTTTCGGGTCGCGCGCCTGGGAGGAAATGCGGCGGCGCGCCCATTTGGCTTTTGTGCGCGATCCGAAAGAGTTCTATACCGGTTCGCGTATGATCGCCATGGCGGAAGCTCCGGCGGACGGAGTCTTTTCCTGTTTCGCCGAAATGCTGGCCGTTTATATGAAAAAGCATCCCGACGCCGAGATCACGCTGATCGGACACAGCATGGGAAGTTTCATCGTGACGGAATTTCTCTCGCGTTATCCGCAACTTCCGGTCAAGAACATCGTTTTCATGGCGGCTGCGTCTTCGGTGCGGGATACGGCGCTCGTGGTCGGAGCGTATCTTGCCGCCCATCCGGAAACGCATTTCTACAATCTCTGTCTGCATCCTTTCATCGACCGCTACGATATGATGGACTATTGCGTATTGCCGTGCGGAAGTATTCTGACGTGGGTCGATATGCACCTGACGTCGCCCGGGTCGAAAGAGGAATACACGGTCGGGGAATGGGAAGCGAGTTTTCTGCAACTTCCCCGTCTGATGCGGAGCGTGGAAAAACAGGTGACGCTCAAGGCTTTCGGGATCTCCGACCCGGCGACCAACACGGTCGCGCCGGATATTCCGTCGCAGCATACCGATTTCAGCAGTCTGGAAGCGAAATTCTGGCGTCCGGAATTTTGGCGGATCCCCGAAAAATAACCCCCTCGCTTTCCGGTTCGGGAAAGGAGGGGGGCGATATTTTCGGGAAAAGATTATTCGCAGCGGAACTGGCGGATCAGCTCTTCCGTCTTTTTCTGCAACGCGGCGACCGCCGGACGGTAGAAATATCCCGCCAGACTCGGCGTTTTGGTCGCGCGCGCTTCTTCGATGCCGGCGAGAAACGCTTTGTTGATGTCCGTGCAGATATTGATCTTGGCGATGCCGAGCCGGATCGCCGCCTGCAACAGATCGATCGGTGTGCCGCTACCGCCGTGAAGCACCAGCGGAAGTTCCACCGCCGCCGCGATTTCCGCCAGACGGTCGAGTTTCAATTCGGGTTTGCCTTTGTATTCACCGTGCACGGTCCCGATGGCGACCGCCAGACAGTCGACCCCGGTGCGGCGCACGAATTCCGCCGCTTCCCCCGGTACGGTCAGCACCGACGCCGAACCTTCGCCGCCGTCGCCGCCGCCGACGTGACCGAGTTCGGCTTCGCAACTGGCGTTGTATTCATGGGCGATGTCCGCCGCCATTTTGGAAAGCCGGACGTTTTCCTCGAACGGATGGATCGATGCGTCGAGCATTACCGAGGAATAACCCGCCTTGACGCATTCGGTGACTTCGTCGAGGTTGGCGCCGTGATCGAGATGGAGCGCCGCGTCGAGATCGAAGCGTTTGATGTAATATTTCACGATGCCGCCGAGCGCTTCCGCTCCGCCGATCGAACCGTATTCCATCGACGTCGCCTGAAAGATCACCGGCGAATGACACGCCGCCGCCGCCCGGGCGATCCCTTCGATGTTGAGACTGTCCCAGCACTCGAAAGCGCCGAGGGCGATGTGTTGTTTCCGCGCGGCTTTAAGAAGCGTATCCATTCTCTGCAACGACATAGTTCCATCCTCCGTTGGGGTTGTTGATAGATTTAACTTCGTCTTAATATACGACGCCGGGATTTGTTTTTCAAATCATCGCGTGTATATTAAGAAGAGGGCTCTTTCCCGTGCAGTGAATCATTCGGTGGAATTCCGTGGCTGTCGCGCAACCGTCATAGTCGGATCCTGAGGGAAAAAGCGGAAAAACCAAAGCCGGGGGTGTTCCCCCGAAAACTTTGTGCGCGTCACACAAAAGGAGTTTGATTATGAAGTCCCGTTTCCGTTTCCGGCGCTTCACGCTGTTGGAGTTGCTGATCGTCGTTTTCATCATCGCGACGCTTGCCGGATTGCTGACACCGGCGCTTTCCCGCGCCCGCGCCGGAGCGCGCAAAAGCAACTGCTCCAACAACTTACGGCAGATCGGGATGTTGCAGATGCTCTATTCGTCCAATTACGACGATTTTTTTTGCCCCCTCAGCACGCTCCACGGCAGTTGGGATTCCGGCGTGAGCGTCGACGGCAAAATGACCGGGTACGGCCTGCTTGCGCTCGGTACGGGCAGCGGCGAAAGCGCCCACAACAGCCGGTTGTTTCAATGCCCCGAAGCGATGAATTACACGCCGGAATTCACGACGCGTTACGCCGGATACGGTTACAACGAGTGTCTCGGCGAAGATTGTTACAATGTCATGCGCTCGGGCGGCAGAAAGGTGACGCAGGTCGTGTCGCCGAGCACCACGCTGATGAACGCCGACGGCGGATATTTAAGTTGCGGCAAATATGAAACGACCAGTTTCCTGCGGGCTCCGGAACCCGGCTATTTCGGTTACGGGATGCTGAAATTTTACGGTACGATCGATTTCCGGCACAATCAGAGCGCGGTGGCGGTTTTCGTCGACAATCACGTCGGTGAATCGCGCACGATCTACAAAACGCACGATGCGGGCGACGGCATCCGTACCGGATTTTGGAGCAAGGATCTGGAAGCGTACGATCCGCTTTACAAAGCGCGGAACACGTCGAAATGAAACGCTTTGCCGCGGGGATCTTTTTCACCGCATTCGCCTTTGCGGTTCCGGCGTCGCCGCGGGTCGTGTCGCTTTCCCCCGCCGTGACGGAAGCGGTCTGCCGTCTGGACGCCGGCGATTGCCTTGTCGGGCGCAGCGACGTTTGCGATACGCCCGATTTCGTGCGGGATCTTCCCGTTGCGGGACGTTTCGGGATCCCCGACCCGGAAAAAATTCTGCTTCTGCACGCCGATGTCGTGATCACCAACGATCTCGTCAATCCGGCGGCTGCCAAAACGCTTGCCCGCCGCGGCGTGAAAGTTCTGGTTTTCCCCGGCCGCGGCGGCGATGATTACCGGAAAATGATTTCATCGCGCGGTGAAACGCTCGACCGCCGCGACGCCGCGGAACGGGAAACGCGGCGGATCGCCGACGCGCTCCGCGCCTGGGAAAATCTTCCCCGCCGCGATTTGCGCGCGCTGATGATCGTCTGGGAAAATCCTCCGGTCGTCGCGGGAGAAGAGTCCTTTTGCAACGAGTTGCTCCGCCTTTCCGGCGTACGGACGCTTGATTTCGGGGGAAAAAGCGGTTATTTCACGCCCGACGCGGAATTTCTGCTGCGCGCCGATCCCGACGTCGTGCTGACGTTTCACGGCGCTCCGGCGCTCGCCGCGCATCCCGTACTGAAACGGTTGCGCGCCGTGCGGGAAGGGAAGATCGTCGAACTTGCCGACGAGGGGATTTTTCAACGTCCCGGTCCGCGTTGGACCGAAGCGGTTGAAATCCTCCGCGAACGATGGAGCGCGTTATGATCGGCCGCGGAAAGGTGATCGCCCTCTCTCTGACGGGCGCGGCGCTGCTTGTCGTTTTCACGCTGTGGGGGGCGCCTTCGGAAATCGCCGGGTTGTACG
>JAKSOG010000119.1 GCA_024405715.1 Victivallaceae bacterium | reverse complement strand
GCGGAAAAAACGCTGATTCGCAATGCCCGCATCGTCAGTGCCGGAGTCGATTTTTTCGGCGCGGTCATCATCGACGGAACAACCATTGAAGCGCTGACGGAAAAATCCCCGCAGAATTTTTCCGGCAGGATCATCGACGCCGACGGGAATTTCGTGATGCCCGGATTCATTGATCTGCATTGTCACGGACGCAACGACTGTGATTTCAGCGACGGATGCGCCGAAAAGACGAAAACGATCCTTGTCCGCAAACTGGAGGAAGGTGTTACTACGATGCTTCCCACGACGCTGACGCTTCCCGAAACCGATCTGGCGGCGACGCTCCGGAGCGTTGCCGCTTACGACCGAAGCGGTTGCAAAGTTCCGGGAGTTCATCTGGAAGGACCTTTTATCAATCCGAAATGTCTCGGCGCGCAAAACCCCGATTTCGTCCGCGTCGCCGACATCGACGAAGTCGATCGTCTTTCCGCGATCTATCCGGTCAAAAAGGTCACTTTCGCCGTCGAAATGCCCGGCGGCGCGGAATTTTCCGGCAAGTTGCTCGACCGGGGGATCACGCCGTCGTGTACGCACAGCGCCGCAAAATATGATGAATTCGTCGCCGCATTCCGTTGCGGCTTGCGGAATCTTTCGCATTTTTGCAATCAGATGACGGGGTTGCACCACCGGGACATCGGACTGGTCGGGGCAGGGCTGTTGCATCATGACGTATATACTGAACTGATCTGCGACAAACTGCATATCAGCTGCCCGATGATCCGGTTGGTCTATCAGGTCAAGGGCGCCGATCACGTCCTCCTGATTTCCGATGCGATGCGCGCGGCGGGAATGCCCGACGGCGATTACACCCTCGGAGGACTTCCGGTCGTCGTCGAAGAAGGCGCCGCGCGGCTGAAAGACGGCGGCGCGCTCGCCGGAAGCACGCTTCAGATCTCCACGGCGCTCAAAAACGTCTATGAAGTGACCGGATTGCCGCTTTCTGAAGTCGTCAAGTCGGCGACGTCCACGCCCGCCGCTTCTATCGGGCTTACCGGCGTCGGCGAGTTGAAACCGGGCTTCTGCGCCGATGTTGTCATTCTCGACCATGACTTCAATGTCCTGACAACGATGGTCGACGGCGAGATCCGTTACCGCCGCTGATCTTCGTTTTCAAATCCAAACCGGGACGCGCCGTCAAAAGCGGCACGTCTCTTTTTTTTGTGCAGATGGTACGACGACGGAAAAAGCCCGTCGCGTTTCAGAAGGATCCCTTTTGCATTTCAAACCGGCGATCCGTGGATCCATCTTGAATTTCTTCAATGTTTTTCTGACAAAAAAGCTCGTTTTTTGATAAACATATAACGTCGCATAATATATGTTATGTAAAATTAAGGATTGCTGAAAGAGCAGGGTTGTTGATTCGCAACTATATTATTATAAATGTATTATATAATAATGACAGATGGGTTGTTAATAACTTGAATACAAAAAAAGACGGAAATTGATCAAAACTTCCGTCTGTAAATGCAAAGTCGCAAAAAGTGTCAGTTTTCTTTGTCCGGAGCCATGAAATTTTTCTCCAGCACGGTAAAATCGTTGTGACGATATGCGGCGCGGATGATCCGGTTGTGGACGCATTCCGACGCGCCGGAAATTTCACAACCGCCGTCTTCCCGGATGCCGCCGCACGGACCGTTCAACAATCCTTTCGGGCAACGATGCGGACAAATATAGTCGGTCGCGGGCAGACGGCAATGATCGCATCCGCGGCAACCGACGAAAAGTTTTTTCAACAGCCGACGGTTCCCGGCGGAACGGTTCTCCGCGTTGCGAAAAAGCGTTTCAAGCAACAAACGGTGCAACTTTTCCGTCGCCGACAGCGCTTCGGCAGGCGGCAGTTGCGGCACGGGTGGCTCATCAAGCGGGTAATCGCGGCTCAAACTGCGGTCAAAAAGGTGAAAATCGTGCTGAAACGGCGCCATTTCCGCGCTCGCCATATAGGCGTTGTACTCTTCGAGCCATTGGGGAAACGACGTGAATTCTTTCAGTGCGGCGCCGATCCGATCCAGCACAAAACGCGCCTTCCCCGGCGTGCCGACGCCGGCGATCTGGATCCCGCGCAAGCCCAGCAACCGGCATCCCGCCGCCTGCAATTCAATGCGGCGGAATTGGACGGCTTCAAATTGATTGCGGGAATAATGCAATTCTTTTTCCAGGGAACGGTTGAAATCCCGCGAAATGCGGATTCCCGGGCGTTTCCCGGCGTTGATCTCTTCGATCGTCGCAGGAGTGAGCAGGATCAGCCGGGCGATCACGGGGAAATAGAATTCACGCAGATTGAGATACCACAGCAGCGATTGCAATTTCAGCATATCCCATCCGGCCTGTGCCACGGCGAATTGTGCCCCCTGCCCGAATTTTTTGATCAGTGCATAATATTGACCGATCAATGGATAAAACTCGTATTGATAAGGATTTACAGTTGTTCCGGGAAAGAATCCGTCGCCCTGCGCGCGGATCTCGGCGACAGCCCGGCATCCGTCGAAAAACGGATGCTTTCGGCAGGACTTCAGCGTGATGTTTTCCGGCGCGTCCCCCGTTACCGGAACGAGATTGCGGATGCGGTGAAGCCGGGCGAAATTGATGAGATCGGCGAAATCTTCGTCCGTCGTGTCGGCGCCGGAAAGATAGATCAGATGCCGGTTTCTCCGGTTTTCCGGCAGCCCGGCGGCATATTCCAGGGCGCGCAACCGTTTTTTTCCCCGCGGATCAAGGATCGCCAGTGCGGCGTTGAGGTGCGCGTCGTTGTCGACGACTGCGTTTTCCAGTTCCGCGAGTTTTCCGGCGGCGGATTGCGGGTCGACGGTGTCTTCCGGCAGTTGGGTTTCGAACAGGACGGTGAAACCGCCGTCTTCGAGGGTTTTCCGGAAAACGTTTTCGCTTTCTCCGGAAAAATTCATTTTCAGCTGGAAATCAAGATTCTCCATTTTTTTCTCCGCCAGTTGCCGGCTTGCGTCCGCGGTCGAAAACGAAAAACGCTCCGCCGAGCAAATTGAAAACAAGTAAAATCGCCGTGTACATCAGCATCGCGGTCTTGGCGTCCGGCGCATTCATTCCCGCCGCTACGAGGATCGCGACGATCGTCAGATCCCGCCCCCCTACCCCCGCCGGAAGAAACGGCAACAAACCGATGATGTTGCCGACCGTCACGGCGAGGATCACGTTGAAATATCCGAACGGTACTTGCATACCCGAAAAAAGAAAGAAAAACGGCACGACCGTCATAATGTGGACGAAAAAGACCGATACGACCGTGAGCCAGGTCAATTCCCGCCAGTGTGCGGCGTAGATATCGGTCGCGGCGGTCATACGGGAAAACATCCCCGAAGAAATACGGTCGAAAAAATCCATCGCCGCGCGGAAAAAAGTGATCTTCCGCAACTGCCGATGAAAAAAGATGATGCCGCTCGCCGCCAGTCCCGCCGCGCAAAGCAGAAAAAAAGCAACGATCCAGTACTCGTTCGCCGTTGCGGCGACGCCGGGGATCTCGACCCGCATCAAAGTTCCGCATCCGAAAGGCAATATTACCAGTGTCAGGACGAAAAGCGCGATCATTCCGATGATGCGGTCCATCAGGACCGTAAAGGCGCCTTCCGCCTTGCTTCCGGCGGGGGCGCGGCGGGAAACGACGCCCATTTTGACCACGTCGCCGCCGATGGCGCCGCCGGGGATCACCAGCGAGAAAAAATATCCCTGAAACGTCAGAGAACAGGCCTCTTTCCCTGAAAGTTCAACTCCGAGGATCGCCGTCAATTTTTTCCAACGCCATCCGACGACGAGCATATGAAAAAAATATGCCGCCGCCGCGGGGATCAGCCAGCCCGGAGAAAAACGTCCGAAGACGGCGAAAACCTTTTCCGAATCGCGCAGGAGCAGAAAATAGACGGCGCCGAACGCGACCGCCAGTTTCAGCGACACGGCGAATGTTTTTTTCAGCACGGCGGCGAATGCGCCGCTTTTCCGGGACGTCGTCAACGCGGTTCCTCCTGATTCCTTTATTATAATATAGCACAAAAAATCGTGCTTGCAATGGATTGCATATCCGGCGCAGAGAATGTATATTATAACCGCTTTTTTATCCGACTTCAAAATCCGGGAGGAACGCCCGATATGGGACTTTACGAAAGAAATTATATGAACAACGTGCCGCCGGAGGGAAAATTTTATTCTCTCCGTCCGGTATGGATCCTGATCGCCGTCAACGTGGGACTGCATATGCTGGATCTGCAAGCGGATTGGTCGCTTTACTCCGACCCGCGTCTTTTCCGCTTTTATCAATTGCTGACGGCGGGATTCGTCCACGCCGACATCGGGCATCTTTTTTTCAATATGTACGGGCTTTATCTCTTCGGGAGTCTGGTCGCCGACAAAATCCGTCCGGGGCGTTTTTTTGCATTGTACGTTTCCGGCATTTTGACGGGCAATCTGCTTTATCTCGCAGCCAATGCCGGAGGCGGCGGCTGTCTGCTCGGCGCGTCGGGAGCGGTCTGCGCGGTGATGACGGGCGCGGCGTTGCTGGAACCCGACCGCCGTTTCGTGATGATCTTCGCGCCGATGACGCCGATCCGCACTTCGACGCTCGTGATCGGATATGCGGCGTTGGAAATGCTGTTTGAACTTTTCGGCACGGGCGGTCAGATCGCCCATCTGGCGCATTTGGGCGGATTCCTCGCCGGATACGTTTATCTCAAAGCGGTCCTCCGGAATACGCTGGCATGGGATCCGTTGCGTTCGCTGAAAAGATCCGGAGCGCGCGCCGCGCGTCCGCGTCCGACGGTATCCGAAGACGGAAAAAAACCGGTTTCGCCGCAGGAATTGGATGCCCTTCTCGACAAGATTTCCCGCGACGGGATCAACAGTCTCACTCCGGAAGAATACGCCCGGTTGCGTCAGGCGCGCGAAGAGATGCGCCGGGGGTGACGAATGCTTCCG
>JAKSOG010000118.1 GCA_024405715.1 Victivallaceae bacterium | reverse complement strand
TTCCCTGAATTCGATCCCCGGTTCGGTGGTGGTGGAAAAGACGAAACGCACCGTCGGATTGCGGAAATCTTCCGCCACCTTTTCCCATTGCGTATGAGCGTCGAAACATCCGGCGACACATTCGATGATCTCGCGTTTTTCGACGACTTCCCCGCCGGAAACGCCGCGCAGGATCAGCGTGTAAAGCCCGTCCTGGGCGTTGATCGCCTGCGCCATTCCCTGCGGTTGCGGCTGGACGAGGCGCACGGAACCGTTGAAAAGTCCTTTTTGATTCATCGTGTGCAACATCCAGTCGATGAACGCGCGGAGGAAATTTCCTTCGCCGAACTGAATGGCGCGAAGCGGAAGGGGCGACTCGGCAGTACGTTTCAGCAACATGGTTTTATCTCCTTGAAATGATTGGTCTTTTGTTCGCCGTTGATAAACTATAGCACCGGAAAAGAGCGGAAACAATAGTAAAAATGTAGTAAAAGATGGTAAAAATATGAATTTGCGGCTCGGTGGCGCGTTTGAGACCGTGATCGGCAACTGCGCTGTACTCCCGAAACGGACATTTACGGACATTAGAGGGACTTTAACGGACAGCGTCCACTGTTTGGGGCTTGTTTTCGCGGCGTTTCCGCGCTCCCACACCCATTGTCCGTTTGAGTCCGTGAGTGGCAAAAAACAATGACGGATGCTACATTATAGAAAAATCCGAAGCCGATATTGGAAGAAAAAATGTTTATACCGAATGCGGTGCAGGGAAATTTTGTCGCCGCGAAAAATTGTGATCCCGAAGCGCGGATCGTGGCGTTGAACGGTGCGGACGCCGTTGTCGGGGAGGGAATGACGCTTCCCGGATTGAGGGATCTGCATCTGCCGCCGGAAACGCCGATGCTCCGCGTCGGGGTATTGGATGAAAAACCGTGTTTCGTCTGCCGCATTCCGGATGGATTTGATGGATTCAGCCGGATCGGAGGGCGCGCGGTGCTTGCCGGCGCCGCGGAAAGCGTCCGCGAAGCGCTTTGCCGCGGACGCGAGATGCTTTTCTGGCGGGAAAACCGCCGCTTTTGCGGAAAATGCGGACTCCCGCTGGTGCCTTCGACGGGCGATCTGGCGATGATCTGTCCCGACTGCGGCGCACATTTTTATCCGCAGATCGCGCCCGCCGTCATCGTCGCGATCACGCGGAAAAACGGCGAAGAATTGCTTTTGGCGCACAACCGCCGTTTCGAGGACGGGGTCTTCAGTCTGATCGCCGGTTTCGTCGAAGCGGGCGAAAGCGCCGAAGAGGCGATCCACCGCGAGATCAAAGAGGAAGTCGGCATCGACGTCGATGCGATCTCTTATCTCGGCAGTCAATCGTGGCCTTTCCCCAATTCCCTGATGCTCGCTTTCCGTGCGCGCTGCGCGGGCGGCGCGGCGCGCGCCGACGGCACGGAACTTTCGGAATGCCGCGGGTGCCGGCGCGATACGTTGCCCGGCATCCCGAAAAAAGGAAGCATCGCCCGTGCGGTGATCGACCGTTTCGCGGCGGGAGAATTCGCGCCGCGCTCCGGAAGGGATGCCCGATGACACCGTTCAAGGAAGGTTCGCTGACGGTTTTTCACGGCAAAGGCGCTGTCGTCGTCGGCGTTGAAAAGGAAAAGATCCGCATCCGCACCGAATCCGGCGACGAAAAAAACGTGCGCGCCAAGGATCTCGTTTTTCTGCACGGCGGTCCCGTCGGGATTTTGCCGGTCGCGCCGCCGCCGGAACCGGATTGGAACGCCGTCGCGGAATTGATTTCCGGAGAAACGCTTCCCTTCGCCGATTTCACCGAACTTGCTTATGGAAAAAACGATGCTTCCGCAGCGTTCGGCGCCTGGCTCGCTTTGCAGACGGGGGTTTACTTCAAAGGCGGCGCCGATACGGGGGTGGAAGCGTTGCCCCGCGCCGCCGTCGAGGAAAAACTCGCCGCGTTGAGGGAGCGGGAAACGGAACGCAACGCCCGCGCCGCTCTGCTCGAACGCATCCGCTCCCGCGCGATCCTGCCGGAAGACCGCCGCTTGTTGCGCGAGATCGAAGCCGTCGCGACGGGTGAAGCGCCCGGCAGTAAATTGATGCGCGAACTCGGGATCGAAGTTTTGCCCGCAAAAGCGCACCGGCTTTTGCTGGATCTCGGCGTATGGGACGAGTTCGTCGATCCGTGGCCGCGCCGCTTCGGCATCGAAACGTCCGCACCGCTTTTGCCTTTGCCCGAAAACGCCGATCCGGCGCCGCGCGCCGATCTGACGGCGATGCGCGCATTCGCCGTCGACGATGCGGAAAGCAACGACCCCGACGACGCGCTGTCTTTTTCCGACGGTCTGCTTTATGTTCACATCGCCGACCCCGGTGCGGCGATCGACTTCGGCGACGAGATCGACCTCGAAGCCCGCCGTCGCGGCGTTTCCTGCTATCTGCCCGAATCCGTCGGCGGAATGCTCCCCGTTGCGGCGCGGCTTCGTTTCGGGCTCGGTCTGACGGAAAATTCCCCCGCGCTGACGTTCGCGATACGTATCGGCGACGACGGGACCGCGAAATTGGAAAAATGGATGCTTTCGCGCGTCCGGGTGGAACGGCTTGACTTTGTCGCCGCCGCCGCCCGGATGGACGAGTCGCCGCTTCGCGAGATCCGCGCCGGATTGGCGCGTTTCCGCGCTTTCCGCGAAAGGGAAGGCGCGATCTTTCTGAAACTCCCGGAAGTGAAAATACGGGTGCATTCCGGCGTCGTTTCGATTATGCCGTCGCCCGTCACGCCCGAAAGGGAACTCGTCGCCGATGCGATGCTCGCCGCCGGATATGCGGTCGGCCGTTTCGCGGCGGAAAACGGTCTGCCTTTCCCCTTCGCGGTCCAGCCGGAACCGGAAATCGCCGAACGCGGCACGACGCTTCCGGAAATGTATGCGCTTCGCCGTCACGCGGGTGCGACGGTCGTTTCGACGCGCCCCGGCCGTCATTGCGGATTGGGGCTTGAACCTTATTGCCGCGTCACCAGTCCGTTGCGTCGGTATGCGGATCTGCTGGCGCATTATCAGGTGCGCCGTTTCCTTGCCGGAAAAGAGCTGATCTCCGCCGACGAGATCGACCGGGCGCTCGCGATGAGCGAAGCGGCCGCCGCCGACCACCGCAAAATGGAACGGTGCGCCGACGAACATTTTCTGGCGGTCTATCTGCAAACGCATCCCGGTTGGGAAGGCGAAGGTACGGTCATCGAGATCACAGACGACCGCGTTGCCGTGGCGATCCCCGAATTCGCCTATGTGTATAAATGCCGTTATCGTGGAAACTTCCGCGTCGGCGACGTCGTGCGGCTGAAATTCGTGACCGCCGACATCGCCGAAGCGAAGATCGTCTTTCATTTCGCGGCGCCGGCAAAAAAGGAGGATATATGAAAGGATTTCAATTCCGCCAGGGAACGGTTTACCGTAAAAAGGAAGACGGCAGCCGCTTGCTGCTGATCCACCACGACCCGATGAATCTGGAATCGATCGTCGTGCCGGGCGACGAACGGCATTTCGACGCCAAACGTCCCGCGCTCATTTCGATCGACTCGCTGATCGCATTGCGCAAATCGGGACAATACGAGGAAGTCGGCGATCTCGACGCCGAAACGTTGCACCGTGAATTGCAGCGGCTTTTAGCGGGCGGAGCCCTGACGGAAAAGGCGGCGAAACTCGTCGCGGCGGTCGTCCGGGAATTGCCCCGTTGAAGCGACGCGCGGGGATGTCGGAAATGAAAACAAAAACCCAAAAGGAGCCGTATCGACCATGTATGCGATGATCCTTGATGAAAACCGCGCTTTTTGCTGGACGCAAATCGCCGATCCCGTGCGGAAAACGGACGAAGTGCTCATCCGTGTCAAAGCGGCGGCGGTCAACCGCGCCGACCTGATGCAAAAGGACGGATGTTACGCTTCCCCGCCCGGGTGGCCGCCGTGGTGCGGACTGGAAGTTTCGGGTGTTGTCGAGGAAGCGCCGGAAACATCGGGTTTCAAACCCGGCGACAGCGTCTGCGCGCTTCTCGGCGGCGGAGGCTACTCGGAAAAGGTGTGCGCGCCCGCGGGCATGGTGCTTCCCGCGCCGGAAGGACTTTCGTTTGAAGAAGCGGCGTCGCTCCCCGAAGTGTGGGCGACGATTTATCTGAATCTTGAACTGGAAGCGGGCGGTCTGAAAAAAACCGACGTCTTTTTCGTTCAGGCGGGTGCGAGCGGCGTCGGGCTTGCGGCGATCCAGTTCGCGAAAACGTGCGGGGCGAAAGTGATCACGACCGTCGGTTCGGCGGAAAAGGAAGAGATCGTCCGCCGTTTCGGCGCGGACATCGTGCTGAATCACCGCCGCGACGACGTGCAGAAGCGTCTCGCGGAAAACCCCGTCGACGTCGCGCTCGATTGCGTCGGCGGCGAAGCGATGGGAAATTGTCTGCAAAATATGGCTTTCGGAGGTCGCTGGATCATGATCGCCACGCTGGGCGGAAGCAAAACGCAAATTGATCTCGAAACCGTTTGGAGAAAACGTATCCGCTTGATCGGCAGTACGTTGCGCAGTCGCACGCCGGAGGAAAAAAGCCGGATTCTTTCAGCGTTGCAAACAAGATTATGGCCGCTTTTCAACGAGCGGAAACTGAAAAGTCTCATTCACGGTGTTTTCCCGGTTCACGACGTGGAAAAGGCACATCAAGTCCTCCGCCGTCGCGAAAACGCCGGAAAAGTTGTCTTAAAATTTTCATAAGTCATTGAAAATGAAAAGATTATTTGATTTGAAAACCGGACGGACTTTGATTTGTCATCTCTTTTCTCCGCGCGATCTTTCCGAAGCGGTTTCCGAAGCGCAGGGGGCGGCGTCGGCGGGCGCCGACGCGATCGCGGTGGAGTTGTTTCAATTCCGGGAAAATTTCCGCAACGAAAAATGTTTCAGGGAGATCGTCGATTCCGTCGAGTTGCCGTTTATGTTTCTCGACTATCGCAACGACCGTTTCGGCTGGGATGATGAACGCCGCATGGAAATGCTGATGCAGGCGGCATCGGCGGGGGCGGGGATGATCGACGTTGTCGGCGATCTTTTTTGTC
>JAKSOG010000117.1 GCA_024405715.1 Victivallaceae bacterium | reverse complement strand
ATAGGTTTTCATCCGGGTTTTGTTGATGCTTGAAAACGCCGTTTCCGCAGCGGAAAAAAACGCCGATACCGCCAAAAGCAACAGCATCGTCAAAACCGGCCAGAAAATCCCCTCGCTCATAAAATGCGTCGCGTCCTCCAAAACAAAAACATTTCAGTACACAATATACTGCGTCCGCCGCCGATTTACAAGTCGGCGACGGTTTTTCCGCCGTCGCGCGGGGGCGGATTTTCCGCGATGAATCCGGCGAGGATCTCCGCCGCGAGGGCGACCGTTTCAAGACAGGGGCGTTTCTGATAATAATGCGCGTCCCGGACGTCGGAAACCGTGCCTTCGACGCGGCCTTCGGGCAGATGAAGCAATTCCCGGCAGACGATCGAACCGGCGGCGGAGCGGAATTTTTCAGCGAGGGAACGCACCCGCGCATACTGGGCATCTTTCGCCGCCTTGTCGGTGATGTCATCCGAAGCGTAAAGCACATCGGCGATCAGCGTCATCCCCGAAACGGCGCCGCACACTTCGCGCAACCGCCCCACGCCGCCGCCGAAACCGGAAGCGATCCGGAAAAGCGTTTTCTCATCCGCTCCGCAAAGATCGGCGAACGCGCCCGCGACCGCCTGCGCACAATTCGCGCCCGCGAGAAAAAGTTCTTTCGCCCGTTGCGCGCGGGCTTGGGGAAACCGTTCTTTTTCCGTCGAATCCATTTCACTCCTCCTTGAAAAGCGGCGGCGCGCCGCACGGTTTCGCCGCCGCCAGCGCCCAACCGGACAACAGAAAAAAACCGACCAGCGAACTGCCGCCGTAACTGATGAAAGGCAACGTCAACCCCGTCGGGGGGATCATCGTCAGGTTGACGCTGACGTGAAGCAACCCCTGAAACGCGATCCACAGCGCGGCTCCTTCGACGTAAAGCCGGGCGAAATCGCTCATCATCGGTTTCCGCGCCAGTTTCAGCATCAAAACGATCACGATGACGAAAAGCGCCCATACGGCGAGAGTCCCGCAGAAACCGAGTGTTTCCGCAAGGGTCGCGTAAGCGGAGTCGTTGTACGCCAACGGCAAATAGGCGTTGCTCCAGACCGCGCCGCCGAGCCGGGAGCCGAACCACCCCCCTCGGCTGACGGTCAATTCAAACTGGAGCACATGCCAGTTGGCGTCGCCGATCTCCGGCGAAAAAAATCCGGCGATCCGCCTCCAGGCATAAGGGGTGCTCCAAATGAAGATCCCCGCCGTCGCCGCGGCGACCGATACGAAAGCGAGAGCAAATTTGAGGGAACATCCGGCGAGAAACGCCAGCATCGCGAACATCACCAGATAGATCATCGCCGTCGTGAAATCCGGCTGCCGCAGGATCGGGATCGCCCACAGCGCCGCAACGGCAAGCGCCGCCGGCAACCGGCGGGATCTTTTCCGGTGCGTCAACGCCGCGCAGAGCGCCGCCAGATAGACGCCTTTGCCGATCTCCGCCGGCTGAAGACTCAAAAAACCGCATCTGTACCAGCCGCACATCCCGTTGATCCGGGTCCCGAAAACTCCGAGCAGGGCGAGGAAAAACCAGAAAAACGCGCCGAAAATCCAAATCCCCCGCGACTCGAACCAGTTAAAAGGCATTTTCCGGGCGGCGAAAAAGAGCATCAGCGCGATCAGCAAATGCAAGATTTGAAGCATCGACGGTTCCATCGGGAAATTCGCCGCACTTCCCCCGCTGACGATCGTCAGAACGCCGCAAAGCGCAAGCAGAAAAATCGCGATGGAAAGCGTATTTTCCGGCAAAAAGGGTGAGCGGTCGGCGTTCATTTTCCCTCCAATTCGGTCAAAGAAACGTCCAGTACGACATCCTGACCGCGCACGGGTTCTTCAACGAGCCGCCAACTGCCGGGGATCTCGTCGCGGCGGCGGTCGAGCATCACCTGAAACCGCCCGTCGCGTCCCCGCAACACGGCGTCGTGAAAAATTTCCAGATTTTCGACGCGCTCGCGGCCCGTTCCGGAAACCGCGAAGACCCGGTCGCGCCGGAAAACGATCCGGGCGGGCAATCCGGCGCGCCAAAGCGGTTCGGTCTTTTCGACTTCATCGGGCCGCAACCGGTGGACGATCACGCCGGAAAAGTCGGGCGAGGCGCTCCGCTTGAGTACGGCGGACAATTCCTCCGCGTTTTCCGCACTGAAATCCGGATCGGCGCGCAATTCCAGACGCGCTTCGTCCCACGCCACGGGAACGCGGTCGCGGTCGAAGATCGTACCCCGTATCGCGGGGATGACGCCCTCGCGTCCGGCGATCCGGGATGCTTT
Source organism: Victivallaceae bacterium (assembly GCA_024405715.1). Classification (GTDB taxonomy): domain Bacteria; phylum Verrucomicrobiota; class Lentisphaeria; order Victivallales; family Victivallaceae; genus UBA1784. The sequence goes on along the minus strand of JAKSOG010000117.1, from coordinate 2,882 downwards.
CGCCATTTTTCTTTCCCGCGCGGGTCCGGCGAGATACGCGGCGCGGCAAAGCGCGGCGACCGCCCAGAGCGCCAGGAAAAACCAAAGCCCAAAGGATCGCCGGGGAGAAATCATATCGTCCGCCGGAGACCGTGCCGGATCACTTCGTCGAGCAACTCGTAGTGCAACGGCATCGTCATCCAGAAAACGCGGTCGTGCATTTCCAGTTGCCGCCGGACCGCTTCGGGAAATTTCGGCGAAACAAAAATGACGGGACACCGGCCGCGCGCACCGATTTTTTCCAGCAACTCTCCGGGCGCGCAGTCGGCGAAAGGCGATGTGACGACCAAGGCGTCGAATTTTTCTCTGCCCAGACGTTCGAGGGCGGCTTCCTCGGTTTTTTCCGGCGTCATTTCGATTCCGTAACGGCGCATGATCAGCGAAAGCACTTCGATCCCGTCGTCGTCGTCATCAAGCAAGAGCACACGCAAGCATTCCCTTTCCGCCGACGTCGTTTCCGCGGCGGGAAATCCCGGGCGGGCGGGCAGCACGGTTGAAACCGCCGCATCGAAAAGCGACGATCCCGTCGGCAGCGACAAGCGGAAAACGACCTGATCTTTCTCGTTTCGCAATTCCATCGCGCATCCGATGATTTCCGCCGTGAGCCGGACGATTTCTAGATCGGGCGTCGAGGCGTCCGCCCCGTTCGCGAGCGCCGCCGGGACGCCGCCGCGCGGCGTAAAAAGGATCTCAAAAACGGCTTCGCCGCGTTCATCGCGCACGCCTCCGAAGAAAACTTCGCTCCGAGGTTCCGCCGCGCGGCAGGCCGTCCGCAACAAAATACCGAGCAACTGCATCAAAAGTTCCCGGTCGGCAAAAAGCCGTCCCGGCACGTCGGTGGAAAGACGGCTGACCAGCGAGACCTCGCGGGTACGCGAGAGCAGCCGGGCGTTTTCCAAAAGTTCGTGAATGAAATCCGCGGTGTCGAAACGCGCCGACAACGGAGAATTCCAGCGTTTCCAATCAAGCCGGTTGATGTCGAAAAGTTGTTCGATCTCGCGTGCCAGCGCGCTTTGCCGCCGGATGCTTTTTTTCCACAATTTTGCGGAAGGGGCATCCTCCTGCGCGAGCCATTGACCTTTGAGGATGCCGAGCGAACGGCGGACCTCGGAAAGAACTTCGCCGAACGTCGCCTGCTTGAGTCCCTCGAAGCGGTCGCGTTCGCGATTCATTTTCAACTGGTGGGCGACGCTCTGATGCGCCCGGGCGACGAGATTCTGCTGACGGTCGTGCAAAACATTCAACGCCGTAAGCAACGCTTCCATATCCTCGTCGGGATTGTCGTCGAGCGCGAGCGCCGGGATCTTTTCGCTTTTCGCCATCGCTTCGGCGAACGCGATCGCCCGTTCGAGCGGGCGCATGACCTTGCGCTCAAAAACCCATCCGAGGATCAGACTTGCGACCGTGATCGCCACGAGAAGGAAAAGCACCAGAAACGGGGCGAGCGCCTGAAAAAAATCCGTGCTGAACGCCATTTCGGACCAAACTTCGCGATACGCTTCGATGACCGGCAACAACCCGGCGTTGAAGACCAGCAGCGCGATGCACGCCGCCAACGAAACCGCCGTCATCCAGGCGATCAAATTCGACCAGCGGCGCAATTTCATCGTGTGTCTCCTTCCCCTCAAAAAAAAGCGCCGGAAACGAATTCCCGGCGCGTCCGATGCGGATTGCTCATCCGAACGATCAGTAGGCCGGACTGGCCACCGTCTCGCCGTGGTAGATGAAATTATTCCAATCGTGCTCGACATCGACGACCCAGGGGGGCGTCATCAGCGGACCGTAGCCCCAGCCGTATCCGTTGGGATCGTCGTGGCAACCGGGCAGCGGCACCGGGAACGTGATGATGTCAACCACGCCGACGACTTCCCGTGCGATGAACCAGAAGACGCCCTTGATCGAACCGTAGGTCAGACCGGCGATGCCGCCCATTTCCGTATTGACGTCGTACCATTTCATCGGGATCTCCAACACGCCGAAAGCGACGTTCGCGACGCCGCGGCTGAGTTTTTCGATCGGATAGATGACCCAGGGCTTATCCTCGGCGGAAAGAGGAGCGCTGGCAAAGCAGAGGAGCGCCAGCACCGAACAGGCGACGAAAAGTTTTCCGAATTTCATTTGATGCTCCGAATTTGTGGTTTCATCCATCGTTACACTCTTCAATATAACAACTTTGGCTGAAAATACAAGCAACCGCCGAAAGAAAAACGAGTTTTTTCTTTTCCGGGGAAGATATAAAAAAAACGGGACGGAAAAAATCCGTCCCGTCGGCTTCGCTTTTAGTGGCGATGCTGTTTCGCCTCGCGGCGCCGGACTTCGCTGGGCTTTTCGTAATGCCGGCGATTACGCAGTTCCTTGAGGGTGCCTTCCTTGTCGAGCTTCTTTTTCAACCGGCGGAGCGCACGGTCGATGATCTCACCTTTTTTGACGCGGACTTCGGTATCCATTTCTGTCACCCCCTTTCGTTCTTGCGTTTCATCGGATTTCTTAATATAGCACGCGGGCTAGGTTTTTGCAACTCATTCCCAGACGCCGGCGTCAGTGAACGCGGTCGTTTCCGCTGTTTTCCATCCGGCGCGGCGCAGATCGTAAAAGTCGGCGCATCCGTTCAGCCGGGGGATCGAAACGACCTTGCGCGGATAGATCCGGGTCATTCCGTCGAAACGGTCGTGTACCGCCTCGAATTCGTTGCCGCGCCGGTCGCGGAAAAATCCGTCGACGGGGATCGCCGCGCGGCTTGTCAACAACGCCGGACGTCCGTAGCGGTACAATTCGACGGGGATCGCCGCGCGTTCGCACAGCGCCTCGGCGGGAGATCGTTCCAGTTCGATGTGCGCCATCGC
>JAKSOG010000116.1 GCA_024405715.1 Victivallaceae bacterium | reverse complement strand
TCCGCCGATCTGGGCGCCGCTTTGATCCGGTTGTTGCCGGAAGAAAAACGCGCCGGACACCGCGACCTGACCGTCCCGCCGCTGGAAACCGGGGAAGAAATTTCCATCGAAGCGGAAAATCTGACCAAGCGTTTCGGCGATTTCACCGCCGTCGATCATGTAAGTTTCCGCATCCGGAAGGGGGAAATTTTCGGTTTCCTCGGTTCCAACGGATGCGGCAAAACGACGACGATGCGTATGCTTACGGGATTGCAACCGGCGACCGAAGGCGTTGCCAGGCTTTTCGGACAGCCCGTCGAACGCGGAAGCGGAGAGTCCCGCAAGCGCCTCGGTTATATGACCCAGCTTTTTTCGCTTTACAACGAATTGAGTTGCCGGCAGAATCTTGAATTGTACGCGCATCTTTACGACATTGCGTCGCAACAGATCGCGGGGAGCGTCGATGCGATGCTCAAACGCTTCGACCTCGTCGGCGTCGCCGACGAATTGCCTTCGTCGCTGCCGTTGGGCATCAAACAGCGGCTCTCGCTGGCGGCGGCGGTGATCCACCATCCGCAGATTTTGATCCTCGACGAACCGACCAGCGGCGTCGATCCCGTGGCGCGCGACAATTTCTGGGAACTCATCATCGAACTTTCGCGCCGCGACCATGTGACGGTTTTCATCACGACGCATTTTATGAACGAGGCATTGCGCTGCGACCGCATCTCGCTGATGCACGCGGGCAAGTCGCTCGCCTGCGACACGCCGCGGAAACTTATGCGCGAACGCGGTGCGGCGACGCTTGAAGACGCTTTCATCGGCTATCTCGAAGACGCCGACGCCACCGCCGCCGACGCGGCGGAAGCGGCGGCGGGCGGCAGTTTCCCCGAACAATCCTCCGCGAAAAAGAAAAAACGGAACTGGTTCAGCGAAAACGTCTTCGATTTCGGCCGTTTTTTCAGTTGCTTCTGGCGCGAATGGCTGGAACTTCGCCGCGACAAAATCCGGACGACGCTGGCGCTTTTCGGCGCGCTGATTTTGCAGATGGTCGTCGGGTTCGGTATGAATCTCGACGTCGAACACATCCGCTTCGCCGTACTCGACAACGACGACAGCGAATTAAGCCGCGAATATCTGCAGCGTTTTTACGGTTCTCCACGGTATTTTCAGGCGAAAGCGCCGCTTTCGAGCCACGAGGAACTGGATCTGCGTATGAAAAGCGGCGAATTGCAAATGGTCGTCGAGATCCCGCCTTCTTTCGGAAAAGACGTCCAGCGGGGTAAAAATCCCAAAGTCGTCTATTGGCTGGACGGCGGAGAACCCTCGACGGCGGAAACGATCCGGGGGTACGCCGAAGGGATCCACGACGAATGGAAACGCGCCTATAAAAAACGGGTCCCGAACGCCGTGCGGGACACCGAAGTCGCGATCGAAAACCGTTACCGTTACAATCCCGACGTGTTGAGTTTGCCGGCGATGGTGCCCGCCGTGATCCCGCTCGTACTGCTGATGGTGCCCGCCGTGCTGGCGGCGCTTTCGGTCGTGCGCGAAAAGGAACTCGGATCCATCATCAATTTGTATGTCACTCCGGTGCGGCGGTCGGAATTTCTGCTCGGCAAACAACTGCCGTACGTCATCTTCGCTTTCGCCAGCGCGATTTTGCTGTTGCTTCTGGCGGTCTGTTTCTTCAACGTACCGGTCAAGGGAAGTCTGCCGCTTTTGCTGACGGCGCTTTTCGTCTATTGCATTTTGTCCACCGGACTCGGAATGATCTGCTCGTCGGTCACGCGCAGTCAGATCGCGGTGATCTTTCTCACGGTGATCGCGACGCTGTTGCCCGCCCAGCAGATGTGCGGATTGGTCACGCCCGTTCCCGACGACGGCAGTCTTGCCAGTTTCATCGGCAACATCTACCCGACAACGCATATGTTGTTGATCTCCCGCGGCGTTTTCAACAAAGCGCTCCATTTCAGCGACCTTTGGCTGCAGATGTCGGTTCTCGTCGCCGAGATCGGGATCATCTGCGGCACGGCGATCCTGTTGCAGAAAAAGCAGGAGAGCAAATGAAGAACGCGTTTTTTCATATCATCAGTCTCGGCTTCAAGGAAATCATCGGCTTGTGGCGCGATCCGCTGCTGGTCTTTCTGATCATCTATTCTTTCAGCGCAAGCGTCTATCTGGGGGCGCAAGCGGAACCGGATGCCATCGATCACGCGGCGATCGCCATCGTCGATGAAGATCATTCCGCTTTGACCAAGCGCATCGGCGACGCCTTTTTCCCGCCGCTTTTCCGCGTTCCCGAAAAACTCGAAATCGATGAGATCGATGATGCGCTCGACGCAGGGCGTTACACTTTCGTCATCGTTTTCCCGCCCAATTTTCAGGAAAGAGTGTTGGCGAACCACAAGCCCCAGGTGCAGATCAACGTCGACGCCACCCGCATGAGTCAGGCGTTTACGGGCAATGGTTACATTCAGGAGATCATCAGCGACGAAGTGGACAATTTCGTCCGCGCCCTCCATCCCGACGTGCCCGATTTCTCCGCGGACATCATCACCCGCAACCGCTACAACCCCAATCTCGTGAAGGCCTGGGAAGGAAGCATGAACCAGATGGCGAACAACGTCGCGATGCTCGCGCTGATCCTCACCGGCGCCGCACTCATCCGCGAGAGGGAACGCGGTACGCTGGAACATCTGCTGGTCACCCCCGCCAACGCTTTCGAGATCATGGTTTCCAAGGTCTGGTCGATGTCGCTGGTCGTTTTCGTCGCCACGTTTTTTTCGCTGACCATCGTCATCCGGCAATGTCTGCACGTCCCGCTTGCGGGCTCGGTCGGACTTTTCATGGCGGGGACGGCGATCAATCTTTTTGCGATGACGTCGCTCGGGATTTTTCTTTCCTGTTTTGCGCGCGACATGCCGCAACTGGGCATCCTGATGATCCTGGTGCTGATGCCGATGCAGATCCTCGCGGGCGGCTCCACTTCGCAATCCCAAATGCCGATCGTCGTCCGGATCATTATGCAGTTTGCGCCGACGACGCATTACGTCGAGATCTGCCGATCGATCATTTTCCGGGGAGCGGGGATCCCGCAGGTCGCGGCGGTTTTCGGCAAACTTTTCCTGCTCGGATGCGGTTTTTTCTTCATCGCGCTGCGCCGTTTCCGCAAAACGGTTTCCAGTTGAAGCGCATTTCGTCAAAACAGGATTGCATTTCCGGAAAACGATGATATATTTATTCCCATTGAAACAACCCTACATAGGAGGATGAAAAGATGGCGTTCGACATTCCCCAAACATCCAAAGCGGCGGTGCTGGTCGCACCGGGAAAATTCGAGATCCGCGAGTTTCCGATCCCGCCGGTCGGCGACGATGAAATGCTGGTCAAAGTCGAAGGATGCGGCGTCTGCGGCACGGACGGGCACGAGTACAAACGCGATCCTTTCGGGCTGTGTCCGGTGGTGCTGGGTCATGAAGGATCCGGCATGATCGTCAAGCTGGGCAAAAACATCACGCGGGATTCGGCGGGACTGCCCGTCAAGGAAGGCGACCGGATCGTCACCTGCGTCATCCCCTGCGGCCACTGCAGCGCGTGCATGAACACGCCGGCGCGGACGAATCTCTGCAACAGTTGCGGCGTCTACGGTCTTTTCCCGGATGACGACACCCATTTGAACGGCTACTATGCGGAATACCTGAAAATCCGTCCGAATTCGACGTTCTTCAACGTGACGGGACTGACGCTGGACCAGCGTATGCTGATCGAACCGGCGGCGGTCGCGATCCACGCGGTGGAACGGGCGAAAACGACGAATCTGCTGAATTTCAATACCAAAGTCGTGGTGCAGGGATGCGGTCCGATCGGTCTGATGGTGATGGCGGTCCTGCGCACGCTCGGCATCGACCGTATCATCGCGGTCGACGGTAACGACAACCGTCTGGCGCTGGCCAAGGAAATGGGCGCGTCGGAAGTCTTCAATTTCACGAAATTCGCGAAATTCGACGATATGCTCAAAGAGATCGTCGCGGCGACGGACGATCTGGGCGCGGGATTCGTTTTCCAGTGCACGGGCGTCCCCGCGGCGGCGTCGAATGCGTGGAAAATGGTCCGCCGCGGCGGCGGTCTTTGCGAAGTCGGATTTTTCCTGCCGATGGGGACTTGCTCCATCGACCCGCACTACGACATCTGCAACAAAGAGATCACGGCGGTCGGTTCGTGGGTCTATTCCCCGCAGGATTACCCGATCGCTTTCGCGTTTCTGCGCCGGGCGGCGGGCATCGGTCTGCCGATGGAAAAACTCGTCACGCATCATTTCCCCCTGGAAAAGATCGGCGAGGCGCTGGAAACCAATGTCCAGATGAAAGGCATCAAAGTCGCCGTCGTTGTCGAATAGGCGCAACGCTGTTTCCGGACGGCGCGGCAAAAGCCGCGCCGTTTTTTTTATTTGATTTGTAAAAACGCCCGATCGATGCTATTATAAAGAGCAAGACATTTCATTTACGGGGAGTTGCAGACAATGAAAAAGATCCTTTTGATCCTGACGGTCGCGGCGACGACGGCGTTTTCCGCGCGAGCGTTTTCGATGAACGACATCTACTGGTGGCTTCCGAACCGGATCGCGGACCTGACGGATATCGTATCGTTGGGCGGCGGTCTTTGCCTCGGTTTGAAAGCCGAAGCACGGGTGACGCGGGCGATCGACTTCAGCCAGGGCGGCGGCTGTTTCTGGGTCCTGCGCAAGGACTACAACCGCCATCTGACGGCGGCGCTGGAAAAGGGCTACCATTTCAATTTCCTCTGCCTCGGCACCGAAGATTACACGGTCGATGCCGTGCGCGGCGTGCAACCGTGGTTTTTCCCGGCGGACGGCGAAGCGGCGAACGTTTCCCGCCGCTATTTCGATTATCAGTACAATTGGTTTTCCAACCCCGCCAACGCCGAATACGATCTTTGGGAAGGATCCCGGGACTGGTGGGAAATCGCCGTGGAAGCCGGCTGTCTGGGTTACGTCCGCGTCGCGGTCCATCCCATTGAAGTATTCGATTTTATCGGCGGGATCTTTTTCATCGACTTCAAACACGACGACGTCGACTGATTTTTCCGGAAAAAAGAAAAAAAGAGCCCGCGGAAAAATTCCGCGGGCTTTTTTTTGGAAATCACCGCTTATTCGACCTTGATGCGGTGGATGCGCGCCTTTTCCGCT
>JAKSOG010000115.1 GCA_024405715.1 Victivallaceae bacterium | reverse complement strand
GGGACAACTCAGCCGTCGCCAACAACGCGAAAACGGTGAAAACGACTGTGAAACGCAGGATCTTTCCCCGCAGCGGTGCCGAAACAAATATCATCGCCAACCAGGGGAAAAACAGCATTTCGGCCGCTTCGGTGCGCGTCCATACAGCGAACCCGACTGCAATCCCGGAAATAACCGCGCCGTATCCGGGGCGACGGCTGTTTATCGCCCAAAGCGCGATAAACACCGCTAACGCAAGCAAAAAAAGATACATCATTTCCCGCCCCGTTTTGCACGAAAACTCGACGAGCGTCGGATGCACGGCGGCAAACACCATCGCCCACAACGCGACGGCCCGTGAATGAAAAAAACGCCGGGCAATCCCGAAAACGAGCGGTAGCAGCAAAACGCCGCATACAAAGTTGATCCCGAGCGCGGCGGTGATTTCCGGAACGTGAATTTTTTTTAATTCTGCAATGGCGGCGACATAAAGCGCCGGCGTATGAAAATCGGCGGGAACGCTTCCCCATCCGTATTCCGCAACGGTTTTCGCGATCTTCAGATACAATGCCCCGTCACGGGTCATAAAACAGGCATCATATTTCAAGAAATAAAGCCGTAGCACAATGCCTGCGAAAAGGACGGTCAACGGCAGAAAACGGGCGACATTTTTTTTGAAACACATTTTCATCTTTTATATATAAAAAGCGTAGAAATTGCATTCCCCGGTGCCGCCGATCATGTAACAGTAGAGAAAAAGGTAGCCGATCACAAAAATGACGCTGAGCAATTTCCCACAGAATTCACTGCGGAAAAAAATATAGGCGGAATAAAGCGAGACGATGGGATAAAACATCACGAGCAATCGCAGTGAAACGCTGGACCAAATGGCAAAAACTTGCAAAGCGATGCACAATGCGAGCGCGATAAAAAACATCATCAGCAACCGGTGTGTTGCCGTTGTTAAATCAAAAATTTTATTTTGCGCGTTTTTATCATCCGCCGATAGCGCGACGGGATGCGGATCTTTTTCCATGGGGATACTTGAGGACGTCGGTTTCGCCATCGCGACGTTTTTCGTCGTTTGAAGCATATGTCCGCAGTAAATTAGCAATGGGAGATAAACGATCATTGTTCTCAGCAGGACGATGGCGCCGGACATTTTTTCTTCACTCAGGTAAGAAGAATATCCGGACGCCGTGATGATCTGCCCCGCAGATATAAGCAGGACTACACCGATAAACATCAATGCCCAGATCTGGTGCGGAAATAATATCACCGGCACCATCAGGACGAAAATCAGGGAAGATATGTGAAAATAAAACGCCAGAAGAAAACACGCCGCGCATTTTAGGAACGGATGTTTTTTATTCCATAGACATCCGAGCGCCAGCATGGCGATGGTGGTCCCCAGCGATTGACGTAATCCGTTCCACGAAAAAAGCAGATTGCAGATGAGAAAACTGGTGTAGGAATACTTCAGCGGTACAAACTTTGAGAATTGCTGCAACCCTAACATGGCGATACTGAGAAAAAAAGCGTAAAGCAGTCCGAATACGACTCGGACGTCAGAAAAGTATTGCGAGGCAAAATACATGAAGTACGAATACCCTTTTTCCTTGAAAGCATATTGCGTTTCAAAAAACTCATCAATGGTATGATCGTCTTGCAGCAAATAGGTATGGGTCGCCTGATAATGTCGGTAATCGGTCCCCACGCTTTCGTCGCGCATCCCCGACAAAAATGCGGGCAAAGCGATTGCCGCTGCAACCCCGACAATCCGCAGAATACGGCGCGTCGGAGGAATGCATAAAAACAGAAAGCAGCATAGAAAAACGGCGCTATAAAGGATGCCGCTGCTAAAAGGATCCAAAATCACCATATCATACATTTAATCGACGACTTTCCCGATAAAAGATTGTAATTTCCGAAAACGCTCATCCCATGCACAAGCCAGCACGTTTTCATCAGGGATCCCGATGAAAGACGGATGCGGCTCCGATACGAACCAATCCAGACAGCCGTCGATTTCATTTTCGCTGAAATGCCGTACCTTTGAATAACGGTTCAAAAAATCGAATGTCATATTACGTTGACCGACGTACACGACCGGCACTCCCGAACGCGCATAGGCGTACGCTTTTAAGCTGAACGCCGGCGTATCGCGAAGTTGCGGCATAAAAAGGAAAAGATAATCGGCTTCGACCAGTTTTTGGGCAAGTTTTTCCGGCGGCACTTTCCCCCCGTACAAAACACCTTTTGCATCGCGCGGCGACGTTTCCGGCGAAATCCCGTAAACGTCGATTTCCAGTTTGATTTCGCGTTCCGGCGCGCGACCGGCAAGGCGGTTTAAAAAACGGAGCACCTTGCCGTCATAGGAACCGCCCGCATAAACGATACGGACGGGTTTTTTTGCGCGCGCCGCCGCATCAAGACGGACCGCGTCGGCAAAGAATTTTTCGTTGTATCCGTTGGGGATCGTGATCCCTTTTTCCGGCGGGAATTCGGGATGCGCCGCCTTGAACAATTCGTATCCCTCCTCGGTGTTGAAAACGACACCCGCCGCACTTTGAATAATGATTTTTTCCCAGCGAAGCGCACAAAATTTATGCAACGGCGACTTGTAACGGATGCGATGGTTTTCCCGCCACGGATCGCGCAAATCGCAAATCAACGGGATGTTTTTCATCCGGTGGATCCGGTACGCCGCGCATTGCAGCGTATGCGGCGGCGTTGATGTGACGATCACATCGTAATCGTTGCCGGAAAGATGCTCATTGAAGTAACGGACCATGGTTCTGCTTTCACGAATGTAAATATCCGGAAACGAAAAAAGTCCGATCAACAACCGCCGCCAGCGCGAACATTTCCGATCGGAAGTTTTGTGAAGATAATGATAGGTCAGATTCGGATATTCCGACGGCGTCGTCCGGGCGTTGTAGACGGAGAGAAAATCGACCGTGAAATCGTTTTGCGCAAAAAATTCAGCCATTGCGTTCAGCCGTTCGCTGCAGGCGCAATCGCCCGGGGTCGCCCTTTCACCCAACAACAAAATCCGCTTTTTACGCATTGAAACATCCTTTCAGCCGGAAAAACAGCATGATACACGACCGGATTTTCCGTATTCCCCGATTTTCCGACCGGATGATCCGCTCTTTCACGTCGCGGGAAATTTCACCTTTCCGGCATTCGTGAACGGCGGCGACGAATTCTTTTTCGCTTTGTCGCCAGTTCAAATTTCGCACGGCGAAATCCCGCACCGACGATTTAAGTTCAGGCAACACGTCGGCGTGTTCGACATAATCGTTCAATATTTCGGAAAGTTTCTCCGTATTTGCATCGCACATCGGCCAGTAGTAACCGTCTTCACGGGCGTAAAACCTCTCCACCGGGATCGACCGGCAGGTTTTCGGTTCGATGAATTCCGACATCGGCGCGGAATCCGTGACAACCGCCGGAAGTCCGGACGCCATGGCTTCCGCCACCGTCAGCCCGATGCCGTCCAGCCGCGCCGGATAGACGTACACGTCGCCGCGAAAATACAATCCCGGCGCGGGGATCGTCCTCTCGACGATCTCCAGTTTCTTTTCGGCGGTCAATTTTGCGATCAGATCCTTTAACGGGGGGAATTCTTTTTCGAGGGAGATTTGTGTGTGGATCAACAATTTCCCCGGTGCGCGGACGTTCTCGAAAGCACGCAGCAAAATGTCCGTTCCCTTACGCGCCGGAGCCATGCCCGCCGAATGGAAAAAGACGACGTTGTCCGAATCCGCCGCATCTTTTTTTGCCGGGCGATAGCGTTCGCAATCCGCGCCCCAGGCGACATACCGCGCCTCCGGATGCCACGAGAATGCGGAATAATGCCGGCGGGTGTTGCAAATCAGCGCATCGTATGCGGCGAAAAGGGGGATCGTATTGCGTTTGTAATAATCGACGTATCCAATGGTCTTGATCCCGCGTTCGCTGCACCACAACACGGGTTGCATGAAACTCTGCTCGTTGAAAATGACCGCTTCGATCCGGTGTTTTTTCAGAAACGATACGAAATGCCGACGGTTGATGTACGTCGGTTCCCAGGATGAATGATATTCCGGCGCCCAAACGACGTTTTCCCGATCCCAAACCGGATTTTTTTTCGCATAGCGCTCTCCGCCCCGCGCATAAATAAAGACGGAATCCCCCGCCCGCTGCAGCGACTCCATAAAGAGACGGGAAACATGGGCCGCTCCCCGCTCGAACCAGGTCGTAACGATCGCAATCCTCATAATTCATCCACTTTTTCAGGGTCTTCTTATCCGATGTCCCGCACCGCGCGGCAATGCCGCTCTATATGATAGCATCTTTTGATGTTTTTTTCAACTTTGACGAGTCCAACGTCCGAAAAGGCGGAGTATATTTCCGTCAGCAAGTGTGCCGTGTCCGCAGATAGCGTTTGCATATTTGCATGATCTCATTTGCGACAGAGTTGCGGAACAGCAACATGATCGCCATATACACGATGACGCCCGTCGCGCCCAACGCGACCCATTTCCCAGGGAAATCCACGATTTTTGCATCGCAGAAGAGCAGACACGCCAGCATAATGCAACCCGGAAGAACGATGGAAAATATGTCGCACAATTGCTCGGTGTGAGTATATCCGAGATAGCGCTTGTTGAACGGAAACATAATCGCCAGCGAAACGGCTCCCGATAAAACTGCGGTCAGCGCGATGGCGCGGCAGCCGAACGGGATCGCCGCGATCAGCGTGACGAACTCCACGACTTTGCGCAGGATCTCAATGTACAGGATCTGGGAACTTAATCCTTTGGCCTTGATTGCTTCGACGGCAATGTATTGAGGAGGATGAAAGAGATAGGTTATGGCGAAACAGTTGAGGAAAAAGACGGCGGGAAGCCACTTCTCCGTCAGCAGAAAGCCGATGAAAGGCCGTCCCACTCCAATAAGGATCAGAAGGATGGGAACGATCAGAAACATCGCGCGACGGATGCCCTGCCGCACCATTTGTTTCAACGCGACGGAATCATCCTGATGTTCGGAAAAGACGGGAAGCAATACCGACTGTATGACTGTGCCGATGGTTCCCACGAACGTAGTTGGGAAAAGTTTGCCGCGATCAAAAAACGCCAAATCGCTGGGCGTCCCCGTCTTGCCGATAAAAATTCCCCGGATGTCCAGAAAAAGCGCGACAAGAAGACTGCTGCAGAGGATCTTCGATCCGAAGGAAAACAACCGGGAAAAGCGGTCTTTGCAAAAAGTGAATCCG
>JAKSOG010000114.1 GCA_024405715.1 Victivallaceae bacterium | reverse complement strand
ACGGGAACGGGGCGTCGGCGGACGGCGTACCCTCGCTTTTTCGGAGTTGGCAAGTCATTCCAATTGAACCCCTTACAGAAGCATAGTTCCTGCAATTGATCGCGTTTTTTGCCGACAAGTTCGGTGTGTGGATACAAACTTTGCGCCAGCATCGACAGACTGTTTTTGGAAGCGTCGTTCTGCCGCCATATGAAATATCCGCGCACTTCCTGCGGCGGCAATGCGAAAACGCGGGCGTCGAAAAACGCCGGGATTTTTTTCCCGAAAGGATTGTTCTCCGTAAAATAAGAGGTCGCGATCGACGCCGACACCGAAACGATTTTCTGCACCCTTTTGTCGAACCACGGCGTGCTGTCGTAACTTTGGTCGTCGCGCAGCAGCAGCGAGATCTCGTCGGACTGCGTATAACCGAATACGCATCCGTCGACGTTTTCGCAGAGAAACTTCGTCGTTTCCGCCATCAATCGCATCAGTTTTTCGTCGAAAGGACGTTCGCAATGCGTTTTTTTCGTCCAGGCGTGAAAGGCGCGCCCGTCGATGCGGACGATGACGGGGAAGCGCGGCGCGATGCGCAAATCGTAACATCCCTCGAATTTTTTCATTCTGCAACCCAGCGTCGTTTTTTTCATCGTCCGGCCTCCTCCCGCCACGGCGAAATGACGAATTTTCCCGCGGCGATTTTGATGTAATAAAGAAAATCGAATCCTTCTGCGTAATTCGGGATCTCCAGTTTCTGCGCCCGTCCGATCACTCCGGCGACGGGAATGCACTTTTTGCCCGTCCGCCCGGCGTTGCGTTTCAGACAATCGGCGAGCGTCGATTGCATATAACAGCCGATGACGCGATACCCCGCGCGTTTGGCTTTGGCGACATACACGGCGCGTTCGGCGCGGGAAACGTCCGTATTGTCGACGACGGCGGAAACGCCCGATCCGAGAAGCGCGTCCAATGCGTCGCTTTCCCGTTTTCGCGTATGCAGACGATCCAGCGACACGACCGCTACGCCGGGGAAAAATTTTTCGCAGAACGTGCTTTTCCCGCTTCCGGGGATGCCGATCATCAGAATGAGCGCGGGGAAAAATTCCGCAAAAAGAACCGATTCATCCGGCATAACGATGACCCTTCTTTTGAAACGCTGTTTTTCTCTTTCTTGCTTTTCTCCCATAAAATACCGCCCGTCAAGGACAAAATGCGTCCCCGGAAAAAATTTTCCGTTTTTTTTCAGGAGCCGTAACCGTCTTGTACGGACAATATGCCGTCCGCGGCGCGTCGGGAAAGGATTTCCGGACAAAATGGAAAATTGCGTATCCGGGCGCTTGCAATGCGCTTCTCCATCTTTTATATTTACCGGGATTGAAATCATCTTTGCAAAAGAAAGGCATCATTTTGTCTACCGGGACGAATACCTCCGGCTCCGTACAGATCCATTGGAGCGACCGTCTGCGGCTGCTCGCCGACGGGCTTTTTTCGGAATGGCGGGAATACGCGCCGTCCGATGATCCTTTTGCCAAAACGTGCGTCGTCGTCCACGACAACGCCGCGATGTCGTGGCTCAAAAATCATTTCCTGCTCGAAAACCGGAGCGGGGAAATTCTTTTCAACGTCGATTTCGTTCTGCTGCCCGAACTGGTCAACGACTGGCTCGCCGCCGAAACGCACGGACAATCGCCCCGCACACGACGGGCGGCGCAGCATCCCTATTCCCCCGGCGTGCTTACCTGGCGCATCTACCGCGAACTGGAAAAAAACGGCGACCGCGACGATTATCGGGAATTGCAGGAATATATCGGACGGGACGAAGCCCACCGTCCGCGCCGCCGCTACGCGCTCGCGCAGAAACTCGCGACGCTTTTCGACGATTATCTCAATGCGCGCTACGCGTTGCTCCGCGCCTGGGAATCCGGCAAAAGCGTCGGGGGCGTACCGCGCTGGCAGGAAACGCTCTACCGGGCGCTTTACGAAAAAGACCCCGGCAGTTATGCATCCGACTACGCGCGCGCACTTGCCGACCCCGACCCCGGCAAGGCGATGCGGTACGGTTTCCCGCGTTACCGCGCGATCCACGTTTTCGACATCCCCTTCATCCCGCATCCGGCGCTGTTGATCCTGAAAAAGATCGCGGCGACGACGCCGGTGTCGTTCTGGACGTTCAATCCCGGCGGCGACTGGCTGGCGGAAAGCAAGTCGAAACGGGAAGCGGTCCGCGAAATGCGCGAAAAAATGCTGGCGTCCTTTTGCCGCGACCGCGACCATCTCGAGCGGGGAGACAACTGTTTCCAATGGGAAAGCGTCTGCCGTGAAATTTACGGCGGCGACGACCGGGAACAACTTCTCGGCGCATTCGCTTCCGGCGCACGCGCATTGCTTTGCGACCAGTTGTCCGACGATTCGCTCGGAGGGGTGTCGGCCGGCGACGTCCTTTCGGAACCGCATCCGGCTTTGGATTTCGACGGCGTCGACGTTTCCGTGCATTGCGCGTTTTCGCCGCAACGCGAACTGGAAGCGCTCAAAGACGAGATCGAATTTTTTCTCGTCGATCATCCCGAAGCCGGACCGCGCGACATCCTGATCTTGTGCGCCGACTGGAACCGTTATCTGCCGTATATCGGCGTCGTTTTTCCCGACAATCCGCAAGCCGAAGGATATATCCCCGTCGCGATGGCGGGCAAAACGGAAGTGAAAAGTTCCCTCCTCGGTTCGCTGGAAAAGATCCTCGATTTCCGTAAAAACCGCTTTGAAGCCGGCGCCGTACTCGACCTTTTCGCGGTGGCGGCGATCCGCCGGAAATTCGGTGTTTCCGCGCGCGATGCGGAAACTTTGCGCGATCTCGTCAAGAAAGCCGGCATCCGCTGGGGCGCCGACGATGCGGACGTCGACCGGATCCTGAAACAGCCGTCCGGAAATCCGCCCCGTCCCTTTTCGTGGCGGAACGGCATCGACCGGATGACGCTGGATATGCTTTACGGCGAACCGGAAAACCCCTTCATCCTCGTTCCCGCCGGAGCGCTCGGAAAACTCAACCCCTGCGGCAAAGTCGAAGGCGAAAGGGAAAGACTTTTCGTCGCGCTCGAAAATATCGTCCGCGCGCTGAAACAACTGCGGGACGACGTCGCGGCACGCTCCGCCCGTTCCGCCGCGGAATGGCAACGTCTGCTCGACAACGTGCTCGACGGATTTTATGCGCCGCAGGAGGAAAAAGACGAAAAGGAAATGCAACGTCTGCGCGCCGCCGTCCGCGATCTGGCCGAGGAGATGCAATGCGCCGGAGATTTTGCGGAAAACGTTGATGCCGAAGTCTTTTTCCCGGCTTTATGCGCCGGAATTTTTTCGCATTCGGCGATCTTCGGACACAAAGACGACGCGATCCTCTTCGCGCCGCTGACTTACTCCGCCGCGACACCGCACCGTTTCGTCTGGATCTGCGGATTGAACGACGGCGTTTTTCCCCGCATCGACCGGGCCGCTTCCTTTGACCTGATCCGGCTCCGGCGGTCGCCTTTTGATGTCGACACGCGCGACCAGGACGCCTATGCGTTGCTCAAAGGCGCGCTCGGCGCGGACAAAAAACTGGGGTTGAGCTTTTTTTCCGGCGAACGCCGCGCCGGCGGCGATCCGGAACTGCCCGTTGCGCTGGAGGACTTCGCCGGTTATCTGCGAAAAATCGGGAAATTCCGCCTCGTCGTACATCCCCGTTTCGCCTACAGCCGCATGTATTTCGACGCCTGCGGCGAATCGTTGCAAAAGACCCCTCTTTTCTCGCCGGAAAACGAACGGATCGCACGGCTTTTCGCCGGAGAATGCACGACGGAAAAAACCGCTTTTGCACCGTTCGTTTTCAACGATGCCGGCGACACGGAAATATCCCTCGACGATTTTGCCGCATTCATGGCGGCTCCGAACCGGTTTTTATTCGGGAAAACGCCCTACCTGAAAGGAAACACGCTCGACGACGATGCGTTCGCGACCGGGTTCGACGTCCGGGAATCGCTCCGGTTTCTGTTGCGGGGCGACGCGCCGCCCGATGAAAACGAGCGGCAAAATTTCATCGACTGCGTCATCGCCGCCGCAGTCGCTCCGGACGAAGCGGCGATCCGGCAAACGTTTGCCGATCAATTGCAAGCCGTCCGGACGATGCAAAGCCGTCCGTTGAAACTGACGAAAGCGGAATGGAAAGACTATTCCCTCGACGAGCCGCTCTGGGATCTGTACCGCCGTTTTGAACGGGATGCGAAATGTTCTTCCGAGACGGTGCTTTTCGACGATCTTCACGGACATCGCGTGCGCGGAACTTTGTCGTACCGCCGGCTCGAACGGACGGTGCCGGACGGGGGCGCCGTCGATTACGCTTTCTTTTTCCGCGACCGGGACGATGTCTTTGAATCCGACAAAGCGGAACTTTATCTCCGCCATCTGGCGGCGTGCGCGCTCGGCAAAAGACTTTTCACCGTTTTTTTCGGTATAAAATGCGCGATCGGCTGTTTTGTGCCGATCGATGCGCAAACGGCGCGTGAAGAACTGAAAACATTGTTGGAGAACTGCGCTTTCGCACCGTTGCTCGCCGGATGCCCCGATGCGGATCGCTGCGAACCGGGATACGACGAAATCTATTGGCGGGATTGGAAACGATACGCCGGCGACGCGCAACGGAAGATCAACATCAGCAAACGGTGACGGTATGTACAACGATTTTCAGAAAGAGATCTTCCATCCCGATTTCCCGTTGCAGGGCGCGCATCTGATCGCGGCATCCGCCGGAACGGGCAAAACCTATCAGATCCAGAATCTCTACGCGCGTCTCATCCTCGAACAAGGGTTGCGCGTTTCCGAAATTCTGGTGATGACCTTCACCAAAGCGGCGACGCTCGAATTGAAACAACGCATCCGCCGCGTTCTCGAAGATCTGAGAAAACGGCTCGCTGTTCCGCCGGAAAAAGCGGACGACAACGAACGCGCCGATGCGCTGATCGCCTGCGCGCGCCGGAAAGAGATCCCGCAACAGGAAATGCGCGCCCGCACCGAACTGGCATTGCTGGAATTCGACCGCGCCGCGATCTCCACCATCCACGGCTTTTGCGAACGGACGCTGGCGCGTTATGCTTTCGAGAGCGGCTTCCGATTCGATTCCCCGTTGCAGAACTCGTTGAAAGACAAAACGTTGCATTGTATGGTACGCGACTGGTATCTCGCCTTCGGATCTCGGAATGACAACGGCTTTTCACTCGAAGAACTGGATGCGGCGGTCCGGGAACTCGGC
>JAKSOG010000113.1 GCA_024405715.1 Victivallaceae bacterium | reverse complement strand
GCCGCGGAAAATAGACGGGGAATCAATTTTTTTACGCCGCTCCGCCGCCGGAAATCTCGCCGCCGAAACGCTCGACGCGCTGGAAATCGTCCGGTCGATGCGCCGCGAAGCGTTTTTCGCGGAGCGTTACCGCGCGTTGCAACGGAAGATCGGCGAACTCGACGTCCGGCTTTATGCGCTCGGTCAAATGCCGCGTCTGGTCCTCGAAAGCGCGGCGTTCGTCGGCGTACTGGCGCTTTTCGGAGCGATGCTCGCATTGGATGTCCCCGGAGAAACGATCCTGCTGGATTTCGCCGCGCTGGTCGCCGTACTGTCGCGGATGTTGCCCGCATTCAGCCGGCTTCATTACAATTTTGTCCAGATCCGGCAGCATCAGGCTGTCGCCGAGGATTTCTGCCGTGAAATGGAAACGAATTGCTTTTTTCCGCGCTTTCCGGCTCCGGATGATTTCGATTTCGACGGTTCTTTTGAATTGCGCGGGATCCGCTTCCGCTACGGGGAAAGTGCGCCGCTTTTCGACGGTTTCGATCTTGCGGTCGCCGCAGGGGAGTGTGTCGGCGTCACGGGACGCACCGGATGCGGCAAAAGTGCGCTTTTGGCATTGCTCCTCGGTTTCGTCGAACCGGAAAAGGGCGGCGTTTTTTCCGGCGGGCGCGATCTGGCGGATCATCGCGACGGTTTTTTGCGCCGGGTCGGTTTCGTGCCGCAACGGACCGTTCTTTTCGACGACACCGTGCGCGGCAATCTGACGCTCGGCGAAGCCATCCCCGACGCGGAACTTCATACGGCGTTGAAACGCGCGCGCCTCGACGACTGTCTCCGGCATTTCCCCGGCGGCCTCGACGGACGCATCGAACACGGCGGCGGCAACCTGTCCGGAGGTCAGAAACAGCGGCTGGCGATCGCCCGCGCGCTCTGCCGCAAAGACGTGCGGTTGCTGTTGCTCGACGAACCGACTTCCGCGCTCGACGCGATGACCGAAAGCGAATTTTCCGAAACGCTCGGATCGTTGCGCGGAAAAATCACGATGCTGGTCGTTTCCCACCGCGAGGCGGCGCTTCGTGCCTGCGACCGGGTGATCTCGCTCGACGATCGGGGAAACGGCGACAATTTGCGAAAAAAGAGTTGATTTTTTTGACGAGCCGTGCTATTTTAAGAGAATACGAATTGCTTTTCATTGAAAAAACCATAAGAATCGAGGAAAAAAGACTATGGCTCACATGAAATCGGCGATCAAGCGCATCCGCACGAGCGCTCAAGCCAATCTGCGCAACCGTTCGCGCATCAGCAAACTCAACACGCTGGAAAAGAAACTCCGCGCGGCGGTCGCCGCCAAATCCGCCGACGCGGCGGAATGCGCCAAGGCTTTCGTCAGCGCGCTCGACAAGGCCGCCAAGGTCGGCACCATCCATGCCAACCGCGCCGCCAACAAAAAGTCGCAGGCGGACAAGTTGCTCGTCGGTATGAACAAATAGTTTTTGTTTTTCATCGGACAGCAGACCGGGATCGAAAGGTTCCGGTTTTTTTGTGTGCCAACCTGGAAATAAGTGCGAAAGGCGATGCGGATAACGAAAGTAAATTAGGTCGTGTCCGATATTTTGCGCACATTCCCCCCCCCTCCTGTTCTCCTTTTGATTGGCTGTTTTGCTGGGATTATAGTGAATCAGAGAGCAGGCTTTTTTTCATGCTCCGTTTTGCAAAATGTGCGCAATTTCCCTGATGTCGTCTTTCTTAAAGCGTTTGTCGTTCATATTGGTTTTTTAATCAAGATGATTCCATTTTTTATAAAAACGGCATCCGGAAGCATTGTTATTGCCGGACTTTTTTCCAGTTTTACTTACCTCGCATTCGGCACTTGTGCCATCGTGTTTTACAAATATTTTACTTCCGGAACGCCCCAACTGCCGTTCTCCAAGCCAATATTCGCAAGTGGAGCAGCATTTACGGTCGGCATCGTTTTGAAACATATTTATACCTCCTTTAATGAATTAGCCTTGCGATACGCCTCTTGTACCGCGTGGTAAAAAGATTCAATATATTTTACAATATTTTTTGCTTTTTCGTTTAATTTTTGGGATTGCTCCCAATTGGTGCCGCATTCTTCTATCACTTTTTCCAGAATAGACGTGGAAGAAAAATCGCAATCAGGCAATTTGCAGTATCCAAGCCAATACCACTGATTCCGATGGACGGCAGGAAATTTTTCACAGATATTCTGCCAGTAGATGGCACTCCATTCTCTGGAAAATTCGTCTGGGGTGGCAGGAAAACCTATGTAAAATTTCTCTGTCCCGATGTCGCGTCCGACCAAATTGTCTCGCGGACAAATAATAGTTCCCCATTTGTTACCGAAATCCGGATACCATGAACCGGGGTTAGTCATATCTATTTGAGCTAAGTAATGATTCAATATCTTATCGCAAAACGTTTTTTCCATATCATTTCTTAAATGTATGGTAAGTGTATTCATGAACCGGTATTCCGGAGTGTCCGGTTGCAATACAGGGAAATCTCTTATCGCGGCTGCCGATACACTTCCCCGTATTTTATCCCAAATGATTTTATCATAATCCCGCAATCCGAACATCCCTTTAAGGTGGTCGATATACTGCCGTAACGCACTAATCAACCACTCTTCCTTTATCGTACATGACGGAAGAACTTCATTTTCCAGCCATGGAAGAATGTGCGACATATATGTCAACTGGATAAAACGTCCCGAATCTTCCTCGTTTTTGTATTCCAAAGCCTCCTGGGCTTCTATGGTAAAACTTCGCTCGGATGCTTTTTTGTTTTCATTCGCTGTGAGATAAATGACAAAAATGTTTTCAGCATCAATTTTTTGTTTTACATTCTCAACATATCGCTGAATTTGTTTATATTGATCAACTGCCCAATGGATTTTATTCTCAATAATGATTGCAAAATCGGAATAGATAATCAATGCATCAATATAATTTTCCCCGGATATAATTTGTGGCGGAACTGCTGGATCGTTTCGGCAGACAAGGAATGAGAGTTTATTCTTTTCCTTTTCAGAGTTCATCATTTGTTTAATCAATCCCAAGAAAGAGTCCAAGATAAAAGAACCGCCAAGTTTTTGATATTGGAGCAACTTTACCAAAATACGAGTATGGGCATTTTCATTGGCATGAAGTTCGTCGATCAGGTTTATGTGATATGGCTGACGTTGCTTAAGTTCCCGGTATTTGGAATAAAGAATCACGGCATCATTCATTTTTTATATTCCTTTCAGGTATTCAAAAGTAATCTACCACATCACACTATGGATTTCAAATAAAAAATAACCGCGCTTTTATTAGCATACCCCGTGCCAATATAAGCGGACGTTGATTTGTCCAGTTGGCAATGGTCAGTTTTGTTACATGTCTGTTAAAAATTAAACATCGTTTCCCCGGGATGCAGAAAAAGCAGCATGGGGTTGATATGACATTATTCAACTTCCTGACATAACGTGTTTTTGCTGAAAATCAAGTTGCAGTTGCGCGACCTTTCCGCTGTAACGCTGGCATTTCGTGGCGCACTACGGAGTCGTTTCTGTAATAAACAGCCAATATCTTCCCGGCGGATGCCGTTTCCGGTTGATTTCCGACGCGGGAAAGATTATATTGTAGCAGGAGAAAGGTTTTCCGAATGATCGACCTTCACACGCACAGCCGGGCTTCCGACGGCACGACGCCGCCGGAAATGCTCCCCGCACTCGCCGCCGGAGCGGGTTTGCATGCCGTCGCGCTCACCGACCACGATACGACAACGGGCATCGCCGCCTTTTGCGATGCGGCGAAAGAATTCCCTTCGCTTACGGCGATTTCCGGCGTGGAAATTTCCACCGAATACGCCGCCAAGGAGATCCATCTCGTCGGACTTTTCATCGACCCCGAGAACAAGACGCTGTTCGATTTTCTCGCGCGCCAACGCGTCGAGCGCATCCGCCGCAACGAAATGATTTTCCGGAAACTTGCTTCTCTCGGTTATCCCGTGCCGGAAAACGCACCGGAATTTTCCCGCTTTTCCGACGCATCTTCGCTTGGACGCCCCCATTTCGCGGCGGCGCTTTGCCGGCTTTACGATTTTTCCGACATGCAGGAGGTTTTCCGGAAACTTCTCGGTCACGGACGCCCCGCCTATGTCCGGCGCAAGTTGCCCGATCCCGCGGAAGCGATCGCCGCGATCCACGCTTCCGGCGGCGTGGCGGTCTGGGCTCATCCCGTTTACCGTCAGCGCAATGAATGGGCTTTGGTGCGGAGATTCTGCAAAAAATTCGTTCCCAAGGGATTGGACGCTTTGGAATGTTTCTATTCGCTTTTCGGACCGCCCGAAACCGAAATGCTCACTTCTATCGCGCACGATTTCGGCATCGCCCGCAGCGGCGGAAGCGATTTTCACGGCGAAAACTCCAACGTCCGTCGGAATGGGCAAACTCGCCGCCCCCGACGAATTGCTCGAGGAACTTGCCGCACGCCGCCGCTGACAAGAAAATCCCGGCGCTTGCAAGCACGCCTTTTTTCGTCTATATTATATAAAACGTGATCACACCTTTTTAATACGGGAGTTTTGTTATGGCACACGGCACGGTTGCACAAAAGATCATCGACGCGCACTTCGTTTCCGGGAAAAAGGTTCCCGGAGAACCGGTGGCGATCAAAATCGACCAGACGCTCACCCAGGACGCGACGGGGACGATGGCTTATCTTGAACTGGAAGCCGTCGGCACCGAAAAGGTGAAAACGGAACTTTCCGTTTCCTACGTCGATCACAATATGATGCAGAACGGTCCGGAAAACCGCAACGATCACCTTTATTTGCAGAGCGTCGCCGCCGCCAAGGGCGTGATCTTTTCGCCACCCGGCAACGGCATCTGCCACCAGTTGCACATCGAGCGTTTCGGCTTGCCCGGCAAGACGCTCATCGGCTCCGACAGCCATACCCCGACGGGCGGCGGCATCGGGATGCTCGCCATCGGCGCGGGCGGTCTCGACGTCGCGCTCGCGATGGCGGGAAAACCTTTCCATATTCCCTATCCGAAAGTCATCGGAGTGAAACTCCTCGGCAAACTTCAACCGTGGTGCGCCGCCAAGGACGTGATCCTCAAACTGCTTTCGATCCTCTCGACCAAAGGAAACGTCGGTTGCATCGTCGAATATTTCGGACCCGGCGTGGCGACGCTCGGCGTGCCTCAGCGCGCGACGATCACCAATATGGGGGCCGAACTCGGCGTGACGACGAGCGTTTTCCCGTCGGACGATGCGACGCTTTTCTGGCTCAAACAGCAGCGCCGTGAAGCGGGATTCGTCCCGCTTTTC
>JAKSOG010000112.1 GCA_024405715.1 Victivallaceae bacterium | reverse complement strand
CGGCAGGATGTTCGACGGGAAGTAACGCGATGCGGGGATTTTTCGCCATTTTCGGAGCGACGGTACGCCAACTCCGGCGGTCGAAAGTTTTCGGCGTTCTTTTTGTTCTGCTTTTCCTCTGGTGTCTGGGGATCCCGCTTTTCATCGCCGACACCGACGCGCTGGATTTCATTCGGGTCGCCTTGCTTTATTCGACGACGGGCATCCATCTTTTCCTCGGATGCTGTTCCGTATGGCTCGGATGCAGTGCCGTGGATTCCGATATGGAATCGGGGCAGTTGACGCTGGTCGCGGTCAAACCGGTTTCCCGGCTGACGGTTTTCGCGGCGAAATACACCGCTGTCGTCGCCGTCAATTTGCTGCTCCTCGCCGCGGCGGAAGGTCTGGTTTTCGGATTGATCCAATGGCGTTTCAACCGCGGCAACTTTTCTGCCGAAGAAAAGATGCGCATCCGCAACGAAGTAATGGTCGGCCGCCGCGTCTATACTCCGAAACGGCTCGACTATGCCAAAATCGCCGACGGGATCGTCCGGCGCCGCCTCGCCGAAAGCAAGGAAACGGGACGAAACGTCGACCTGACCGATGTCATCCAAATGCGCCGGAGCGCCGAAGAAGAAGCCATGGCCGCCGATTCGGAAATGCGTTACGGATTCCGCAAAGAATGGCGTTTTGACGCATTGCCGACGGACCGCACGGAAGCGCTGACGTTGCGTTACCGGCTTTACCTCAACCGGATATCGGGGGAAAACCAGCGTTCCACCCGGTTGCTCTGGCTGGCGGGAATGCCCCGCGCGGATGTTCCCGGACAAGGCGCGGCGGATTTCGTCTACCAGCCGTTGACCGAAGCGCCGGAGCAATTGCAAAGCGGCGTTTTCACCGAACGGAGCATTCCGGCGCAGGCGATCGCGCCTGACGGGACTCTCCGTCTTGACGCGGTCAATTTCGACGAGGAAAACGCACCGCTTTTCATTCAGGCGGCGGACGGACCGAAGATCCTCATTCCGGTCTGTTCTTTCGCGGGAAATTTTCTGCGGATGACGCTTGTCGGGGCGATCTCGATCCTGATCCTCGCCGCGCTCGGATGCAGTTTCGCGGCTTTTTTCTCGTTGCCGACGGCGATTTTCCTTTCCGCGGCGTATCTGCTCATCGGCGCCGTTTCGGCGTTGTGGGCGGAACAGGATTATTTTTCCGGATTTTTCGATGAATTCGGTTATCATCTCGCCAAAACGATGCTTTTTTTCGTCGTGCCGTTGCGGGATTTCGACGTGACCGATCTCGTCGCCGACGGGGAACTCGTCGAATATGCGACGGCGGTGAAATTGTTTTTGTACAGCGGCATCGGACGGACTCTGCCGCTCTTTTTGCTCGGCGCGCTCGTCTACCGCCGCCGGGAACTGGCAAAGGCGGTACGGCGATGAAGTTTTTCCGCATATTCGGCAAATTTTTTCCGCTTGCGGCGGCGATCCTCGCCCTGACGGCGGTGATCTCCGTGACGCAGCGTCATCTCGCCGACCGCGGCAAAAATCTGCAATTTTCCGATACCTCCGCGCTTCCGGAATACGGCGGCGCCGACGGCAGCCGCGCCGCGGTCCGCTTCGTCAGGACGGCGCTGGGAAGTTTCCGCGGGATCGCCGCCGATCTGCTCTGGCTCCGCGCCGAAGCGCTGAAACAGCAGGGACGCCACTTCGAACTTGTCCAACTTTCCCGGTGGATCATCGATCTGCAACCCAACTATGCGGGCGCCGTCGCCTATCTCGGTTGGAATCTCGCCTACAACATTTCGGTCACCACCAGCGACTTCGCCGAACGCTGGCGCTGGATCCGCGAAGGGATCGCGCTTTTCAAGGAACGCGCGCTCGTCTACAATCCCGAAGAACCCGAGATCTATCGCGAACTGGCGTGGATCTATTTGCACAAGATCGGCAACCTGATGGACGACGGTCATATGTATTACAAAGCGCAATTGGCGAGATCCATGATGCACGCCATGGGCAAAGATCCCGACCTCGCCGCGCTGGCGAAAGCGCCGAAAGGGGAAGCGGGATTTTTCCGCGCCTTCGCCTCCGAACGGGCGAAACTCTGGCGCGACGACCGGGATTTTTCCCGTTTTTACCGTGAGCTTTACGAAGATTTTTTCCGGCGCGATCCGGCGGGTTTCGCGGACGGATTTCTGCCGGACGATCCGGCGTTGCGCGACCGTATCGCCGTCGCGTTGCGCGCGGAACGGTTGCGCCGCACCCAGCGTCTTGAACCGGCGACGATGGTGGAAATCGACCGCAAATACGGTGCGCTCGACTGGAGAGTCCCCGAATCGCAGGCGATCTACTGGGCTTACGTCGGCGCGGGGTTCGCCAAGGACAAAACGCCTTGCGAACGGTTGATCAATCAGGCGCTTGATGAAAGTTTTCGCGCAGGCAGGATCGTTTTTTCCGCCGACGGCACGGGAATGACGTTCGTCCCCAATCTCGCGCTGGGCGACGCCGTACTCGATGCGATGCGCACCTCGCAGGAAACGGCGGGACATCCCGGAGCGGCGGAATCTTTCCGCAGCGCCCGCATCTACTTTCTGAAGCAGGCGATCCCGCTCGCTTTCGTTTACGGTCAATTCGCACGGGCGGAACGCTATTACCGGCTGCTGGTCGAGGAAGACGGCGCGCAACCGGACGCCGCCGATGTGGAAAGTTTCATTTTTTCGGTCTGGAAAAACGACATCGGCGCGAACGACATCAAACGCGCGGAAACCGTCATTTCGGGGTTGATCGCATCGGCGATCCATTATCTTTTAACCGGCGACAAACGGGCGGCGCTTTCCTGCGAGCAACTGGCGCAACGCATTTACCGTCATTACACCGCGATCTCGGGCAAGGAATCGCGCACGGCGCTGCCGCCTTACAAAACGATGAAAGACACCATCACCCGCGCTTACGCCAAAATCCTGCCTCCGGCGGATGCCGCCGTATTGCAGGCATTGCTTGATCGTGAAAACGACGAGCCATCTCTTCCCCAAGAAAACCATCCTGTTCAACCCAAGGAGAATTGATTATGAAGACCCGTTTCGCACTGGGCGCGCTGACTGCGGCGCTCGTCGTCGCCGGATGCAATTCGGCGAAATACTCCGGAAAAACCTTCGAGCCCCTGCCTTCCTCGACGCCGGTACTCGTCAGCTGGGAACAGGGCGAGATCGATCCGGCGAAATATGCGATCATCGGCAGGGGGGTCATCAAGTTTTCTTCCGAAGCCGACCGCTACGATGTCGAAGCCGAATTGACCGAAATCGCCCAAAAGCGCGGTGCGGACGCCGTCTGCATCCTGCAGAGCCGCGTCGTGCGGGAAAGTCTTTTCACGCCGGAACCGAAAATGATTTCCGAACGGGAAAAGAAATTGATCGCCTCCGGAAAACCTGTCGACGAAAACGACAAGATCCTCCGTCCCGATCCGGATGCCGTACCGCGATCCGAAAACAGCAAAAAAAGTGAATTCGGCGAAGAGATCTCGATGCGCGGCGAATACTTCGGCCGCGAAAAAATCATCGTCTGGGCGATTTTCTGGAAGAATCGCGCCGACGCCGATCCGATCCTGCGCCAGCGCGAAAAGTTGCTGCAACAAAAAGTGGAAGGCAACTGGAACGGCGACACCGACGAAACGCCCGCCGACCGCACGGAAGCGCCCTCCGTGCCGACGACCGGAGAAAAAATCATCGCTTCTCCCGACGCCGCCCTTTCCGCGGAAGGGAATCCCGCTCCGGAAGCGACTGCGGTGCCGGAAAATCCGCAACCGGAAACCCGGCGCATAACGCCGCAAGACATTCAGGCAACGGAAACGCCCGCGCCGCCGGAAAAGATCGCGATCGCTCCGGAAAAACCACAGGCGGAAACGCCCGCGCCGGAGCCGGAAAATCCGCAACCGGAAACGCCCGTGATCGCACCGGAAAAAACACCGACGGAAACCTCTGTGCCGGAACCGGAAAAACCACAACCGGAAACGCCCGCGACGCCGGAAAAGATCACAATTCCGGCGACGGAATGAGTGAAAGCGCGACTTCTTCCGGAGAAAGTTCGCGGAATTTTCCTTCCGGCAAATCGCCGAGCAGAAGTTTTCCCGTCGAGATCCGGCGCAAAGACAGCGTCGGCGCACCGAAAAAAGCGGTCAGCCGCCGGATCTCGCGTTTTTTCCCTTCATTAAGGGTGATCTCGTAATTTTTTCCGCCGAGCGGCACGATCTTCCGCGGTTTCAGAAATTCGCCGTTTTCGGTGATCCCCGCGCGCATCGCATCCAATTCCCGTACAGTAAGCTCCCGGCTCAATCCGACGCGGTAGCGTTTGAGGATCTCGTAACGCGGATGCGTCAACTTCGCCACATAGTCGCCGTCGTCGGAAAAAATCAGCAATCCTTCGCTTTCCTTGTCGAGCCGTCCCGCTGAAAAGAGCCGTACTTTGTCCGGCAGATCGATCAGGTCGATCGCCTTGAGCAAGGCGTGGCGGTCGTCCATCGTGGAAACGTAGCCGCGCGGTTTGTTGAGCATGATATAATGATGGCGGACGATCGGTGCGACGATCCTGCCGTCGATCGCGACACGGTCGCCTTCCCCGACTTTGCATCCCGGTTCCGAAACGATCCTGCCGTTGATTGCAACACGGCCGGCGCGTACGATGTCGGCGCATTTCCGCCGCGACGCGACGCCGCTTTGAGCCAGATAAGCCGAAAGAGAGAGAGGTTTCATTTTTTCTCCGTCAGAATGCGTTTCAACGCCGCGGCGCGCGACCGTATGGTTTCATCGGCGGCGCTTTTTTCGAGTCCGTCCAGTTTCGGGATCGCTTCGGCGGAAGCGCCTGTAAGCGACAGCGCGATCGCCTCGTACAAGCGGAAAAGTTCGTCGTCGGGACGCAACGCGAGGTATTCCCGTGACAAAGCGAGCGCATCGCCGCCCCGCTGTTCCTCTAAATAAAGTGCGTAAAGCCGGACGGCGGCGGCACGGTTTGCCGCGGCGCGCCACGCCAGACGGAATGAATTTTCCTCCGTCGCACGATCTCCGGCTTCGGCGGCGGCGATCCCCCAGGCGACGAAATCATCGCTGCGCGCCGCGACCCGCGCCGGAGAAAACCGGAAAAAGAGAAAAAAAGCAGCGGCGACGACGGCGATGGTCCCCGCCCCTTTGATCCACGAACGGCCGATCCCGCGGCAGGCGACCCAAACGAATGACGCCGACACGATCAAATACGGAATCATCATCATCCGGTAACGGCCGATCGGGATACGGGCGGCAAGCGGAAACATCAGCAATACGATCACGATGCCGGGCAACAAAAAGCGGCCGCGGAAACGGCGGTGAAAAATCAACAGTGCGGTTCCCGCTCCCGCCAACGGCAGAAGCCCTTCCGGTCTCGGAAGACAACATTTCAAAAGCGGGAATTTTTCCGCCAGAAAATAAAAATTCAAATTTTCCGGTATCTCGGTCGCGGAAAACAGCATGTAGAAAAGCAGACCGCATACCACAGGCGGCATGCCCATCAGGGTGCGGTTCACAATCAGCAGGGCGCTTCTGCCGTAAAATCGGCAGGCACCGAGGAAAATGCCCAGGGGCA
>JAKSOG010000111.1 GCA_024405715.1 Victivallaceae bacterium | reverse complement strand
GGAAGGTCTTCCGCGACGTCTTCGGGATCTTCGGAATATTCGGCGTAGGAACGCAAAATTTTCTCGAATTCGAGATATTCCGCCATGCGTTTTTTACTTTCATCGACTTTTTTCGTCAGATGGGCAACGCAATCGTGAAGAAAATCGTCCGCCGTAACGGTTTTCTCTTCTTCGCGCGGCGGAAACGTCGCGATGAATTTCAGGACGTCGGCGTCTTCGTCATCCGCCACCCCGGCGGCGCCGTTTTGCGCCGCCTGCGCGAGCATTTTTTCCAATTCCTCTTTCGTCAGCGTGATTTTTTCTTCTTCAGCCATTGGTTTTTCTCCTTTTTTTAAGACTGCCGTGATCGCATTCCCTTGCGATCTTCCAATCTTATATTCGGAAAAAAAACGTTTTTTTGTCGCCGGGAAAGAAAAAATTCACCAACGGCGGGGATAGTAGGAACGGGGGCCGTAATAATAGTCCCGGTAAACTCTTCCGTATGTGCGGGGACCGTAGATCACAAGCGGCGTCGGCGGTACGACAACAGGTGCCTGAACGTAGCCCGGTGCAACGATGACGGGACAAGGCGCAACAGGTGCGACCACCTGTGCAACGGGCGTGACAACGGCGGGAACGGACGCGGGGACCGTGTCGTTCGGCGCCACGACGACGGTATCGCTCCCAAAAACAAGTCCTTTGCCGAATTCGCAAAGCCCGGTACCGACGGCGCCGACCGCCTTGACAGTGCTTGTCAGCAAGCCGTCCTGATGGATGGTGACGGTTTCCGCCGTCCACGCCGCACAGCAATAAAATGCGGCGCACGCCGCAAATAAATGTTTCATTTTCATGCGCCCTGCCTTGGGGTTAAATTACATTGCTTTGTGTTCAAAGATCCCGACTTTGACGAGTTGATTGCCATGCGCGGCTTTGAGCTGATTTTTCGCCTCGCTCATACTCCAACGGGGCAATTCGACAAAACGCGAACAGCGCGTCGGATAAGAACTGGTTTTCGTCCAGTAATTATAATGCACGTTGAATTTCATTTTTTCTCCTTGTCATTTTATGGTTTTCAAACCGAAAATCAGCCAACTCAACACGATGTTAATGATCGTAAGCACGAGACAAACCGACCACACTTTGCGGAAACCGAATTTTACGCAAAGCATGCCGACGATCAGCAGCCAACCGGCAATCAGCACCAGATAAATCATTTTTCCTCCTCCCCGCCGGCGTCTTCACAAAGCAGAGCGTTTTGGGAATCGCGCCATGCCTTGTAGTCTTCAATTTCCGCGCCGAATCCGGCGATGACGAGTCCGAAAACGGAAACATCGTCGGTCAGTCCGAGTACCGGAATGAAATCGGGGATCGCGTCGATCGGCGATACGAGATAGAGAAAAGCGAAAACGATCGCGGCGACGAGTTTCCACGGCACGGCGGAGTATTCCCCATTTTTATAGTCTTTGAGCAGGTTCCACAACAATTTGAAATCCTGCGCGCGACTGCCGATTTTTTGAAAAAGGGAAAAAACTTTGTTTTCTTTGCCGATGACTTTGTCGACGTCTCCGGCTTCGACGGAAGAAGTCCCCTCCGTAAATCGCCGGGTGACCTCTGCTTCTTGTTGTTCGTTCATGATTTCAACAATGCCTCCCGGTAAGGATCGTCCACGCATCTCCACCGTGTCTTTTCTTACAGACCTTGTAGATGGCCAGCGAACGCTTGTCTGCTTGATCCATTGCGCTGTCGCATTCCGGGTCGTATGCTCCCAACCCGATCTCTTCTATTCCGCGCTTTGACGAGTACATGTTGTATCGCGCGAAATCTTCCTTCAGTTGTTCATCGGTTTTTTCGTCATATTCAGCTTCATAAGCCACCAATGAACCGCCTACAGTCGCTTGGGTGAAAAGTTTCCAAAATCCCATAACAATCTCTTCCCTTTTTCTATTTTTTGTTTACGAACAAAATAAAAAGAATGACCCCTATTGCACCCAACACTGGCCCGACAACAGGAAGACTGACAAGCAGTCCCACTCCGATAAGCAGAAAAATTGTTAAAATTTCCATAAATCAAGATGGATGAAATGATCGCATCAACTATTTCGTCGGGACCGGGGAGTGACCTTCAAAATATTGCCTGAGCCGGGACAGATGTCTGCGCTTAAGTACTGCGTGCATGGCAAGTTTCTTTTCCATTTCCACCTTCCGGTTGAATTGCATCATCACTTCGATCGGAGAGTACAGCATTTCCCGATTGATTTCCTCGGCGAGCTGGTTCTCGCTCATCTCATTATATTTCGCCTCAAAAGCGGCTTGAGTGTTTGGCGATGTAAGTTCCGTGAATACCTTCCAAAATCCCATGATAAAAACTCCTTTTGTTCAACAAGATACATTCAAAACGATGTCCTGACCAACCTCCTTTCAAGGACATAAAAAAAAGAGCGTACTCCGTGTTGCACTTATCCGGTGGTACGCCAATACCATAAAGACCGTGCGGACGGAATACGCTCCCTTTGAGCATATCCGCAAGCATAGTGGTCTTTATCGTGAATTTGGCGTTTCCCGGATAAACCTAAGCTTGTCAAAAAGCGATTTTATTTCGTCGGATCAGATGTTTTTATGCAAAAAGTCCTCCCTTGTGAGATACTTCTACAAAATAGCATCGTTTCCGGCGAAAAGCAAATCCCTTTCCCGTCCGTACGGGAAAAACGGCGCATTTTGAAAACATCTCCCCGGTCAAACCGGGCTTCCGTTTTCATTATTCGCCGCGGGGATCACTTTTTTGTCGCCGGAACCGATTTTTTTTCGTTCTTTTTATCGATCAATGTGTTTCGCAATGCGACCCACGTTTTCAAATCTTCCTTTTCCTTTTCGCTGATCTTGCCCGCGATCAGGATGTCGTCGATCTTTTTGCGGATCATAATGCCCAAGGCGAGAGATTGCATCGCTTCGTCTTCGGCAAGTTTCGTCCGCTGGACGGCGAGAGTGAATATCTTTGGCCAGGATTGATTCCGCTTATGAATGAATGACGGATCTTCCGTTTGATAATCCCGGCAAATTTCCGCCAGTTCCAATTCAAGAGCCGAGGGCTTTTTCCCGAATTCACGGTCGGGACGGTAAAACTCGATCATTCGCGGCGTACCGGAACACTTCAAAAGCCGCTCGAAAAATATAATCCTCGGTATTTCTCCCGCCGAACTCAACAAACTCCATTTGTCCTCGTCGTAAAATCCGCCCGCGCGCAACGCCTGCAAAACGGCATTTTTTCCGTCGTTCCACTTTTTTTCCGTTTCAGGGGGCGCTTGGTCGATCCGGCGAACGACGATATCACCCTGTTTCAAAATTGGCGGAGGTTTCGGTGAAACAATGTCCGCCGGAACTCTTGCCGGGGATTTCACGGGAACAACACTTCTCTCCGGCGCGGGGGCCAACGGAACTTTTGACGGAGGTTCCGGTGCGACTTGTGCTTTCCCGCGAAGAATCCCCAATAAAACAACCGCCGCCATCGTCACAAGAACCGCCGTGGCAATGAAAATTCTTTTCATCAGGCGGCGTTTCCGGCGGGGGAACATCGCTCCCAAACGGACGCTTTGCAGAAAATCGCGGAACTCCGCCGCCGAAGATACGGGGGCCTCGCACATCGTGCGGAAGATCTTTCCCCAGTCGGCGTTTCCGCTGATCGTCATATCCCGCGGCAAAGAGGGATATTCCTCGACCGGATTTCCGGTCAGCGCACAATAGATCACTTTGCCGAGCGCGTAAAAATCGTCCTGCGCTTCGGCGCGGGTCTTGCCCGCCAGCAGTCGCGGCGACAAAAATCCCGGCGTGCCGACGAGACTGCCCTGCCCCGCCGGTACGATCAATCCCGCGTCGGCGAGCGTCGGACGACCGCTGATATATAAAATGTTATCCGGCTTGATGTCGCGATGGACCAGATTCCGTCCGTGCAATTCCTCCAGCCCCGACAAAATACCGGTGAGCATCGTTTCGATTTCCGCGCCGTCGAGCCGCTGACGAAGCCGCAAGCGGTTGGCGAGCGTGTCGGGTACATATTCCCCCTTGCCGTGGTGCAGATCGTCGGCGGCGTCCATCGTATAGATCACCCATGCCGGCGAGATCTCGATATGACGGATCTTCAACAGATTGGGGTGATTGCAGTCGCGGTAATTGCGAAGTCCCGCAAGTTCGCGTTCGGAATAACGTCCGCCGTTGGGTACGATCTTGACCGCGACACGCGCGCCGATCTCGTCCTCGGCGAGGTAAACCCCTCCGTAGGAACCGGCGCCGCACCGACCGATCAATGTGCAATGGCAAAGGCGGTCACCCGGGCGGAAATCATTCATCGCCGAGCATTCCCAGTTTGAGTTGCGGGTCGCGGCGATTCCATTCGCCGACGATGCCGCGCAAAATGCCGAGGCAACGTTTTTTCGCCTGATAAACCCGGTTGATGGAACATCCGAGATACGCCGCGACCTTTTCGACCGGACGGTTTTGCAGAGCATAAAGTTCAAACGCCTGCCAAGTGGCGGCGGAAACCTGCTGTTTCAAAAGATGATAAACATCGTCCATAACGCTTTTGCGGAATTCCGCAAGAAAGGCGGCGTCGAGCCCCGCATCGGAAAGATTATGGTCTGCCGCCTTTTCAAGTTCATCGTCGGAGGTGGGGACCAGATCGCGTTTCCGGTAGCAATCGGCGATTTTCGCTCGGACAATCCGTCCGAAATAGGTGCGGAAACGCGCGACGTCGGGATCGAAATGAAACGTTTTACTCTGCTGAAAAAACGTGAGCATCACCTGCTGGGCGACATCATCCGCCTCATCTGCGCTCAATCCCTTGAAACGCGCCACGGCGAGCACCACGGGATTGTAGCGCGAAAAAAACTCATTCCAGGTGATCTCGTCGCCGGAAGAGATCTTATCGAGCAACGTCCGTGATGTCGTCGGATATTTCAGCGCCATAAATTATTTCTTTTCCAAAAGGTAGATCGTGTCGGGCATCACGTCGGTCAGGACGTTGCCCTCGACGCCCTTGATCGTCCACTTGTCCGGCAAATGCACGACCGCCTTTTTCACCGGATTCCAGAAAAAGAGCGCGCCGCCCTTTTCCCCGATCCACGTCGTGCCGAAAGCCGTTTCGCGCACGAAAGGCATCCCCGTATTGTCGAGCGCGGCATTGAATTGCGGCACCAAAGACGCATAACGCCGGGCACGCTCCGTTTCGCCGATGATCCGGTCGAAACCATAGGCGCAACTGCCGAATGCGATGATCGGGAAGCAATTGAACATCCCGAGCCGGAAAGCGTCGAGATTCAACCCGCCCGCGGTGTCGCCGTAAAACGGCTGCCCGACCAGAGAAAATTCATTGCCCGCGAAACTCGTGTATTTCTCGGCGCGCACCCAGTATTCGTCGAGCACCAGCGGATTCATCCCCTCGATACTGACGCGGCAACCGTTGTCCTGCAAAAAACGGTAGAACTTGATCTGACTTTTGATGCCGTCGGGGCTTTGCGGCAGGCCGTAGTTGACCTGCATCGCCGCCGCACCGTCCATATCGCGGTAGAGCCACTTCACGCCGTTTTTGATCGCGTCGCCGAGTACGATCTTGTACCACTCGAAAAATTCCGGATTGTTGACGTCGATCACGGCGTAATTGCCGGGATAGG
>JAKSOG010000110.1 GCA_024405715.1 Victivallaceae bacterium | reverse complement strand
ATGCGACGGCGCAGGCGTTTCCAACTGGCTTGATTTCTGCCGCCGTGAAGGGATGATCCGCAACGGCGACATTCCGACGACGGGATGCGACCAGTACCACCTCTACCGGGAAGACGTCGATTTGATGAAGCGTCTCGGCATCCGGGCCTACCGTTTTTCCATCAACTGGGCGCGGATCTTTCCCGAAGAAGGACGCCTCAACGGCAAAGGGCTTGCTTATTATCAAAACCTCATCGACGCCCTCCTCGACGCGGGCATCGAACCTTACGTCACGATCTTCCATTGGGATTTGCCGCAATATCTCGAAAACGCGGGCGGATGGCGGAAAAAAGAAACGGCGCAAAAACTCGGCGACTTCGCCGCTTTCATGGCGGAATCTTTCGGGAAGAAAGTCCGGCATTATTTCACCGTCAACGAAATTTCCATGTTCACGGCGGGCGGCTACAACGGATCGCACCATCCGCCCTGCATAAAACTGCCGGACAAAGATATTTACCAGACGATCCACCATGGCAACCTCGCGCACGGTTGCGTCGCGCAGGCGCTCCGCGCGGCGGCGCCGGACGCCGAGATCGGCATCGCCAACAATCCCGGCATCGTCATCCCCGTCTGGGAAACACCGGAAAACATCGAAGCTGCGAAACGCGCCACCCGGCTGGAAAACGCCTGTTGCCAGACCGCGATCGAAGAAGGGCGTTATCTCGACGAGTTTCTCGAAAAAGCCGGCGCCGACGCGCCGCATTTCACCGATGAGGAAATGAAGATCATTTCGACGCCGACCGACTTCACGGGATTCAACGTCTACACGGCGCGTTATTGCGTCGCGGACGCGGGAAATCCCTGCGGGTACCGTTTTATCGACCGTGCCGCGGATCACCCGTATATGAATCTGACGTGGCTCCGGCAGGTGCCGCCTTCGATCTATTACGGGGCGAAATTCATTTCCGAGTTGTGGGGCAAAAAAGTTTACGTTTCGGAAAACGGCTGTGCCGCCGACGATGTGATCGGCGAAGACGGTGAGATCAACGACACGGGGCGGCTGGAATATCTGCGCAGTCATCTTCTAGGAGTACGGCGGGCGATATCCGAAAAGATCCCCGTCGAAGGATATTTCCTGTGGAGCTTGCTCGACAATTTCGAGTGGATGCAGGGGTTCGCCCCGCGCTTCGGCATCGTCCACGTCGATTACGCGACGCGCAAAAGGACGCCGAAACTCAGCGCGAAATACTATTCCGAATGTATCCGGAGCAACGCGGTGCTTTAGGCGGCGCCGGTCATTTCATCGCGCCGCTTTCCGGCGCGGCAATGCAACGCCGCTGTACCAGGAAAGCGCGGCGGCAACGGCGCCGACGGCAAGCGAAACGAATCCTTCGCCCGTGCGGCGGTAAATAAATTCCCCCGTGCCGTAAAGCACCGCGTAAATGGCGACGCATCCGGAAAACGCCGCGGCGATCCCCGGCAAAAGCGGTTCCCGGCGGACGCTTTCGTCGTCAAGTTTCACGCCTTCGGCGGCGGCACGCCGGCGCACCGCATTCCATCCCGCTCCGGCGGGATTGATCTTGCGGCAGAAACGGTAGAGTTGCTCCTTGTCGGTTTCCGGTCCGAAGAAAGCCGCCGCCAGCCAGCAGATCATCGTCAGGAAAACCGAAACGATCATATTCACACTCGGTGAAAATGCCAAATCCGGAAAAAGTTTCGCGTGAAAAATATTGAAATAGACCGCCAGCAAAAAGGAAACCGTCATCGCCGTGATCTCCGCCGCCGCGTTAATGCGCCACCAGAACCAGCGCAAAAGAAAAAGCAGTCCCGTCCCCGCCCCGATGGAAAGCAGGATCTGGAAGGTGCTCAATGCGTTTTCCAGTCCGAGCGCGACCGTGCCGGAAACGATCATCAGAAGCACGGTGAAAACGCGCCCCGCCCACACCTGGCTTTTTTCGGAAGAACGAGGCGCGAGAAAACGCGCGTAAAAGTCGTTGACGAGGTAACTCGCCCCCCAGTTCAACTGGGTGGAAATCGTCGAAACGTAGGCGGCGGCGAGCGACGCGACGGCGAGACCGATCCAGCCCGCGGGCATTTTCGCCAGCATCAGAGAATAGGCGACATCGTCGGCGATCTGGTCGGGCGGCAGGGCATTTCCCGCCGCGCGGATCAGCGACGCCTTATCGGGAAACACGATGATCGACGCGAGCGCGACGACGATCCACGGCCAGGGCCGTATCGCATAATGCGCGACGTTGAAAAAAAGCGTCGCGCCGACGGCATGCTTCTCGCTTTTCGCCGCGAGCATACGCTGGACGATGAAACCGCCGCCGCCGGGTTCCGCGCCGGAATACCAGACGCTCCACCAGACGATCGTGATCGGGATCAGAAACAATTCGATCCTGTCGGTCGCGCTCTGAAAGCCGAAAACTTCCGTCTTTTTCAACAGCGCATCCGACGACGAAAAATGCGCGATCAACCCCGAAAGCCCTCCGACTTCCGGCTGTTTCACGGCGAAATACGCCGCCGCGACCGCCCCCGTCGTCGCCACGATGAAAAGGAAAAAATCACTGAAAAGCACACCGCGCAAGCCCCCCGCGCAGGAAAAAACGGTCGTAACGATCATCGCGCCGAGTACACATTGAAGCGGCGTCAAGCCGAGGATCGCACCGCCGATCTTGATCGCGGCGAGCGTCACCGACGCCATCACCATCACATTGAAAAAAAATCCGAGATAGACCGCGCGGAACCCCCGCAAAAAAGCGGCGGCTTTGCCGCTGTAACGCAATTCATAAAATTCGACGTCGGTCAACGCTTTGGAACGGTGCCACAATTTCGCGTAGAGAAAAACCGTCAGCATTCCGCTCGGAAGCATCGCCCACCAGCACCAGTTGCCGCAGACGCCGGAAACGCGCACGAAATTCGTCACCAGATTGGGCGTGTCGGTGGAAAAAGTCGTCGCCACCATCGAAAAGCCGAGCAGATACCACGGCATCGAACGTCCCCCGACGAAAAAATCCGATTTGCTCCTGCCCGCCGAAAGTCCGGTGAAAATCCCGATCAGCATCGTCAACACGAATGTCGCACCGATGATGCACCAGTCCAATATCGTCAAATGAACGTCCATTTTGCGCTCCTTTCCGGTTTCATAATATATGCCGCAAAAGCGTTTTTTCCAATCGGGGAGAAACGGCGCCGGACGGATTCGCTTTCGTTTTGATTTGAAAAGCGGCGCAATACAGATTATTTTAATGGAGAAGCGATTTCGCATCGTCAACTTCCGGATCCGAAAAGTCCGGGCAACCCGAAAAGGAAACATCCGATGAAAAGAGTGACCGTTTTTCTGCTGACCGCCGTCCTCGGCGCCGCGCTTTTTGCGGCGGAATCGACGACTCTCCGGGAAATCCGCAGCCGCGCCTTCGTCAAACGCGCCCCGCAGGATTGCAAGTCCTGCGAGATCATCTATACATTGAATACGGGCAAAGGCGAATCGGGCTCGCTCGTTTTCCGCCAGAAAACGCCGAATCTTTCCCGTATCGACATTCTGGGGATGCAGGAAATGCTTTCCGCCGGATTCGACGGTTCGAAATACTGGGTGTGCCGCGACCAGCAAAGTTCCGCGCTTTCCGAAGAAGACATCAATGAATACATTTACGACGCCGCCTTTCTGGCGATCCCCGTGGAAGACGTCAATTTGTTCACGGAACTCGTTCCCGACGGCGAAGAAACGATTTCCGGCGTCGCCTGCAATGTCTACCGGGCGGCGATGCGCGAAGACGCTTCCGTCGAAATGCGCGTTGCCGTCGCCAAAACGGACGGTCTGCTCCGCCGGGTGACGATGCTCTCCCCCGACGACAAATACATCACGGATTTTTCCGATTACGTGGACAAAGACGGCGTGATGGTCGCAAGCCGTATCTACGGCATCGGCGTCGAAGACACGATCACGCTGACGCTCCGCAAGGCGGCGTGGGATACGAACGCCGATGACGCGCTTTTCACCCCCGCGGGGAAACCGACCGCCGAAGTGGCGACTTCATCCGCCGGGATCGAACGGAAAATCGACGCCTCCAACGATCATCGCATCATCCAGTTGCGCACCGACATCAAAGTTCTGGAAGAAAAGATCGCCGCCGAATCGAAAAAACTGGGCGAATTTGAAGCGGTCTATCAGGAAAATCAGAAACAGGAAAACGCGCTGACGATGCCTCCCGTGAGCGGCGTCGTGCCGACGACGCACCGCTACCGTCGGCTCTACCGCCGGACGATGCACTATCACAACCGCGCGATAAAAAAACTGATGCGCGAAGACAAAAAACTCGCCCGCGAACACGACGCGATCAACGAAAAGATCCTCAAACTGCGCTCCGAGTTGGTCAAAAAGCAACAGGAACTCGCCGCGCTGACCGAAGGAAAATAGTTTTCCAGCCCGATCTCCGCGCCCGGAGCGAAACCGCTCCGGGCATTTTTTTGCATAAAAAAAGACCCGGAAATCCGGGTCTTTTTTCAAGCGGAAAAAACTTACTCGAAAACTTCGAGTTCCGCGACGTCGTCGACTTTGCCTTCGGGCTTGTAGTTTTCGTCCGTCGTGAGGATCATCATATCGAACCGGGCGTAATCGG
Source organism: Victivallaceae bacterium (assembly GCA_024405715.1). Taxonomy (GTDB): domain Bacteria; phylum Verrucomicrobiota; class Lentisphaeria; order Victivallales; family Victivallaceae; genus UBA1784. Next base: position 1,106 of record JAKSOG010000110.1, on the reverse strand, counting down.
ACTGCGCCTTGACCGTGATCTTCAATTCACCGGCTTCGAGGTGGGTCTTCAACGGGGAACGGGTCCAGTTCCAGGCGGGGGGATTCGTGCCTTCGGCGAGTTTCTTGTCGCCGAACGTACCGGCTTTTTTGTCATTGAGCAGCACGACCGCTTTGCGGGTATTGCCGGCATAGGAGAAATCCCGCACCCACAAATAATAATCGCCGGCTTCGGGGATCGCAACACGGGCGGTGGTTTCGACGTTCCTTTTGTTCATCCGGAGATATTTTCCACCGGACGCCGCGCCCATAAATTCAACAACGAAACCATCCGGTTTCGGGAATGCATCGCATTCGACCATAAATTCCGTCGCCCCGACTCCGGCAAAAGCCAGCGCCGCCGCCCAGACCATCAGTTTTTTCATTTCTTTTCCTTTCGTTTGGCATCGGCAAAATCGTTTTGCCAGAAATGCGCTTGCTTTAAATATTATCGCCTCTGTGTTTTTTTTCAAGTCCTTTTTCCGAAAAAAAACTTTCCGCGGATTGCAAAACCGTTTTCCCGCGGTATAATATATGCAAAACGACGGAACGGCAAAACGATGAATCTTTTTCCTTATCGGCTCCGGAAATACGGAATCTTTTTCCTCGTCCTCCTGACGGCGGGCGCAACGCTTTCCGCCCGGACTTGGGAGGAAATCGTTTCGTCCGGAAAATTGCGCGTATTGACGCTCAAAGACGATCTGGAAAGCCGCGGATTGCAACGCACCGTTATGCCGATCGACCGGCAAAAGGCGATCCTGCATCGTTTCGCGGAACGGTACAAATTGCGGATCGAATACGTCTGCGACGTCAATTTTCCAACGCTGTTTTCCCTGCTTGACGCGGACAAAGGCGACGTCATCGCCGCCGGGGTCGCGGCGACGCCGGAACGACGCCAAAAATATTTGCTTTCCGTTCCTTTCGACTATACGAGAGAGATCGTTTTCGGCGGGGAAACAACATTCTCCGAAGATCATTCGCCCCGAGCGCTCATCGGGAAAAAAGGGCGGATCCTTCCGGGAACGACCTACGAGGAAAACTTCCGGAAATTCGCGGCGGGAGTCGCTCGGATCGACTTTGACACGTTGC
>JAKSOG010000011.1 GCA_024405715.1 Victivallaceae bacterium | reverse complement strand
TCTTCCCGAGCCGAGGGTCGGCGACGGGCGTCACATACCGGCTCTTGAGGCCGACATGGGGCTGGAGGCCGCGAAGCGCCGGGACGCTTCGTCGACGGAAATGGGGGTCGCGCGGCCGGGGTCGTAGCTTTGGCCCTGAAAGATGATTTCGTTTTTGCCGAAAAGACGGAGCGCGCTTTCAAGGATCATCGACGCGGAAAATTCCGCGAGCGTCAGATAATCCCACCCGGCGGCATAGTATTCGAGCATCGTGAATTCTTCGCGGTGTTTCCGCCCGAACTCGCCCAGCCGGAAGCAGCTTCCGATCTGAAAGATCTTTTTACAGCCGTCGGCGAGAAGACATTTCATTTCCAGTTCGGGACTGGTTCGCAGGAATGCTTTCCCCGACGGCACGGCTTCGATGTATTCCTCGGGCGCGGGCGCGGCGATGCGGACCGCCGTTTCGACTTCGATGAAATCGGCGTCGTAAAAAAAATCGCGCACTGCGCGCAAAAGCCGCGAACGCAGTGCAAGATTGGAAATTTTGTCCGCCATAAAACGCGAACTTACGCTTTGCTGACGCGCTCCGCGTATTCTCCGGTGCGGGTGTCGATCTTGATGACGTCGCCCTGATTGATGAAAAGCGGCACCTGAAGTTCGTACCCGTTGTCGATTTTCGCCGGCTTCATCACGTTGGTCGCGGTGTCGCCGCGGACGCCCGGCTCGGTCTCGGTGATCTCTTTTTCGATGAAAGTCGGCAAAGCGATGTCGATCGGCTCGCCGTTGAAAAGGACGAAATTGCAGAGACTTTCTTCCAGCAGGAAGTAGATCTTGTTGCCCAGTTTTTCGGCGGAAACGCTCATTTCCTCGAAGGTGTTGGGATCGCTGAAAACGTAACTGTTGCCGTCGAAATAGGAATAATACATTTCGCGCTCTTCGATATCCGGCTCGTCGATCTTGTCGGTCGGACGATAGGTCTTTTCCATACCGATGCCGGTGATCATATTCTTCATCCGGCAACGGTAAAGCGCGGTGCCTTTGCCCGGTTTGCAGAATTCGAATTCGGTGATGACCCACGGCGCGCCGTCGATCTGGATCTTCAATCCTTTTTTGAGGTCGGAAGCACTGAACATAATGGACTCCTTGAAACTGTTTTTCCGGTTATGAAAACAATAGTCGTATAATATACACGGCGCATCGCGCTTTTTCAAGTCAGGAAAAAAACTCCGACCGGAATTCTTCCGGCTCCGGCGCGAGGATTTCGATCTCTTCGCGCGTTTCCGGATGGCGGAAACGGATCCGGTACGAGTGGAGCGCCTGACGCGTCAGGATCAGTTTCGCCCGGTCGTCGTCGCTCAATGCGTCGTTTTTTTGCCGCAGATAAAACGCTTCATCGAGCCCGTAGAGTTTGTCGCCGACGACGGGATGTCCCAACGCCAGAAGCGTCGCGCGGATCTGATGCATCCGCCCCGTACCGAGGATGATTTCAAGATGCGAAAAATTGCCGTTCCCGCCGATCTTTTTCAGGAACGTTTCCGCCGTTTCCGCCCGGACGTTTTCCGGAGCGCGGACGGCGAAACGCCGTTTTTTCCGGACGAGCGATGCGGGGTCGCGAAAGAGAAACCCATGCGCGTCGATTTCGGCGGGGAAATCCCCGTGGACGACCGCCCGGTAGGTCTTTTCGGCGGGCGCCGTTTCCAGCGCCGCCGCGATGCCGGGACGGCGCGCGACGATCATTGCGCCGCTTGTTTCCCGGTCGAGCCGGTTGACGAAATGGATGTCGTTCCCGTATCGGGCGCGGAGCAGATACCAAAGCGTGTGTTTGAAAAACGGTCCCGCGGGGTGGACGCACAAATTGCCCGGTTTGCCGACGACGATCAAAGCGTCGTCTTCGTAGAGCGTGCGGTAACTCAATTCCGCAGGCGGTTCCGGCAATTCTCCCGGGCGGTATTCGACGATGTCGTGCAGATGCAGGATCCTGTCCGGAGCGCACTTTTCGCGATTGACCGTGACGGTCCCGTCGTCGATCAGGCGGCGCCATTCTCCGGCGTCACGGTAGGTGAAGCGGCCGGCAAGAAAGACGAGCAGCGGCAGATTGTCCGCGTCCCACCTGATCGCCGTTTTGACGATGCGCGTATCGCCGTATTCGGTGTTTCTATTCATCGGGGGAAACCAGCAATACCGTGACGCCGCGCGCCCGGAATTTTTCCGCCAGTTCCGGTTTGAGATAAAGCGCGGTGGAAAGATAATCCGCTTCCGTCGCCGTCGGGGCGATCACCGTCGCCGAATAACGGAATTCCGCGGGACGCCCCGTTGCGGGATCAAGCACATGACCGTACCGTTTGCCGTCGAGTACCGTGAAACGTTCGTAATTGCCCGACGTGGAAATGCCGACGCATCCCGGAACTTTTTCGAGTTCAGGCCGCCGGACGGAACGTCCTTTTTCTCCCGGCGAACGGATGCCGACGGAAAAATGCGGTTCGCCCGCAGGCGGTTCGAGCAGATATAAATTGCCGCCGAGGTCGAGCGCGCCCGAACGGACGCCGGCGCGGCGCGCCGCCTGCGCCGCCTGATCGAGTGCATAACCTTTGGCGATGCCGTCAAGGTCGATCGCCATCCCGCGTACAGGGAACGAAACGCCGCGATCCGCTTCGTCGAAAATGATTTTGTCCAGTCCGCAAAGCGTCTGCGCCGCGGCGATTTCCTTTTCGGACGGCGCGCCCGACCGTTTCCGGTAAAAGCCCCACAAATCCATCAGCGGTTTGACGGAAACGTCGAAAACGCCCTCCGTTTCCCGGTACGCGGCGCGCGCGTGCCGCAGAATGTCCCAGAGCGTTTCCGAGCAGATGAACTTTTTTTCCGACGCCGACGCATTGAGACGCGACAATTCGCTCGCCGGGTCGCGCAGATTGCAGACGGCGACGATCCGGTCGAATTTTTCCCGCGCCGCCGCCGTCGCCGCATCGAAGACTTCTTCGGAACGGTCGTGCGGAGCATACCAATCGAAACGCCCGACCGTACCCATCACGGGAAACGCCGTCGAACGCCGGTCCTGCGTATTCCCCGGCGCGAGGAAAAAAACGATCCCGGCGAGCAGCAACGCGCCGAGGAAAAGCCCGCAGCGCGTACGAAGCGATACGTTTCCCGTCATGCTTTCCGGACGCCGACTTTGATCTGAACGCCGTTGAGTTCCAACGGCGTTTCGGCGGCGCCGGGAGCAAATTCCGTCGCGAGCACTTCCGAGGTGATGTAATCGCGGAAATCGGTCATCGCGCTCTGCCACGCAGGGGGGACGTCGTAGACGATTCTGATGCGGTCGGCGACATCGAAACCGGATTCCTTGCGGAGATTCTGGATCTTGCTGACGAATTCGCGCGCGAACCCTTCTTTTTCGAGTTCCGGCGTCAATTCGGTCGCCAGGGCGATCGTGATCCCGTCGGAACTGGCGGCGACCAGCCCCGGTTTTTCCTCGCGGCGGATGACGAGGTCTTCTTCCGTCAGCGCGACGCTTTTGCCGTCGTCGAGGACGAGCGTGAAATCTTTCCCGTCAAGGATCATACCGATCTCTTTGCCGGAAAGTTTTTCGATCTTCGCGGCGGCGGCTTTCATATCTTTGCCGAGTTTTTTGCCGAGCGTCTTGAAATTCGCCTTGCAGGAACGCTTGACCAATTCTTCTTCGTCGGAGCGGAATTCGACCGCTTTGACGTTGAGTTCTTCGGCGATGATCGGCGCCGTTTCACGCAACATCGCCTCGATTTCGGCGTCGGGCGCGGCGAGGATCGCCCGCGCCAGCGGCTGGCGGACTTTGAGATTGTTCGCGGTCCGCAGGAAACGCCCCTGCGTTACGGCGAGCATCGTGTAACGCATCTGCATTTCCAGTTTTTCGTCGCGGCAGTCGTCGGGCGTCGGATAGTCGCAGAGATGGACCGATTCCGGCATCGACTCCGTGCGGAGCGTGCGGTAGATCGCTTCGGTCGTGAAAGGGATGAAAGGCGCCGCGCTTTTCGCAAAAAGCAGCAAAACGTAATGAAGCGTTTCATACGCTTCGCGCTTGTCGGAATCCGCCGCGCTTTTCCAGAAACGGCGGCGGCTCCGCCGGATGTACCAGTTGGTCAGATCGTCGATGAAACGGCTGAAACGGTTGGCGGCTTTCTGCAGATTGTAGCGGTCGAGTTCTTCGCGCAATTCCTGCACCATCTGGCTCGCGCTCGAAAGGATCCAGCGGTCGAGTACGTTGGCGGGATGTTCCGGCGGCGCGACTTTTTCCGCGGGACGGTAGTCGTCGACGTTCGCGTAGGTGACGAAGAAACTCAACGCATTCCACATCGGGATCATCACGCTGCGCAGGATCTCGCGAACGCCCGCTTCCGAGAATTTCAGGTCTTCGGCGCGCACGACCTGACTGCCGAGCATAAAGAGCCGGAGCGCGTCGGCGCCGCAACGGTGGATGACTTCCATCGGATCGGGGTAATTTTTCAGCCGTTTGGACATTTTTCTGCCGTCTTCGGCGAGGATCAGCCCGTTGACGACGACGTTCCGGTAGGGGGAACGGTCGAAAAGACAGGTGCCGAGCACCATCAGCGTGTAAAACCATCCGCGGGTCTGATCCAATCCCTCGGCGATGAAATCCGCCGGGAAATTCGCTTCAAAATGTTCCTTGTTTTCAAACGGATAATGCTGTTGGGCGTAGGGCATCGAACCCGACTCGAACCAGCAGTCGAGTACTTCCGGCGTGCGGTGATACGTTTTGCCGTCGCGCCGGATGACGATCCGGTCGATGTAGTGCTTGTGAAGATCCGTTACCTTTTCTCCGGAAAGTTCTTCCAGTTCGGCGGCGCTGCCGACGCAGATGCGGTCTTCGGGATCGTCGTCGTTGATCCAGACCGGGATGCAGGAACCCCAGAAACGGTTGCGGCTGATGTTCCAGTCGCGGGCGTTTTCCAGCCAGTTCCCGAAACGCTTGCCGCCGACGTAATCGGGAGTCCAATGCACGTCGGAATTGTTGGCGGCGAGTTTTTCGTGGAGGTCTTCGACTTTGACGTACCATGCTTCGATCGCGCGGTAGATGAGCGGCGTGTCGGTGCGGTCGCAGAAAGGATAACTGTGCGTGATCGTCGATTGATGGACGAGTTTCCCTTCGGCTTTGAGCCGCGCGATGATGTCGCGGTCGCAATCCTTGCAGAAACGCCCTGCGTATTCGGGGATCGCGGCGGTGAAATTGCAGGACGCATCCAGCGGGTCGGCGATCGCCGTGATGCCCGCTTCGCGGCAGACACGGAAGTCGTCTTCGCCGTACGCCGGAGCGATATGCACCAATCCCACGCCGTCGTCGGTGCTGACGTAGTCGTCGTTGAGCACGACGAAACATCCTTCGCGCGCAAAATCGGCGAAATAGGGGAAAATCGGTTCGTAACGCCAGTTTTTCAAGGCGGAACCTTTCATTTCCGCGACGATCTCGAAACTTCCTTCTTTGCGGAAGATCGACTGCATACGCGCCTTTGCCATCACATAGCAGGATCGCTCGGGATCGGCGAGATCGCGCACGACGGCGTAATCGACGCCGGCGCCCGCGCAGATGGCGAGGTTTTCGGGCAGGGTCCACGGCGTCGTCGTCCAGACGAGCAGATAGGTTTTGCCCCAGGCGGGGTCGGCTCCGGAAATCACGGGAGTCCGCACCGTGACGGCGGGATCCTGCACTTCCTTGTAGTTGCTGCCCGCCTCGAAGTTGGACAGCGGCGTCGAAAGTTTCCAGGAGTAGGGCATGATCCGGTAGGATTTGTAAACGCGCCCCTGATCCCACAATTGCTTGAAAACCCACCAGATCGTTTCCATGAAGGAGCGGTCCATCGTCTTGTAGTCGTGGTCGAAATCGACCCACCGCCCCATCCGGGTCACGGTGTTGCGCCATTCGGCGACGTAACGCTGTACCATCGAACGGCATTGCTCGTTGAATTTGTCGACGCCGAACTTTTTGATCTCGTGCGTGCCGGAAATGCCGAGCGCATCTTGGGCGAGCGCTTCGATCGGCAGACCGTGGCAATCCCATCCGAAACGGCGTTCGACGTATTTGCCGCGCATCGTCTGATAGCGGGGAATGACGTCCTTGATCGTGCCTGCCAGAAGATGGCCGTAATGCGGCAACCCGGTCGCGAACGGCGGTCCGTCGTAAAAGACGAATTCCTCTTTGCCGCGGTTTTTGTCGAGCGATCTGGCGAAGATCTTTTCGTCCCGCCAGAATTTCAGGATTTCCTCTTCCAGTTGCGGGAAGTCCACCTGTCCGGAAACGGGGGGAAATGCCATACCGAAACTCCTTTTTATCCGGCGTCCCGCACGGGGGCGCTCCTGATTTGAACCGTTACGAAAAAAAGAAAGCGGACGAAGTTGCACCCAACCCGTCCGCCGTGAAATGTTTCGCTTTTTGCCGAACGCCCGGGGTCAGGCTTTCTGATAGTTCCCGGTGCGAATGCAGGCGGCGCACATTTTGACGGTCTTGACCGTACCGCCGTCGTTGATTTTCACACTCTGAAGATTGACTTCAAACGTGCGTTTGACGTTTTTCACCACATGCATACCGATGCCGCCGGCTTTTTTCGCCATACCCTTGCGGGTGATGCAACCGCCGTTGGCTTTGGTCTTGCCGCAGAGCGCGCAGACTTTGCTCATTTTCCGTTCCCCGTTCTATAAAGTTATGTTGTGTTGCACCAGAAAAAACTGGTGGGTTGACCGGGACTCGAACCCGGGACCACCGCCTTAAAAGGGCGATGCTCTACCGACTGAGCTATCAACCCGCCGGAAAACCGCCGCTCTACCGAGCAACGTTCTTTTAAAATACTCCGCGCCCGCTTTTTTGTCAAGTTCTCCGGTGATTTTTTTTGAAAAAACTTGTGTTCCGGGTGCCGGGACCTGCACCGGGATCGCGCTTGAAATACGGAAAAAGCAAAGTAAAGTATGAAAAGGGAAGGGGGCGGACGATGAAAAAGTTTTTCATTTTTCTCTTTGCGGCGGCGGTGCTCGCCGCACCGGGCGCGCCTTTCGTGTGGAGCGCCGTGGAAAGAGAGGGAAGCGTCGAAGTCGTTTTGACCGTCGGAAAAGGTCACTATCTCGACGCCGCCTCGGTCGATTTCGGCGCCGGGTGGAAGATCCTCGCTTCGCCGCTTCATCCCGGCGACCGCGACGGCAAAAAAATCTATCCCGCCGGCGATTGGCGCTGGCGTCTCGTCCGTGAAAGGGGAAACGATGCCCCGCTTGCCGTCGTCAGTCAGGGATGCCGCGAAAGCGGCGGCGATCCGCCGGAAATCTGCCTGTTGCCGGAAACGACGCTCCTGATCCCGGGAAAAGTGCGGGAAGACGCCGCATATAGGTTGCCGGAAACGATCCTTCGCGCCGGAATCGACGCCTCCATATCCGGCGTTACGGACAAAGCGGTTTTTCTCGCCTGGCTCAAGGACGGGCGGACGGAAACGCGAAACGGCTCCGGCAGCGGCGGTTTTGCCGGTTGGCTTTTGCTCGTACTGCTGGGCGGCGCCGCGCTGAATTTCACGCCGTGCGTATTGCCGTTGATCCCCGTGCATCTGGCGATCATCGGCGCCCGCGGCGGGAGCGGGGGCGCGCGGCGCGCTTTCGCCTACGCGTCGGGCATGACGGCGGCATACGGGCTTGTCGGCGCGGCGGCGGTCGTTTCGGGGGCGCGTTTCGGGGAGATTTCCGGAAATCCTTTTTTTCTTCTGATTTCGGGTGTGCTGTTTGCGGCGTTTGCGCTGGCGACGGCGGGTGTTTTCGATTTCGGTCTCGCCCGGTTTTTCACCGTCGATCCGAAAAAACTGCACGGCACCGCGCTGACGGCGGCATTTACGTTCGGCGCGCTTGCGGCGTTGCTCGCGGGAAGTTGCGTCGCCCCCGTCGTCGTCGCCGTGATCGTGAAATCGACGGAATTGTACGCGGCGGGCGACCGCTGGGCGGCGGCGTTGCCCGCCGTTCTCGGCGCCGGGATGGGCGTCCCCTGGGTCGCCGCGGGAAGCGCGCTCGCGGTGTTGCCGCGTCCCGGACGGATGATGATCGCGGTCAAATATTTTTTCGCGGCGTTGCTTGCCGCCGGAGCGATTCATTATTTTGCTTCCGGCATCGCGTTGTTGCGGGAAAAAGTCCCCGTCGAAAGCGAGATCGCGAAAATCGACGATGCTCTCGCGCGCGCCCGAAAAGGAAATCGGAAAGTCGTCGTTGAATTTTGGGCGACGTGGTGCGGCAACTGCCGCGCGTTCGAGCGCGACGTTCTCGGCGACCCGCGGGTCGCCCGGGAACTGGAAAATTTCGAGTTCGTCCGCTTTCAGGCGCAGGATCCGCGTGACGCCGCGGTGAAAGCGCTTCTGGATCATTTCCGCATTCCCGGATTGCCCGCCGTCATTATGCTGTCGGCGCGCTGAAACGCGAAAATCGGCTTGATTTTCCGCGTTTCGGGCGGTATATTAACGAAACGGTTTCAAGGATAAGACCGGCGGTCGAAAATCGGCCGTCATTTTTTTCAAGGAAGGGGTTTTTTATGGTCAACTACAAGGATCTCGGACTCGTCAACACGAGGGAGATGTTCAAAAAAGCGATGGCCGGCAAATACGCCGTGCCCGCTTTCAACTTCAACAATATGGAACAGCTTCAGGCGATCATCCAGGCGTGTACCGAAAACGGTTCGCCCGTGATTTTGCAGGTTTCCAAAGGAGCCCGCAACTACGCCAATCAGACGCTGTTGCGCTATATGGCGCAGGGCGCCGTCGAATATTCCCGCGAGATCTCCGGCGGCAAGGGCCCCGTGCCGATCTGTCTGCATCTGGATCACGGTGATTCGTTCGAGTTGTGCAAAAGCTGCATCGAATTCGGTTTTTCGTCGGTGATGATCGACGGATCTTCGCTTCCCTATGAAGAAAACGTCGCGCTGACCAAAAAAGTCTGCGAATTTGCACACCAGTTCGACGTGACCGTCGAAGGCGAACTCGGCGTTCTCGCCGGCGTCGAAGACGAAGTTTCCGCGGCGGAATCGCATTACACGAAGCCCGAGGAAGTGATCGATTTCGTCACCAAAACGGGGGTGGACAGTCTGGCGATTTCCATCGGCACCAGCCACGGCGCCTACAAGTTCACGCCGGAACAGTGCACGGTCGATCCGAAAACGGGACGGCTCGTGCCGCCGCCGCTGGCTTTCGACGTGCTCAAGGCGGTCGAAGAAAAACTGCCGGGATTCCCGATCGTGCTGCACGGTTCTTCGAGCGTGCCGCAGGAGGAAGTCGATATCATCAACGCCAACGGCGGTGCGCTCAAAGCGGCGGTCGGCATCCCCGAAGAACAACTCCGCGAAGCCGCGAAATCGGCGGTCTGCAAGATCAACATCGATTCCGATTCGCGTCTGGCGATGACGGCGGGGATCCGCAAGGTTTTCGTTGAAAAGCCGGCGGAATTCGATCCGCGCAAATACCTCGGTCCCGCCCGCGACCGGATGAAAGCGATGTACGCGCACAAGATCATCAACGTGCTCGGCTCCGCCGGTCACGCCTGGGACAAATAAGTTTTCCCGCTTTTTGCAAACGAAACCGCGACGGAAATCCACCGCGGTTTTTTTATGGTGTGGAAAACCAGAGGGGAAGGGGCGGATCTACAATCCGCGCGCTTTGCGGATCGTTTCGTAGGCGCGATTGACTTTTTTCATCTGCACGTCCGCGAATTCGATGAAACTTTCGGACAGGCCTTTGCCCATGACCCGGTCGGGATGGAATTCAAGCGTCTTCTGCCGCCACGCCTTTTTGACTTCGGCGTCGGACGCCTCCGGCGCGATGCCGAGGATGCGGTAACATTCGTTCAACGGGAAATCATCGGATGCGCTTTCCGGGCGATGCGAATTTCCGCTCCCCGAAGCATTGAAAAAACGGTCGACGAAACCATGACGATCCAAAATCGCTTCCGCTTCGCGCAACAACGCGATCTCGACGGCGGAAACGCGCCCGTCCACGCGCGCGAGCGTGCAGAACATTTCCAGTACGGAGTTTTTCGCTTCGTCCGTCAGCAACGCGGCGAGCGACCGGACTTCATCCCCGAAAGCGGGACCGGAACTTTTCGCCCGGTCGAATTCCGCTTTCATCTGTGAGCGCAATGCCGCGTCGTCGCCGCAGAATTCCCGGAGCAATTCCGACACCATCGCCGCTTCTTCCTGCGAAACGACGCCGTCGGATTTGGCGATTTTCGCCAGCGCGCGGAAAATATGCGTCAGCACGGCTTGGTGTGCGCGCGCGGACATCGCTTCCGCCTCTTCGATCTCCTTTTGCGACGGTTTTCCCGCGCCGTGGACGTTGTATCCGATCACGGCGCCGATCGCCGCGCCCCAGGGACCGGCGAACGTCGCACCGATGACGCCGCCGAGAATGCCGCCGAAAAGCCCCATTGTCCGTTCTCCTTGTTTGAAATGCCGTTTAATGTAGTGCCGGAGCGCCGGAAAATCAATCCGCGCAAAAAGAAAAAGGAGCGGAAAAATTTTCCGCTCCCTGATTTTTTGAAAACGCGGGAACTATTGTTCGAGTTTTTCCGCGAGTTTTTTGACCGCTTCAAAGTATTCGTGCGGTTTCATTGTTTTGCTTTGCGCGTCGAGCGCTTTCATCTCTTCGGGGAAAGCGATGCGGATGCGGCGGAAATCGATTTTGTTTTTCGGAAGTTCCAGCCCGTCCTGAACCGCCAGCGCGGCGATCTTGTCTTCCGCGGCGACGAATTCCATATCGATCGCGAGCATGGCGTCGGGATGTTTTTCCCGGAGCGTGCGGAGTGTTTCAAAGCGCGTTTTCATCTTTTGCCGCATTTCGGTCATCGCGGGATTGCGGTGATGCTCGCCCGCCTTCTTTTTGCAGCACGGGTGATGGTGCATTTGCGGACAGCATTTCTGTTCGATTCTGCACGGCGGGGCGGGGCAGCATTTTTTCATCATGCAACACTGCCGGCAGATCGCCCAGGCGATGACCGCGACGAGCGCGGAACCGATGAAAGCGGCAAGACAGGTACTCAAAAAGTGTTTCATAATCCATCCTTTCCGGTTTTGCGAAGGTCCGAACCCTGAACCTTTCATTGCTTATAACGAGGGAAGACCGCGCTTTATTTTGCAACGCGCGAAAAAAAAGTCATTTTTCCGGAACCGGCTCGTCGGGCGGCACGTTGAGATATTGCAGGACTCTTTTCATCGTGCGCGCGAAAATCGGCGCCGAGACCCGGCCGCCGGAACGGAATTTCGGATCGGGCGAATCCAGCGACACGATCATCACCAGTTTCGGATCGTGCGCCGGAACGATCCCGATGAAACTGCACATCAGTTTATTGGAATAACGATGGGTTTCGGGATCGACTTTGTTGCTGGTTCCGGTTTTGCCCGCGACCGTGTAGCCGGGGATCGCCGCGCGGGTGGCGGTGCCGCCTTTGCGCGTGACGCCGATCATCATTTCAAGAAGCGCGGTGCGCGCGGAATCGTGCTGGAAGACTCTCCGGAAAGGTTTTTCTTCCGGTTCGGTGGTCTCTCCCGTGAGCGGGTCTTCGTAACGGTCGATGAGCCGGAGATGCGGCATCCCGAGCGGATTCGCCAATCCGCAGTAGGCGCGCAAAAGTTGCAACGCGGTCCAGCCGACGCTGTACCCGATCGGTACGCGGGTGATCATCTGCCCGTCCCAAAGGTGGGGCGGACGCAGATTCCCCGCGCTTTGATGCGCGATGGGCAAGTCGGTTTTCTGACCGCCGCCGAAAATACGCATGATTTGGTAAATGCGCTGTTTGCTGCCGATCTGCAATGCGATCTTCGCCGTGCCGATGTTGCTCGACTGGGCGATGACTTCGCCGACGGTGACAAGCCCCACGTCGTGCGAATCCGTAAGCGGGCGCTTGCGGTAGATCCAGCGGCCTTTTTCGCAGTCCACTTTGGTTTCCGGCGTGACGACGCCCCAGTCGAGCGCTTTGCCGACCGTGAAGGGTTTGACGACCGACCCCGGCTCGTAGTAGTCTTCGGCGATGTGGTTTTGAGTCGCTTCGGGGCGGAAGGTCTTGCGGTCGTTGGGATCGAAGGTCGGACGTTGCGCGATCGCCAGGATTTTGCCCGTCGCCGGATCGGCGATCGCGGCGTAGATGATCTTCGGGGAAAATTCGATCATCGCGGCGTCGAGTTCTTCTTCGAGGATCGCCTGGATCGGTTCGTCGATGGTCAGATAAATGTTTTTGCCGTCGCGGCTTTCCTGATTGTCCAGCAATCCGTCGGTCAGCGGCGCCCCGTCGCGGGCGTGGATGTAGACGCGCCGTCCCGTCTGCTGGCTGATCGCCTGATCGAGACTTTTTTCGATGCCGCTTTGCGCGACATCGCTGTCTTCGACGATATTGGTGTATCCGAGCCAGTTGGAAAGCATCCGTCCTTTCGGATAAGTGCGGCGGCTGGAATCCCGGAAACTGACCGTATTGGCATTGATGCCGAGCGCGCGCAGTTCCTTTTGAAGTTTTTCGCCGATCTCATAAGGAGTGAAGCGGCCGAGCATCTGGTAGGTATTGGGTTTTTCGACGTCGCGGCCGTTTTCGTCTTTGCGGATCACGTGCGGAGCGAGTTTTTTGTAAAAATACTCTTCGTCGCGGTTAAGATGCGCGGCGCAGCATTGCGCGACTTTCCGCCGCAGGGCGTCGTCCCGGATGTTGCAGGGCGAAGCGGATATTTCCATACAGGGCTGATTGCCGACGAGAAGTTCTCCGTGGCAGTCGAATATTTCGCCGCGCCGTCCGAACGTGCGCATACTGGACGTGTACTTTTTTTTCGCTTTGTCCAGATAATATTCGTGCCGCATCACCTGAATGTAGAAAAAACGCCCCGCCAGCGCCAGCGCGAAAACGCACAACACACCGACCACGAAGCCGGTGCGCAGGCGGATTTTACGGGTCGGGTCTGCCGGTTTCGGAAGCATAAAAACCTGCTATCGCGTCGCGGTCATCCCGGGGAAAGTCCGGTTGCTTTTCAGCCACGAGGCGAAGCGGATGTCGTTGCTCGCACCGTTGCGGAGCGTGATCATCCGCACCTGTCCCTGCTGCGGGCGCAATTTCAGATCGAAGAAGGCGATCTGTTTGCTGATATGCGTCCAATCGGTCAACTGGGCGATGCGGATATTGCAGCAGTCGATGGCGTGACGGGTGCGGGTGATCTCGCGTTTTTCCGCACGGATCTTTTCGTCGGTGTCGTCGATGCGCTGGCGCAGGTGGGTCTTGACGATCAGGACCGCCGCGACGGCAAGGACGAAAACGACGGCTTTGCCGAGCCGGAACATCTGCTTCCCGAAAGACGACGAAGTCCGATTTTCCCGGGGACGTTGGATGCTTTGCACGGAACCGGGTTGAAGATTGATCTGCATGTTTTTCCCTTCCTTATTTATGTGAATGAAACGTTAAACGTTTATGCCGATATTTTTTCCGCGACCCGCATTTTCGCGCAATTGCTCCGCGGGTTTTCCCGCCGTTCTGTTTCGTCCGCCTCGACCGGTTTTTTGGTCAGGATCGCCAGTTGCGCGTGATGACCGCAACGGCAGACCGGCAAGCCGGGGGGGCAGAGACATTCGGTGCTTTCGCGCCGGAAAAATTCTTTGACGATCCGGTCTTCCAGCGAATGAAAGGATATGACGGCGATCCTGCCGCCCCGGTTGAGACGCGGCAATGCCGCGCCGAGCGTTTTTTTGAGTTCGCCGAGTTCGTCGTTGACTGCGATGCGCAACGCCTGAAAGACGAGCGTCGGAGCCGGAAGTTTGCCCGGACGGCTTCTGCCGAGCGTTTCATCGCAGATTTTGACGAGATCCGCCGTCGAGCCGAAAGGTTCGCTCCCGCGGCGGGTGACGATCTCGCGCGCCAGACGGCGGGCGCCTTTGAATTCCCCGTATTCGGAAAAGATCCTGCCTAATTCGTCTTCGCTTGCGCGATTGAGCAACCGCGCCGCGGTGACTTCGGAACGGTTGTCCATCCGCATATCCAGCGGGCCGTCGAAACGCCAGGAAAATCCGCGTTCGGGCTTGTCCAGTTGCGGCGACGAAACGCCGATGTCGAGCAGGATGCCGTCCACTTTTTCCCAATCCAACTCGTCGGCGAAATCGAACATCGACGAGTAATTTCCGCGCCGCAGATAGACGCGGTCGCGGGCGAAATCAAGTTTCTTTTCCGCGGCGCACAGTGCGTCTTCGTCGCGGTCGATGCCGAGGACTTCCAGTTGCGGATTGCGTTCCAGCAGCAACGCGCTGTGGGATCCGCCGCCGACCGTACCGTCGATCAGGCGCGTCGGTTTTCCCGGCGGGAAAACGAGAAAATCCGTCACTTCGCGGGGAAGCACCGGAATATGGCAAAAATCCTGTGCCATCTTATTTTCCTCCGAGCGCGTTTTTCAACGCCTGATCCAAACCGAGCGAACGGTTGACTTCGTCGAGCGCATCGAGCGCCGCGGCGACGGTTTCCGCTCCGCGTTTTTTGTCGGGGAGCGGTGCGCTCAACCGGATGTGGGTGACCGCGCCGCTCAAAAGCAATTCCTTGCCGACGCCGATGGCGTTCAGCCGTTCGCGGTCGAGCGCGATACGGCCCTGCCGGTCGCATCGGCATTTTTTGCAAAGCCGTCCGAAATCGACCAGCGCCCGCTGGATTTTCGCGTTTGTGACGGACGCATTGCGCATCCGTTCAAAAAAATCGTCGAGCAATGCCGGAGGCAAAAGCACCAGCGCATCGTCCGCCGTCGGCGCGAGGATCAGTTCCGTATCGGTTTCCCGGTCGCGCCATTCGCAGGGCAGGGAAACACGGCACTGCGCGTCAAGCGTATGCTGAAATTCGCCGTAATAGCAATTCATTTTTTGTTTTCCCTTTTTGCCCCTTTTTATCCCTTTACGCTCCTATTATACGGCATAAAAGATACTTTTGCAAATGGGAAATGCAAAAAAAATGAAAAATTTTTTATGAGGCGTCCGGCACAGGAGGGGATGCCGGCAATGAGAAAGTGAAAAGGAACTCCGTATTCCCGGCGTCGTTATGAAACTCCGTGAAGACGGGAAAGTCGAGATTCAGGAACTCGGAAAAGCCATGGGAGTCGTGCCGATGGATTCCGCCGTTTCCACGTTCTCGGAAACGTTGGCTGAAATGGCGGGCGAAGCCGAGACGGCGTGGGCGGACGCGATGGCGGAAATGTATCAGAGCGCGGCAAAAGCCAACTCTTTCGATTTGATTAAACTTACCGAGATTGCTGATGAGTTAGGTATTCCAGAAAACAACCATATTCACGTTTTGATCGCGGGTAACGGTGCTATTTCAACCGATTATCGGTACACTCCGGAAAGGAGCAATATCGGATATAAGCTCGTAACCTTTGAACAACGAGACGGGAAAGAATATATCGCTACTTTTTGTTCGACGAGAAGTGAAAAGCAGACAAAAAGAATGCTTGCCGAATATTCTCGTAAATCTCACTATTCATAAAGGTGATGCAACGAGCCATAGCCGACAAGCAGAGTCTAATATACCCCCAGAGATTTGTCAAGCCAGAGAAAAAACAATCTCGGTTCTATTCAAAAACCGGATGCCGCCGGTCAGCACCTTGGTGCGATGACGATGAACGATGCGCTTATGGCGACCATCAGTTATTTTGACGGCGCGAACACCACGACCGTGGTTCACGAGACAGGGCATTACATTATGGAGGTTATGCGGAATCCGTCGAACGCGGCGCGGCGGACGAGCGTATGCAAGCCGATTACGCCACGCTTCGGGAGTGGGCGGAGCCCCGGCGCAATCACCGGAAATCCCGCCGGAAAGCGGATGAAAATCAAAAAACTTCGACTTTGACCGTCGCTTTGACTCCCGAAGAATGGAGAAAGACCACGTCCGTCACGCCGGAAGCGACGCCTTTGATCTCGACTTCCGCTTCGTCATAGCGGAAGGGCCAGATGCCTTCTTCGTCGTACTTCAGACGGACCGAGCAGACCGAAGGGTCGTAACTTTCCACGCGCCAGACTTCGTTTTTGGAGATGTTCGCCGCCAATTTGAAGTCGACGTCTTTGCCCGGGATCAGATTCACGATATGATTCCCTTTGGAAAACGCCGCCACGGTGTAATAGCGGTCATCCACGATGGGAGTCCCCGGAAACGCCTGTTGAGTACGCGCCTGCGGAACGACTTGAGCGGGACGATTTTCCGGAACCGTTTGAGCGACTTGCGCGACCGGTGCGACTTGTGCAACTTGTGCAACTTGTGCAACTTGTGCAACTTGTGCAACTTGTGCGGATCCCGCCGACGGGACGCTTCGCGCCGCGGCGGTTTCATCCGGACGGGGCGTCAACAGAAATTCCGCATCAAGATCGGAAAATGCGACGGTCGCGCCGGGGTCGGCGGAAAAAAACAGACGGACGCTTTTTACTTGCGGATCCCCGACCCAGTAATAAAGTTTGAAATCCGTCCAGAAGGAATTGACGGGCAACGTCCTTCTGACGGCGGCTCCGGGCAGGGGGCGTCCGGCTTCGTCGAACGCTTCGATCCCGACCGCCGCCGTGCCGGTACCCCGGATCTCGCCGTCGATTTTCAGCACGCTCGCGCCGGATGCGACGTAATACGCTTCCGAGAAAAAGGAGTTGCTTTGGTTTCCCGCGGTAATCTCGTAGGCGAAATCACGCGCCTTTTTGCCCTGCACGATGCGTCCGGGCGTCTGAACGTACCATCCGGGCGCCGATCCGCTTCCCGGCACGGCGCCTTTGAAATCGCCGTTGACGGGGATATCGACATCGTTGTCGGCGACGACGCTTCCCGTTATGCAGATCGCCGCCAGCAGCGACAGTTTCTTGATGGATGAAAACGATTTTTTGCGGAGGGAAAACATGATGACGCTCCTTGAAAAAGTGATTTGCCGTAAACGGACACGCTCCCAATATATATGCGCCGCCGGATTTTTGCAAATTTTTATCGGCATGCCGAAAGATCATCCGTTTTTTTTCTTTCCGCGGCGGAAAAACGGGGTTTTATGCAAAAAAATCGTCGTTTCGACTTGCGAAAAAGCGTTTGGCGCTGTACAATAAGTAAATTTAATAAGGATGAAAGACGGCGGACTTTTTCCGTCTTATACGGAGACTGCGGAAATGAAACAACTGGCGATTGCGGACGCGACGTTGCGTTTGTGCGCTTCGGATGAAAGCGCGCTCGGCTTCAAAGAAAAAATCGGGATCGTGAAAAATCTGGTACACCTCGGCGTGGACGTCATCGAAACCGCTCCGTCGGCGTTCACCAAGTCGGACGTGCTGTTTTTGCATACGGCGGCGGCGATGACCGACCGGCAGGTCTTTTCCTGTCCGGCGGGGTTTTCGGAGGAATCGGTGGAAACGGCCTGGCGGGCGATCTGCAAGGCGCCGCATCCGAGGTTGCTCGTTTCCGCACCGGTTTCCACCGTGCAGATGGAGTATTTCTGCCACAAAACGCCTGCGGCGATGCTGGAAAACTGGACCCGCACCGTCGCCAAAGCCAAGGCGCTCGGCGCCGAATGCGAAGCCGCTCTCGAAGACGCCACCCGCGCGGAAAAGGATTTCCTGTATCAGGCGGTCCGGACGGTGATCGCCGCCGGAGCCGACGTCGTGACCTTCTGCGACAGCGCCGGCACGATGTTCGCCGGAGAGATGTACCGCTTTCTCGAAGACTTGCGGAGCAACGTGCCGGAATTGGACGGCGTGATGCTTTCGGTGGAGTGCTCCGACGAATTGCATTTCGCTCCGGCGTGCGCGATCGCCTGCATCCGCTCCGGGGCGGGGCAGATCAAAACGGCGGTCGGCGCGGGCAAAACGCTGAAACTCGCGCAGTTCGCGGACATTCTGCGCGCCAAAGAACGGGAACTGGACGTTTCCACGCATTTGAATATGACCGAATGCGATCATCTCGCGGAAAAGATCGCCGCCATCTTCGCCGGACGTCCGGCGGCGCTTTCCCGCGTTTCGGCGTCGCCCGATGTCGAGGGTGTGCGCTTTTCCGCTTCCGACGACATCTCCGCCGTCGGCGAAGCGGTCAAAAAACTCGGGTACGAACTTGCCGACGACGATCTCAAAAACGTTTACGAGGAGTTTTGCCGCATCGCCCGGAAAAAAGAGCTCGGCCCCAAAGACCTTGATGCCATCGTCGCCACGGTCGCGCTTCAGGCGCCGCCGACCTACGCGCTCAAAAATTTCGTCATCACCAGCGGCAACGCCATTACGTCGATGGCGCACGTCGTATTGCTCCGCGACGGGGCGGAAGTGGAGGGCTTCAGTATGGGCGATGGTCCGATCGACGCCGCGTTTCTGGCGATCGAAAACATCCACGGCGCACACTATGAACTGGACGATTTCCAGATTTCCGCCGTCACCGAAGGCCGCGAAGCGGTCGGCACCGGGATCGTCCGGTTGCGCGCCGGAGGCAAACTCTACGCCGGGAAAGGGGTCTCCACCGACGTCGTCGGCGCGGGGATCAACGCCTACATCAACGCGCTCAACAAAATCTGTTACGAGGAGAACGCGGAAGCATGAAACTTTCGTTTTCCACGAACCGCTGGACCGATTACAGTTTCGACGAGTTCATCGATCTGGCTTCGGAATATCGTTTCCAGGGCATCGAGATCCACGACGTGCGCGCGGTGTTCGACCGTTCCGAACCGGGGAAAATCACCGCGGTCTACCGGAAACTTTTCGAGAAACGGCTTTCCGTGCCGTGCATCGACCTTACGTCGGATATCGCGCTCGGCAAGGAACCTGCGCTCAAGGAATTGGAAGAAGTTCTCGACGCCGCCCGGAAACTTCACGCGCCCTACGCGCGGCTGAAAACCGCGCAACGCTCCGACGAAGCGGAAAACGCCGTGCGCGATTTTCTCGAAAGCGCGTTGCCGATGGCGCAACGCGCGGGGATCGTACTGTTGGTCGAAACCGTCGGGATCTATGCCGACACCGCGCGGTTGCGGAAACTTTTCGAGGAGTTCATCAGCGATCATCTCGCCGCGCTGTGGGATCTGCATTATCCTTTCCGTTTTTTCGGCGAGGAGCCGCAGACGACGATCCGCAATCTGGGCGCCTACATCCGGCATATCCACATCAAGGATTCGGAAAATCCCGGCAAACCGTCGCTTCCCGGCGAAGGTTCGCTGCCTCTTGATGCGATCATGAACGCCCTGAAATCGGTCAATTACGACGGTTTCGCGTCGATCGAATGGGATCCGCGCTGGGACGAAGTGAGCGACATCAATGTCGTTTTTCCCTATTTCGTCCATTATATGAGCCGCTACCATTGGAGCCGCGCGGCGCGTACGCTTTACGACAACCGCGCCCGCACCGGGAAGTACGTCTGGAAAAAGGAAACGCTGATCGAAAAGACCTTTCCTCAACTTCTCGACACGATGGTCCGGGAATTTCCCGACCAGATCGCCTTCAAATACACGACGCTGGATTATACGCGCACATACTCCGAATTCCGCGACGACGTGGATAGTTTCGCGCGGGCGCTGATCGCGATGGGCGTCGGAGCCGGGACTCACGTCGCCGTCTGGATGACCAATCTGCCGCAATGGTACATCGCCTTTTGGGCGACCACCAAGATCGGCGCGGTGCTGGTGACGGTCAATACCGCGTACAAGATCGCCGAAGTGGAATATCTGCTCAAACAGTCCGATACGCATACGCTGGTCATGGAAAAAAATTGGCGGGATTGCGATTACGCGGGGATCATCCGCGAACTTTGTCCGGAATTGGATCATACCGCGAAAAATGCGCCGCTCAAAGCGAAAAAACTGCCGTTTTTGCGCAACGTTATTTCCGTCGGCTTCCGGCAGAAGGGAATGATCGCGTGGAATGACGCGCTGGCGCGCGCCAAAAGCGTTTCCTGCGAGGAACTCAAACGCCGCGCCGACGCCGTCGATGTGCACGACGTCTGCAATATGCAATATACTTCCGGCACGACCGGTTTCCCGAAAGGGGTGATGCTGACCCACTTCGGAGTGGTCAACAACGGGAAATGCATCGGCGACCGGATGGATCTTTCCACGGCGGACCGGATGATGGTCGAAGGGCCGATGTTTCATTGTTTCGGGATGGTGCTGGCAATGACGGCGGCGATGACGCACGGCGCGACGTTGCTGCCCTTGCCCTATTTTTCGGTGAAGCCGGCATTGGCGTGCATCGACCGTGAAAAGATCACCTGCTTCCACGGCGTGCCGACGATGTTCATCGCGTTGCTGGGGCACCCCGATTTCCCGAAAACGGACTTTTCCTGTATGCGCACGGGGATCATGGCGGGGTCGCCGTGTCCGATCGCGGTGATGCGCGACGTGGTGGAAAAAATGCATATGACGGAAATCACGATCGTTTACGGGCAGACGGAAGCATCGCCCGGATGTACGATGTCCCGGACGGACGATCCGATCGAAGACCGCGTCGCCACCGTCGGGCGGGATCTGCCGGAAATCGAAAACAAGATCGTCGATCCGGAAACGGGAAAAGATCTGCCGGACAACGAGATCGGCGAATTTGTGACGCGCGGCTATCATGTGATGAAAGGGTATTACAAAATGCCGGAGGAAACGGCGGCGGCGATCGACGCCGACGGCTGGTTGCACACGGGGGATCTGGCGTTGCGCAATTCCGACGGGAATTACCGGATCACGGGGCGGCTCAAGGATATGATCATCCGGGGAGGGGAGAACATCTACCCCAAGGAGATCGAAGAATTCATCTACACGCATCCCAAAGTCAAGGACGTACAGGTGATCGGCATTCCGGACAAGGCGATGGGCGAGGAGATCCTCGCGGCGGTGATCTTAAAGCCGGGGGAAACGATGACGGTGGACGAGTTGCGCGATTATGTACGGCGCAATATGGCGAAGCATAAGGTGCCGCGTTACGTCGATTTCGTCGAATCTTTCCCGCAGAATGCGGCGGGCAAAATCCTGAAGTACAAAATGCGCGAAGACGCGGTCAAACGTCTGAACATCGCCCAAGTCGAAGGCATCGTCGCCGAATGATCCCGGCGGTCGGGTAAAAAGGCTTCCGACGGAAGTTTTTTCCCGAATGTCATCACGCAAGGGATATTTTTTCAAAGAGAAATATCCTGTGACGAAATAGAGAAATCCCGGCAACGCGGTCCGCACCCGGACTCTACGGTTATGTTTTGCCGACCGGCGCGCCCGGATTACCGAAGAGCCGATACGTGCGCGGCTTGCAGGATCAGATGGCTGATGAAGCTCGCGATCCCGTGGCAACAACTGGCGCGCGCGTCATCGTGTTCCCAGAGCGTCCCCGTTTTTTCCGCCATGCCGATGAACGACGCGCTTATTTCGTCGAGCGCCTGCTTTTTCAGTCCGGCTTCGACGAGGAGCGCGAGCCGCAGGTAATGTCCCATGATCATATTGGCGGGCGCGACGTCATCTTTTCCGGCAGGGCACTGCGGAGCGAACTTCGCCAACAAATTTTCCCACAAAAGCGGATAGGTTTCCGGCGTCGCGACGCCGAAGAAAAAGGCGTAATATTGACATATCTCGGTACGGTCGGGGGCAACGGTCAGTTTCCCGTCGTTCGCACGGAGGGCGTGGTCGCGGAAGTATTGCCCGTCGAAGGATTGCGCGGCGATCGTTTTTTTCATAACGTCCGCGCGTTTTTTGTATTCCGGAATGTCGTACAAAGCGCCGACGCTTTCCAGTGAACGGGCGTAAAGCATCGCCGACGGGTAATTGACGCCCGCCGTCAACGTGTTGGCGCGGCTCCATTCGACGAAGACCCACCCCGGCAGGTTTTCCGGCAGACCGTCTTCGTTGCAAAAACGGTCGATGTAATCGACGAAAGCGAGAATTTTTTTTCGGAATGCGCCGATCATTTTGCGGTCGCCGCTTCGCGCGAGGTATTCTTCGAGTTGGAGCAGCAGCCACATCCCCCAGTTCGGAATGAATTGCCCTGTCGGGTGGTCGCCGGGATATTCCATCGGGAATGCGCCGTCGGGAAGTCCTTCGTGACGCGGGGCGAGCAAATAATTTTCCAGAAAAAACGCTTCGGGGACCGTCGATCCCGTCAGTGAAAGCGCCGCGCGCGCCGTGAAAAATGAATCGCCGATGTAACCGCCCCGTTCGCGCGTCGGACAATCCGTAAAAACGTCGACGGCGTTGGCGGCAAAACTTTCACACCCGGCACGGTAGATTTTTTTGAGATCGCCGGAAAGCGTCGGGGGAGGGGTTTTCAGCGGCAGCGGACTTTTGTATTCGCGCAGCGACACTTCGCAAAGGGAGATCTCCCCTTCGTGCATAAAGGTTTCGACGTATTTGAAAGCGTACGGTTCCAGCGATTCCAGAAAATATTCTCCGGGACCAAGCAGATCCCAGAAACATGCGCAGGTCACGTCCAGCCGGAGCGGATCGACGCCCGCCGGGCGGTGGCCGATCTCGTCGAACATGGCGACGAGCCGTCCCGGTTTCGTGCAGACAACGTGAAGTTTCAGAAATCCTGCGTTGTTGATCTTGCCTTCAAAAAGCGTCGAAGCGATTTTCCCCTGATCGTCGCGGACGTAGCGTCCGAGTTCAAGAAAAGCGTTGACGTCCAATTCTTCCTGACGGAAACCTTTGAATCCCTGAAACCCGACCAGCGTCAGCGCGCGGTTCGGCAAGGATTGTGTGCCGTTGGCGCCGAATTCGTTGTCGACTGCGTTGTCGCGGCGCAATGCGCCGTCGGCAAGATATGTGCGGCGGAGCGTCGCGACCGGATGGTAAGAATCATCGATCCGGTATTCCGGTTCCGGCATGACGGAAGCAAGATAACGGACGCCCGGGGCGGTTTCAAGTTCCAGTTCCGGCAGATCTTTCCGCACGGGCGCGACGCGGTACGCCTCGAAAAACATTCTTTGGTAAGAAAGCCGGGAAACTTTTTGGATCCTTTCTTTCCCGAGGTCGAAAGCGTGAAAATCTTTTCCCGAAAAAGCGACGACGTTTTTTTTCGCGACGACTTCCGCCTGCAAAAAAGAGGGTTGATCCATATAGTCGAAGCTGTTGACGTTGCTTCCCGCGATTTCGATTTCAAGCGTGTTTTTTCCGTTCACGGGAACAAACGGCAGTTCCGAAACCCGGAAAAATCCCTTCGGCGCGCGCATCGGACCGTGGGCGAGAAACACTCCGTTGACTTTGACGCGATAATAGGTGCATCCCGTGATGCGAAGGAAGGTTTGATCTCCGGCACATGCGGAAAAGTCGCAGGTGAAAAGAACGAAATCGTTCATTTTTTCGCGCCGTCCGCGCGGCCATACGGGAAGCGCGTTTTGGAAAAAACAATTCATTGCTCTCCGCTCCTTTTTTTTCGGGCAGTGGGATAATATACCGTGAGCGGCATCCCTTTTCCAGTGCAATCGATATGCGTCGTTGTTTTTTTCGTCGGGGAGAAGACGTTCCGGGATGCGACCGATATTCATCCCCGACGGAAAATCCGGCGCGG
>JAKSOG010000109.1 GCA_024405715.1 Victivallaceae bacterium | reverse complement strand
ACGGACAACGTCGAAGTCGTTTTAAGCGGCGACGGCGATGTGCCGCGCGGCCACGAGATCGCCGCGCGCGACATCCGCGCCGGAGAAAGCATCGTCAAATACGGGATGCCGATCGGACACGCGACGCGCGACATCCGGTGCGGGGAACACGTTCACGGCCACAATATGGCGACCGATCTCGCCGGAGTTCTGGAATACCGTTACGAACCCGATTTCCGCGACGCCGCGCCGGAAAAGGAAACGCTCTTTTTCGACGGTTTCCGCCGCGAAGACGGAAAAGTCGGCATCCGCAATCATCTTTTCGTCATCCCGACGGTCGGATGCGTCAACCGTCTCGCCCGCCGCCTCGCCGACAGGATCAACGCCGAACTTCCGGAAAACGTCGATCGTGCGCTTGCGCTCGAACATCCCTACGGCTGTTCGCAACTCGGACGGGATCACGCGCTTACGCGCACGCTTCTCGGCGATCTCGCCCGCCATCCCAATGCCGGAGGCGTGCTTGTCGTCGGATTGGGGTGCGAGAACAATACGATCGAAGATTTCAAGGCGTCGCTCGGAAATTTTCCCTTGACGAGGATCCGTTTTCTCGTCGCGCAACAATGCGAAGACGAAGAAGCCGCCGGATTGGAAGCGTTGCGGGAACTGGCGCGGCTCGCCGCCGCCGACCGGAAAGAAAAATTCCCGCTTTCGCGGCTCGTCGTCGGCTTGAAATGCGGCGGATCGGACGGATTGAGCGGCATTACCGCCAACGCGCTCATCGGACGTTTCACCGATTTCCTCGCGGCGCACGGCGGCACGGCGATCCTGACGGAAGTCCCCGAAATGTTCGGCGCCGAAACGCTGTTGATGAAGCGTTGCCGCGACCGTGCGACATTCGAGCGGTGCGCAAAAATGATCAATTCCTTCAAGGAATATTTCCTCCGCTACGGTCAACCGGTTTCCGAAAACCCCTCCCCCGGCAACAAGGCGGGCGGTATCACGACGCTTGAAGACAAAGCGCTCGGCTGTACGCAGAAATCCGGTTCGGTCCCCGTGGACGGAGTGCTCGACGCGGGGGAGTTGCCGCAAAAGCCCGGTTTGAATCTTTTGAGCGGCCCCGGCAACGACATGGTCGCTTCGACGCTGCTCGCCGCCGCAGGCGCGCATCTCATTCTTTTTTCGACGGGACGCGGCACGCCTTTCGGCACGGTGGTGCCGACGCTGAAAATTTCCTCCAACTCCGCGCTGGCGCAAAAAAAGGCAGCGTGGATCGACTTCGATGCGGGCAGCGTGCTTGACGCCGGAAACCCCGCATCCGTCGACGAAAAATTCCGGAAAAAGGTCCTCGCCGTCGCCGGCGGGGAAAAATGCGTCAACGAACTGCACGGCTACGAAGAGATCGCCCTTTTCAAAGACGGCGTGACGCTGTAAACGCCTCTGCGCATTTTCACGCCGTCCGGAATTCCGGACGGCATTTTTTTCCCGCAAGCGGGCGCGCTCCCTTGCATTGCGCGCATGTTCGGTGTATACTATATTGTGGGACTTTTACACCGGAAAAAGAAGGGGGAAAATATGATTTCGATGAAAAGGACGGCTCTTTTTATGACTCTTTTGACGGCGCTCGGCGCAAATGCGGCGGACAACAACTGTGTTTTCCACGAAGATTTCAACGTTTTCCGCGGCAAAGCCCCCGCGAACTGGCAGACGCTCAAAACCAGCAGCGACCCCGTGGAAGTTTTCGTCCGTGAAGGCAGAACTTTCCGGCTGTTGTCGCCGAGCAATATGTTTATGCCGATCACCGATCCGATCGCCGACGGCAAAGTCGAAATGACGCTCAAAGCGGTCGGTTTCTATCCCAAGACCAACTACGGTTTCAACATCAATTTCCGCCAGAACGTGACGACGCGCACCGCACAGAGCATCCGCTTTTTCCGCCGCTTCGGCTCGAAGGAAATGGAGATCATCTACGGTACTTACGCCGACAATCACTTCCGCAAGATCGAAAGTAAAAACATCGCCGTCCCCGACGACGCGCTGAAAAATCCTTCCCGCGTTTCCGTGGAATTCAAAGGGAAAAACGTCGTCGCCACGTTTGAGGGACAGTCGGTTTCCTTCGACAACGTCGGCGGCGAAGCCGGGCAAGTGAGCATCAACCGCATGAACTTTTTCGATTCGCTGGAAATGAGCGAATTTCAGATCACGGGCAAGGAACTTTCCTCGGCGGCGGAAGTGAAAAATTTCCGCGTCGAACTGCCGCGCGAACCCCTCATCGAACCCTTTTTCTGCGACGTGGAATTTTCCGAACACGCGCTTTTTTATGAAGCGAAACTCACCCTTTCGGGCGGCCCTTATCTCACGAAGCCCGGCGAAGGCAATTATCACAGCATGCGCACCGCCCGCGTCGATCATCCCTATTTCAAAGTCATCACCGAAAACAACATCGTCAAATACAATCTTCTCGACGGTTTCATGCACCTTGCCAACAAGGAGATCGCGCCCGCGCACTTGTACACGATCGTTTATCAGGAGCCGGAATGGCCCTTCACCCGCGTGATCCGCTTTTTCAAGCCGGCGGAAAAATTCGACATGGCGATCGGCGCGGATTATTTCGCCTACCGCCCCAACATCGACCTCGATATGCACGACTGGGAAACCGTTTTTTCGCGGGACGGCGAAACGCTCTTTCAAGGGAGCGCGCCGGAAAAGAACGTTTCCGCGGAACTTTTGAGTTCGCCCGACAAAAAAATCGTCCAGAAGATGCCGCGCAGCAGCACCCGCGTCGCCGACGCGCTTGAATTCGCCAAAAAGAACCACTTTTTCTATCCCGGCGAAGCGCTCGATCTCACGCTGAAAATCCGGGGCGAAATGCTTCCCTCGCGCGTCGAAGTCGCGTTGACCGATGCCTTTTTGAAGCCGATGAAAACCTTGGAGATCACCCCCGAAAAGACGGTCGAAAAAATCGGTCAGCGCGACGTTTCCGTCGAAAAGTATCCCGTCAAACTGGAAAAACTTCCCGTCGGCGTCTATCACATCACCGTGAAATCACTCGACCCCACCGTCGAACTCGACCGTTTCATCGCCTTTGAAGTGATGCCGGAAAATCCCGAAGAACGTCCCGCCCCGCAGGCGTCGGGATTCCCCTATATTTACTGCGCGGAAACGGAAACCCGCGGGCTGACGACCGATGCTTTCGACCCCTTCAAGGCCGCCGAACGGAATTTTCCGCATTATGTCAGCGGCACGGTCTTCCTGCCGTGGTACGCCCGCGAAACCAATCTGTACGACACGCTCCACTTTTTCGGACGCAAATACTTCGCGTGGCTCGGAAGCCGCTGCCTTGACAAATGGCACCTCGCCGACACGATGGACATCGTCAAAAACGCCGACTTCGCCCATTTCGGCGTTGAACTTGAAACGGGGACGTTGGTCACGCTTTACCGTGGCCGCCGCCTCAAAGACTTCGTCGAATTCGCGAAGCAGACGAAAGATCCTTTCTACGATATCCCGAAACTGGAAAAACTTTCCGGCATGGACGGCGGAAATATGGAAGTTTTCGTCGGTCAGGAAAACCGCTGTATTGATGCCGAGACCTACCGTCACACGGTAACGCACCACTGGTATGAATGGCTCGAATTTGAAAACGCCAAGACCGCGCAGGTCATTCACGACAAAGTCGCCGAACTGCGCAAGGTCAATCCGAAAATCAAATTCGCCTGCTACGGACCCGCACCGATCTATACGGGGCGTTACATGGGACCGGAATTTCCTCTTTACCTCTCGTTGTCGAAAGTTTCCCCCGAAGACGTCGGGTATCTGCAATACGAGGATTACCCCGAACTTTGCAACTATCCCGAATCGCGCGGGTCATTTTTCCTCGGCACGCTCTCGATGACGGTGCCGCAAATCCCGATCGCACCGGAAATGTACGGCGACGGTTTCGGTTCGGGCTGTCCGGACGGCGCGGTGTTTTTCGCGCATCCGCCTTTCGGCATCGGCGGCAACAACTACTTCTACCGCACCCGCAACCGCGTTTATGAATATATCTACGCGACCGCGTTTCTCGGTCAGGACGGTTTCAAATACTGGAACCGTTTCGGCTTGCAGTTCGGCACGCCGCGCTACGAAAGATTGCGGAACTTCCTCACCGCCTGGGGCAACGCGATGCGCAATCTCCCCGTGAAACCCCTGCGCAGCGCCGCTTACGTTTTCAGCATCGATTCGTGGAAAGCCAACCAGGGTGGCGACGCTCACTTCGCCGTCAAGGCGGTCGAAGGGACCGACGTGCCCTTTGTCATGGAAGCGGCGACCGTCCGCAAAACGGCGGGCGAAAGCATGCCCTTCATCTATGAATCGGTTTCCAACAACGGACTTTGCGCCGGATTTCAGTTGATGGCGGAAAATCTCAAAAATCTGCAATCTTCCGACTGCGACATCCTCGTTCTGCCCCCGCTGAAAGGCGTACCCCATGAGTATTTGCAGGAAGTCCGCCGCCTCTACGACGAAGGCGTTTCGCTCATCTCGTCGGAAGATCCCGGCGCGCTCGCCGATCTCTTTCAGGTCAAGGACGGCGGAAAATTCGTCAAAGTCAATACGGCGAAAGGCACGGAAAAATTCCTGCCCGGTCTCGTCGATGCGACGACGGACG
The DNA here is from genome assembly GCA_024405715.1 of Victivallaceae bacterium. Taxonomy (GTDB): domain Bacteria; phylum Verrucomicrobiota; class Lentisphaeria; order Victivallales; family Victivallaceae; genus UBA1784. The sequence continues at coordinate 1,100 of JAKSOG010000109.1, read as the reverse complement.
TCTGCTTCGGCGGACGTTTCCTTGCCGACGGCGCGGAAGTGCTGATCGACGGCGAGATCCCGGTGCTTTACAAAGCGACCAACGGCAAGGCGAACGCCTATTTCTTCAACGCGCCGCCGACCGCGGCGACGCGCGATATGCTCTGGGAACGTTACGGTTACGGACGTCAGGTCATCAGCGACCTGATGATTTCCGCCGTCCGCGAGATTTTCGCGCGCGACAACAACGTCGAAGCGAAAGCCGACTGCGGCCGGCTTCTCGGCGCGGAAACGGCAACGGGGGTCGCCCTCACCCACACCAACAACAGCGATGAAGACAAGGTCGTCACGGTCACGTTCAACAAGCGCGATCCGAAAAATCATCTCGTTTCCATCGACGCGCCCTGCCAGATTTTGCAGGACGATGACAAAGTGCTGAAATTCCGCTTCCCGGAAAAATTCCGCGCGGCGACGTTCATCGTCATCGAGTAGGAGATCATGAAAACCGGCGATCCGCAAATCGAAAAAAAGATCGGCGCGATCCTTTCGACGCTTTCGTTGCGCGAAAAGATCGGGCAGACGATGCAATACTCGCTCAACAAAATCGACAAGTCGAGCGATGCGTCGATCGGGGATTTCTTTGAAAAGTATCCCCTCGGCAGTATTTTCGCGGGGCTTGACGTCATCGCCAAGTGGAGCAGCGGCGAAAACTCGACGGAAATCGTCGAACGCTGTCAGAAATTCTGCAAAGTCCCGCTCGCCGTCGCGGGCGACCTCGAACACGGAACGAAAAATCTCGTTCTGCCGGGGCCGCTTGCGCTCGCGGCGGCGCGCGACGAAAAACTTGCATTCGAGTACGGCAAATGGATCGGCCGCGCCGGCAAAGCGGCGGGGTTTTCCTGGAGTTACTCCCCCGAATGCGACATCGCGCTCAACTGGATGAATCCGATTAACAATCACCGCGGGATGGGCGACGATCCCGAACTCGTCGCCGCCGTAGGACGCAAAATGGCGTACCGTGTCGGCGTTTCCGGAAAGATCTTTGCAAAGCTCGGCGAAAACGGTGTCAACATCCGCATGATCACACAGGGGCCGGAGGAACTGACCATCATCGTAGGCGTC
>JAKSOG010000108.1 GCA_024405715.1 Victivallaceae bacterium | reverse complement strand
GATTGCCGTGCCGCCGGAAATACCGACCGTCGCCGTACCGCCCGTAATCGTGTTGACGAGCGTCGCGCTGCCGCCGTCGACGAAAATTCCCACCTCGCCGGCGGTCGTAACGATCGCGCCGCGGGGCAGAACGAAATTCAAAGCGAGATCGGCGGTCGATCCCGCCGTCAGCGACACCGCCGCGGCGGTACCGCCGGAAACCGTTCCGATCTCGAACGTCTTGGCGGCATCCGCGGCAGCGCGGTCTGATGCGGATGCGATCCGGGCGAGCACTTCGGATGCGGTAAGATATGCGGGATCCGCGGCGATGCTTTCGGGCGCGTCTCCGCCGAGGTAAATGCGGTTGCTGATCGTGACCTGAAACTGCCAGACGAAAACCGCCCGCCCGTCATCGTCGAGTCCGCTCAGTTCGGCGGTAAAGACCGCGCTTGATTTGCCGCTCAGCGCCGCCACCAGCGGCGCGGTCCCCGTGTCGGGGATCGCCACGGAAAGCAGCGTTTCCGTATCCGTCGTCCGCGTCGAAATACCTTCCGTGCGCAGAAAAAGCGGCGGGAGCGATGCGTTCCAGGCATTGCTGATCGCGAAGTAAAAACTCCGGCATACGTCGAATACGGCGGGGTCGAGCGGACGGAGCAATCCGGATTCGCCTGCGCTTCCGCGCAGATCGAAATCCAGCGAGAGATGCTGTCCCAGCGAAAATCCGAGCGATATGCCGGCGCTGTCGCCGCGTTCATCGCAAAGTTTCGCTCCGGCGGACGTGATCTGCAAAATGTTCATTCTTTTTCTCCTTACATAGATGAAACGTCGAAATATTCCATTGTCCCGGCGAAATCAAGATAACCGGCGAAAACATAACGATAACGGCCGCTCAGTTCGAGCCCGAAATCCGAATTGTAATATTTCCCCGGCGCCAGATAACCCTGATGCAATATCCGGAAATCGACGGGCGGCGACATCAGGAACCACGGCGACTCGAAAACCAGCAGAAAGACGGTGGTGACGCTCCCCTCCCGGGCGAGAGCGGGCACACGCAACGACGCAGGATTATTCCCCAAAAAACGGTAACGCATCAACTGGAGCATTTTCGCGACCGAAAAAAAACATTCATTCAACTGCCGCGGCTGGAAACAATGCGTTTCGAGGATCCCTTCCAACTCGGGGTCGTCGAAAAGAAGTTTCCGGGCACTTCGTCCGTTTTCCGGGGGGATCGAGATGCGGACGCCCGCCGCCCGGGCCAGCGTCGCCAGCGAATGATACTGCAGTTTATTTTTCCACAGCGTTTCCGCGTCGATCTCGTCCGGATCGACGAGAAAATTTCCGGAAAGACGACGGACGCAGTCAAAATAAACCGGCGCTTCCATCACCAGCGGCCGGTCGATGAAAACCGGCTGATGCTCCTCCGGAAATCCCCGCTCCGTCAGTGCTTCATCCATGATCCCGTAGGCCACGGATAAGGGACGGAAGCGGATCGCTTCCCGATATCCTTCCGGCGTAATCATAAAAAATACCATTGCCCCCAGTGGATCATTCCCTGGGTCCAGCGTTGCAGGGGAATACCGTTCACGAGGTCCGCGAGCGTCACGATTCCGTAAGCGTCACACGCCGGGCGGGAAAACGACTGGTGATACTCTTCGCCGTCATACCAGGCGAAAAGCCGGAATTCGTTGCCGGAAGGCGTGATACGGCCGGCGGGGACGTCGCCGAGGTCGGTGGTACCGGCGATCCCCGACTCCGGATTTTTCGTGTCGCAGCAGAAAAATTCTCCGTCCCGGACGACGACGGCAAAACTTCCGGAAAAATTCCGGTAACTTCCGCCGAGCAGGATCACGGCGAGGTCGCTATTGCAGACGCTCAGGATCGGCCATCCGTAGGGAGCGCCGACGAGTCCCCCGTCGGCGCCCGCAAGCACGCAAGGATTTCCCGATACGCCGCCGCGGATCCGGCAGGGCGCCGCGCCGGAGATCTGGACTTCGCCGTAAGCGCCGCGCGGAATTTTTTCGAGCGTAACGCCGATCGTCGTCGTATCCCGCGTAGTCGGCTGGATGATCAGCGGCACCTGCGCGGCGTTTTCCAGAAGTCCCGGTTGCCGGACGATCCGTCCGATGCCGACGGGACATGCGGCATCCAAATCGGGACCGGCATTGTTGTATCCGATGATGCGGTCGCTGCGCCCCGACGCGGAAAAAATCGCTTCGCCGCTCATCGGTCGCCTCCGGCGAGTTCCCGGATCCGTTTGCGCAACGCCCCCGACGAATCGCCTTTGCCGATATTGAGCCCCGAAAAATCCCGCGCGGCATAGATTCGCGACACATAACGGCCGAGATATTCGCATCGGCGTTCGCCGCTGACGCCGGCGATTTCCCAGTAAACGTGCCATGGAGGTACGCGGACGCGCTCCGCGTTGATGTTGTATTCCGAACCCGCGGAAATCGCAAAAGTGAACGCGACATCGACCAGCCATTCGCCGCGCTCGTTGCAGAATTCCGGCGACTGGACCGCTTCCAGAAACAACACTTCTCCGGCATTCCAGGCGTGAAACGGCGCGAGATTGACGTACCCGATGCATTCCATCACCTCGCGTTTGTAGACGTTGGTCAATTGATCCGCCTCAAACGTGTGGATGCACTTTTCGCGCATCGCGGGAACGGTCTTGTCGGTGCCCGATACACGGAAATCGCTGCCGATGCCGCCGTTCCAGCCGATCCAGAGGCCGGGGTCGGGCGACCGGTGTCCTCCGACGTTGTAGGATTGCGTCGAAAAGGCGTGAAAACATTTTTCCCGGGTCGAACCGGCGGAAAAGGTCCAGATCTCGTCGCCGGCGCGTTTGATCTCCCGCGCGGCGGGATGGTCCCCCGTGTTGTCGGGACGGTAGATGACCGTGATCTCGCAACTGCGGCGGCTGATGCGCCGGGATATTTCCGCCGAAACGCGCGACGCATACCCTTGCCATGCGGGGGAGTAGCGCAGGACTTCCCGCAACAGATCTTCGTCGGACATTCCGTCGGGAATGGCGGTAACCAGATAGACCAGTTCCGCCCCGGAAAGTGCACCGATGCCGTTGACGCAACGGCGCTCCTTGGTAGTCAGCAGGATGTTCATCGTTTCTCCTTGTTTTCCCGGCGGAAAAATTCCCGCCGACAAAAATGAGTATCGTCAACCCCCGCGGCGGGCAAAATCGGGAAAAAACCGTTTTTTTCTTGCCCGAAACAGGGGATTTGCTTGATTTAAGAAGCGCCGCGGTATATATTAAGAGGACGCGCACGATGCCGTATGCCGTACCGCGCGCGGAAAATGAAACAACCCGTAAAATCCAAAATCGGAAAGGTGGAAAAATGATTAAACTCGGCATCAATGGATTCGGACGCATCGGACGGATGGTTTTCCGCGCCGCCGTCGAAAACTTCGGCAAAGACATTCAGGTGGTCGGCATCAACGATCTGCTCGATCCCGATTATCTGGCTTATATGCTCAAATACGATTCGGTCCACGGCCGTTTCAACCACGACGTCAAAGTCGAAGGCAACTACATGATCGTCGACGGCAACAAAATTCAGATTTTCGCCGAAAAGGATCCCGCCGCGATCACCTGGGGCGCGCTTGACGTCGATGTGGTCGTCGAATCCACCGGATTTTTCCTCACCGAGGAACTCGCTTCCGCACACCTCAAAGCGGGTGCCAAAAAAGTCATTATGTCCGCGCCGAGCAAAGACGCGACTCCGATGTTCGTCTATGGCGTCAATCACGAAACCTACGCCGGTCAGAAAATCATTTCCAACGCCAGTTGCACGACGAACTGCCTGGCGCCGATCTGCAAGGTGCTCGACAAGGAATTCGGCATCGTCCGCGGTCTGATGACGACCGTCCACGCCGCCACCGCGACGCAGAAAACCGTCGACGGCCCCTCCAAGAAAGACTGGCGCGGCGGCCGCGGCATCCTCGAAAACATCATCCCCAGCTCGACCGGCGCCGCCAAGGCGGTCGGCAAAGTCCTGCCGCAGCTCAACGGTAAACTTACCGGTATGTCGATGCGTATTCCGGCTTCCGACGTTTCGGTGGTCGATCTGACCGTCGAACTCGCCAAAGCGCCCGGCGCCGACAAAGACTCCGCCTATCAGGCGATCTGCGCCGCGATGAAAAAGTATTCGGAAGGCGAACTTGCCGGCGTTCTCGGCTACACCGAAGACGCGGTCGTTTCCACCGATTTCCGCAACTGCCCCAACACCTCCATTTTCGATGCCAAGGCCGGCATCCAGCTCGACCCGACTTTCGTCAAGGTCATCAGCTGGTACGACAACGAATGGGGTTATTCCAACAAAGTCCTCGAAATGGCGCGCGTCATCGCGAAGTAAGTTTCCCGGACAAATCGCAATGCCGAACGGGGCGGGCAGAAAACGCCCGTCCCGTTTTTTTATTTGAAAAAAGGAGTTTTTCCACTATGAACAAAAAAACCTTACGCGATGTCGACCTCAAAGGCAAGCGCGTCATTATGCGCGTCGATTTCAACGTGCCCGTCAAAGACGGCGTCATCAAAGACGACACCCGCATCCGGGGCGCGCTTCCCTCGATCCGTTATGTCCTCGAACAGGGCGGCAAACTTATCCTGATGAGTCATATGGGCCGCCCCGACGAAAAAGGGATCACCCCCGACACCAGCATGAAGATCGTCGCCGACTATCTTTCCGGCATTCTCGGCAAAAAAATCGTTTTCGTCGCGGACTGCGCGCAGGCGGACGCCGAAGTCGCCGCGATGAAGGACGGCGATATCGTGATGCTGGAAAATACCCGCTATCACAAAGAAGAACAGGCCAAGCGCAAACAGAAAGACGGCGAATCCGAAGCCGATTTCAAAGCCGCCAAAGCCGCCCTCAAAGAGGAGCAGAAAAAACTCGCTGAAAAACTCGCTTCCTACGGCGACATTTATTGCAACGACGCATTCGGGACCGCGCACCGCGCCCACGCCTCGACCGCCGTCATCACGAAATATATCGGCGTTTCCGTCGCCGGATTTTTGATGGAAAAGGAAATCGCCTATCTCGGCAATGCCGTCGAAAATCCGGTCCGTCCTTTCGTCGCGATCCTCGGCGGCGCCAAAGTTTCCGACAAACTGGCGGTCGTCAACAATCTGCTCAACAAGGTCGATGCGTGGGTCATCGGCGGCGGAATGGCGTATAATTACATCAAAGCGCGCGGCCGCAACGTCGGCAAAAGTCTCTGCGAAGACGATCAACTCGACTACGCCCGCGAAATGATCGAAAAGGCGAAAAAGCAGAACGTGCAATTTCTGCTCCCCGTCGACAATATGGCGGCGGATGCTTTCAGCAACGACGCGGCAACGCAGGTCGTCGGACAGGACATCCCGGAAAACTGGATGGGCCTGGATATCGGTCCCGAAACGATCAAACTCTACGGCGATGCCATCAAAACCGCCAAAACCGTCGTCTGGAACGGACCGATGGGCTGCTTTGAAATGGACAAATTCAGCAAAGGCACCTTCGGCGTGGCGGCGGCGGTCGCGGACGTCAAAGCCAACGGCGGCATTTCGATCATCGGCGGCGGCGATTCCGTGGCGGCGGTCAACAAAAGCGGTCTTGCGGACAAAATGAGCCACATTTCCACCGGCGGCGGCGCGTCTCTCGAATATCTCGAAGGCAAAGAACTTCCCGGTGTGGCGGCGCTCTCCGATAAATAAAAAAACGTTTTTTTCAGGCGTTACGCTTGAAATCAACGATTGAGACCGCTATATTATGTAACACGCTGAAAAGCGTTGTAAG
>JAKSOG010000107.1 GCA_024405715.1 Victivallaceae bacterium | reverse complement strand
GGGCCGCTTCTTCAGCAGCGCGGCGTTTGGCTTCGGCTTCGCGGCGCCGGGCTTCTTCGGCGATGCGGCGTTTGACTTCGGCTTCGCGTTCCCGTTGCAACGCCGCCTCGCGGCGAGCCGCCTCTTCGCGCCGCCGTTTTTCGGCAAGAAGCCGATCCTGCTCCAATGCTTCGCGACGTGCCGCTTCCTTTGCCGCTTTGCGCACCGAATACTCCCGCCATCCGAAGATCCCCGCGGCAAGCAAAACGGCAAGCAACAGAAATCCGACAAGATTTTTCCGGAAATCCGGCCCCCGGGAAGCGGAAAAACTCTTTTTTACGGAAGCGTCCAGAATTTTTCCGCAATGCCGGCATTTGACGGCGGCCTCGGGAATGCTTTTACCGCACGACGGACAGATTTTTCCGTTCGTTTTTTCCGGCGTGAAAAAATGCGAACATTTCGGACATTGAAAAAGATTTTTCCGGTCGGAATCGTCGCAACAATAACTCGTGCCGCACCGGGGACAGTTGAAGAAAAAATCGCTCATGATCGTCTCCTTGCCGTTGGATACCGGAAACCGCAAACGCGCATGAGTCCGCAGTACCGGGGCTTTCATTACAAAAGACCAACTGCATCGGAGAACGTCTTTTTTACACGCCGGAATGAAAAAAAGGCCTTTTTTACAAAAAAAATTTCCCATCCGGGATATTCCGGCTTGGCAAAAAAGGTGGATCCGGGTAATTCACGGGCGGAGCGCCGGTCATCCTTCCGGCGGAAACGGAAAGATCATTCCGGGTGATTTTCCGGCATATCGCGCGCGCATGAAAAAAACGGGGCTGTTGCAAGACCCTTCCGAGGTTTTGCAACAGCCCCTTTTTTACGCCCGGATATTCAGCGCGCTTCCAGTTGCAGCAAACGGTCGACGACGAAGTCGCCGATGGTATCCTGATATTTGAAACGGTGGAGGTGCATATAGATATAGATCTCGTAAAACCCGAAGACCGCGTTGTCTTTGGTCGTCGCATCGGGATAACGCTTGGCGCTTGCCTCATCAAAAAAGTACGCGCCGTTGCCGTTGGAAACCGTCGCGACGAGAGGGTATTTCACTTTGGCGTTGTCAAGCAGTTTTTTGCCGGGACCGATGTAAAGTTCGCCGGGTACGAAAAAGATGCCGAAATCACCGATCCGGATGACTTGAAAATCGGTTTTCGCACCGAGATCGGCGCCCCGGTCGACAAGAACCGCCATTTCGTCGAGCCGGTTGGCGTTGCGCACCCAATACTGGGTGCCCAGCCGTTTGTCGGTGTCGCGCAAGGCCTGCGCGTCGCTCCGCAACTCGGCGGCGGTCTGTTTCACCGTCGGAAGTTCGACCGTTTCCAATTGATACGAAATTTCCGAAGCGTCGATCTTTTCGCCTTTTTCGAGGTCGGCGGCAAGATATTCGATATAAGGCGTCGCCGTTTTTTCGTTCCCGGAAGCGTCGCCGGTGTCAAGACAGGTATTGACGGGATTGATGTCGCCCGCGGGACCGAGAAGGAAAAGCGGCATATCGGCAAGCTTTTTCTCTTTGACAAGAGAATTGGCGCACCCCATCCAGTCGGCGGAAACTTCCTTGAAAAGCGCGCCGTTGCAGCAGATGCCGTGCGCGCCGTGATTGTGGATCAGAAGTTTCGTCGACCCGTCGGCGCGACGGAAACGCACCCAGCGGATCGCGGGATCGGTGATGTTCGCTTTGCGGTCGACGCGGTTGCGGCTGATCGGTTTTTCCAGCGGCGCCTTGCCCGCCGTCACGTCGGCGATCTCCTCCTCGTCGGCAAGCGCCTTGCCCGCCGTTTCGAGGACGGCGCGCCGCCAGGTGTCCTGAAATTCCGGCACGGCGATGCCGGAAGACTGGACACTGCGGTTCGTCAGCGCCGGAGAACTGTGCGTATGCGTCGCGACGAAAGCGATGCCGTCGGGGTCAAGACGATAACGCGAGGCAAGTTTCGCGCGCATTTCACGGGCGTATTCGTCTTCGGTCGAACAGGTATCCGTGTAGATGACAAGCGCACGCTTTTTCCCGTCGAAAAAGGAATAGGCGCGTACATAAACGGGATCGTGAACGACGCTGGCGCGCCGCTCGCAATAAGGCCCGTAGCCGTAAAGTTCCGCGAAAAGCGGGACTTCCAGTTCCTTTTCGGCGACACCGACGCGCAACGCGGCGTCAACACCGAAACTTCCGGCGACCGCCGCCGCCAACAAAATCTTTTTCATCATCGTTTGCCTCCGTTTTTTCGGTTTATTCATACCATAGAGCCGGAAAAATTTTTTGCAATAGACAAAACCGGACAAAAGTTATCAAAACCGGATAAAAAACCGGGAATCTGCCGCCGGAAGAGATGCGCCGGAATGCATTTCCTCCTTGACTATTTGCAAAACGGTGCTATAATAAACGCGGATTTTTCTGATCTGTAAAAAAAGACCGCAAATGTATAAATACACGATCATCACGTTCATTTTCAATCACTACGAGATCGTGCACGAAGTGCAGAACCCCGATCCGGAAGTGGAATATATCCTGGTCACCGACGATCCCGAAACAACGAGCAAAACCTGGAAGATCATCGTCGACGAAGATCTGCTCGGTCCGCCTTTCGAGAAAAGTTTTTCCGTGCGTTACAATGTCTTCAAATACGCTTCGACGGATGTCTGCGTTATTTTGGACGGAGCGGTCGCCATCCGGAAATCCATCGACGAAGTCGTGGAGGCGTTTCAGACGGATCATTGCGATCTGGGGATCATTTTGCATACCGACCGCGACAACTTCATCGACGAATACAATTGCTGGATGTCGTTCCGGCAATATCCGCTGGAACAAACGAAAAAATTCTTCCGGATGATCAGCCGAACCAAATACGATTTGAATTACCGCGGTCTTTTTTGCGCGACGATGATCATCAAGCGCCGTTGCCGCATCATTTCCGATATTGACACGATGACGATGGCGTTTTTACGTTATTTAGGTCCCGGAAACGATATCGAACGGCTGGATCAGACGGTCTTGACCTATGTGGTCCATACCTTTTTCCCCGAAACCAAAGTTTTCCCGCTGAGCGAGATCATTTTGTACTCGAATCATCTGCTTTTGTGCGATCACGGCAAGGATACGATGCGCTCCGCCGGAACGACGTTCACGGAAGGACCGCAATATCGCTATCTCTTTAACCGCCTGGTCCGGTGTTTCGAGTTTGCCGACAAAACCACATGCGCCAGACTCATCCCGAAAACGCGCCACGTGCAATATTCCTTCGTAAAGAAATAGCGATGTTGCAAGCGGTCGCGGTATTTTAATTTCTTCCCTGCCGCAATTTTTCGCGGCAGATGCGGGCGCGCTCGACATCGCGTTCGGCGGCGGAAAGTTCACGTCCGGCATTTTTCTGCAAGTGTCCGTTTTGCGTGGCGATCCACAATTCATTGACGCACCGGATGTCCAGATTCTCGAATAAATGCATATCGACGCCGACGCGGACTCCGGAAAGATGATTCAGCGCTTCGCCGCCGGGCATTTTGTAGGCGTAGCGCAACGCGCCGAAACTGCGTCCGACGAAATCAAGCATTCCGAAACGGTCTTTCTGCAACAACGCGGCGCGCGCTTCGCGCTCGAAGTTGATCAACTGGTCGATCACGGCGGAAAAGCGTCCGAGGATCTCCTCTTCGCTTTCGCCCAGCGTATGCTGATTGGATATCTGATAAAAGTTGCCGCGGTTGTCGCTCCCCTCGCCGTAGATTCCGCGGACGGCGAGATTGAGTTTCTGGATCCCCTGTACCGTCGCGCCGATCCGTCCGGAAAGCGTCAGGGCGGGCAAATGGAGCATCACCGATGCGCGCATTCCGGTCCCGACGTTGGTCGGGCAACTGGTAAGATATCCGAGTTTTTCGTCGAAGGCGAACGGCAGTTTCCGCCCCAGCCGATCGTCGATGCGGCTGATTTCCTCCCAGAGCGCGGGCAACTGGAATCCGGGACGGATCGCCTGCAACCGGATATGGTCTTCTTCATTGACCATCAACGAGATGCGTTCGTCGTTCCGGACGAGCAGTTTCGCGCCTCCGGTGCGACGGATGAAATCGGCGCTCGCCAGTCGCCGCTCCATCAATACGTCGCGGTCGACCGGCGACAGCGACGCCATTTCAAAAAGGTGGACTTTGCCGCCGAAAAGGCGGGGATCGACGACATCGGCGACCGCATCGGAAATCTTTTCGCGCATTTCATCCGAAGCGGAACCGGGAAACGGCATTTCCGCGAGATTGCGCGCCAGCCGGATCCGGCTGGAAATCGCGATGTCGCAACCGTTTCCGGCGTCGGCGCCGGCGAGAAAACTCACTTCGTTTCCGAGCAGAACATCGGCGGTTTCGGGAGTCATCGCGCACTCTCCTTTTTCGTCGCGCGTTTCGCTTTGGAAGCGGCGCTTTTTTCTTCCAGCCGGCGGATCGCATCGCGGAAGCGGGCGGCATTTTCGTATTCTTCGCGGCGCACGGCGTCGTCGAGCAGACGCTTCAACCGTTCGATTTCCAATTTCGCCGCACCGTCGGCGCGGGCGCGCTGTCCCGGTCTTTTTCCGGTATGGACGCCGCCTTTTTGCACTTTGCCGATCACGTCGGAAATCATCGGGGCGAACGTTTCGTAACAGCGGGCGCATCCCAATTGCCCGTTGTGACGGCGGATCTTTTCCAGCGTCCAACCGCATTCGGGACAGACGATCCCGGGGACGGACTCTTTTTCCGGCGCCGGAGCGGAAGTTTTGCCGCTCATCTGGTGGAAAAGCACTTCCGCAAGGTTGAAACCGAGTGCGGCAAGCGATCCCTCTTTTTCTTCGTGCCGGGCGCATTCGGCGCAAAGGTTGGTCTTGACCCGTTTGCCGTCGTGAATGGTTTCGATATGGATCGTCGCCTCGTTTTTTTTGCATCGGTCACACAGCATCGTCGGGCTCCTTTTTTGATCGCGCGACGCATCCGCCGACCAGATGATCGGGTTCGATGCGCGCAAATGAACGCAAAATATTGGAACGCACCCCGCCGATCCGCGCATCAAGGCGGTCGACGAGATCGCGAAAGAACTTCCGGTCGCCGGAAAGCAGTTGCTCTTCATAGGGGCAATGTCCCCCTTCCGGAACGGCGAGCGTTTCGGCGCATTGCCGGATCAGCGCTTCCGGAGCAAGGATCAGCGGACGGATCACCCGCACCGCGGCGGAACTCTGCGGCGGCACGTTGGGCGCCATCGACGAGATCCCCTGTCCGCGGCAGACGCTCATAAAGAACGAAACGACCGCATCGTCGAGATGCTGCCCGAGCGCAAGTGCCGTGCAATCAAGCGTTTTCGCCAGTTTATACAAATGCCCGCGGCGCAACCGCGAACACAGCACGCAGGGGGCGTCCTGCCACTTTTTTTCGCGGATGATCGCATCGACGTCGCAGGAAACGACGCGGTGTTCGATCCCGAAACGGCGGCAAAACGCAACGGGCGCGGAAACGTCGAAATCGGCATATCCCGGATCGAAGGTCGCTCCGACCAGCGTGAAATCGATCGGCGCCGCGTCGCGCAGATGCACGAGCGATTCAAGCATCGCGGCGCTGTCTTTGCCGCCGGAAAGCGCGACGAGAACGCGGTCGCGCGGCGAAATCATCCGGTAACGGACGACCGCTTCGCCGACGAGACGGTGCAATTTTTTCAGCGGATCGCTTTTCATTTTTCCGATTTCATACGCATTTGTAATTTTTTCAGCGCCCGGTCCTGAATCTGGCGCACGCGTTCGCCGGTACAGCCGATTTCCGCGCCGACGTCTTCGACCGGCGGAGAGGGCAGGATGACCGGTG
>JAKSOG010000106.1 GCA_024405715.1 Victivallaceae bacterium | reverse complement strand
TGGCGGCGGAAATCCATTTCGAGGGGTACGGCACGGGGATCCCCGCGGTGCCGGGACGCGAACGCCGCCGCGACGACGCGCTGGTGTTTTTCGTCAACGCGCACGGAACGCCTTTGCAGGCGTCCCCGGAACAATACGCCGCCTTTTTTTCCGCGCGCAAAGATTATGCGCTGACGGACAACGCCGACGCCGGAAGATGTTATTTCAACGGAATGGTCCTGCGGGTCCTGCGCGGTTGCGAATATCTGGCTTCGCGTCCGGAGTGGAACCGCCGCGATCTGGAAGTCGTCGGCGGCAGTCAGGGCGGTTTGCAGGCGTTGTGGGCGGCGGCGCTCGATGCGAATGTTTCGCATTGCGCGGTCGAAGTTCCCTGGAATTGCAATATGGCGGGGCGCACCTTCGGTCTTATGGCGCCGGATTGGGGGATCGCCCAATACGAACCGGCGCTGGAGTATTACGATCCCGTCCATTTCGCCGGACACATCCGGTGTCCCGTCGTCATCAGCCGGGCGGGGATGGGGGATTACATCTGCCCGCCGTCGGGGGTGGCGCGGATGTATTTCAATTTGAAATGTCCGAAAAAAATCACATGGATCCAAAATTCCGATCACGGTTTCGCACCTCCCGGCGCCGCGCGCTGGACGTTTCAGGAACCGTGACGCAAGGGGAGGCAGGGAAAAATGAAAATGCGATGGCTCGCCGGAATGGTTTTTGCGGCGTCGGCGGTATCGGGCGCGAATTATCTCATCGAAGCGGAAAGTTTTCCGTTCCCGGGGGAATGGAAACAGGTTTCATTTCGCGGAGCGTCCGGTTCGGGGGTCTTGCAGGGGAGCAAAAACGCCGAAGCGAAAGGAACGTTTTGCTTTCCCGAAAACGGAAGTTATTGCGTTTGGATGCGCTCGTACAGTTTCGGGGAAAACTGGCGGCGCGCCACGCTTTTCAAAGGGACGCGCGAGATCGGTTCCGCCGGAGATGAAAAAAATCCCGCGCTGACGAAATATCCCGCTTTCACCTGGGGAAAACTCAAAAAACCGCAGGTCATTTCCACCGGAAACGTCGATCTTGCGTTGCGTTCCGACAGCGCCAACAGCCGGATCGACGCGATCCTTTTTACGACGGACAAAGATTTCATCCCGCCCGACGGACGGGATCTGCCGGAAGATTTCCCCGTGACCGTACTCGCGCCCGTCGATGAAAGGGAATTCCGCGGAGAATTGAAACTCGCCGTTTCGACGGACAAACCGGCGGTTTCCTACCGGTGCGGCGAAGAAATCGTTTTCACGGTCGCGCCGCTCTGCGCCGGAAAATGCGCGGAACGCGGTTTCGTGCGCTGGCGCTTGCGCAGCGACGACGGGCTGGATGAGTCGGGCGATGCTCCGGTAACGGGAACTCCCGTTTCGTTCAAAACGACGATGCATCGGCCCGGATTCGTGCGGCTGACGGCGGAATTGCTCGATTCACGGAAACGCCCCGTGTCCTTCACCGATGCGGCGGGCAACGTTTCCAGGGCGGAATTCGACGGTTCGGCGGGCGCGGAAATCGAAAACATCCGGAGTCTCCCCGAACCGGACGATTTCGACGAATTCTGGAAGGCGCAAAAAGCGCGCCTCGCGGCGATGTCGCTGAAAAGCGAGATCACCGACCGCGGATTGAACGAAAACGGAACTTTTCATCGCTTTTCCGTGAGCGCGCCTTGCCCCGGTCCCTCGTACAAAGGTCAAGCGCCCGCGCCGATGACGGGGATCTATTCCATCCCCGTCGGCGCCGCGCCCAAAACGCTCAAAGCGAAAATCCTGCTGCCCGGGTACGGCATCGGCGAACAAAAGCCGTTGATGCAGGGCAAAGAGGGGTATATTTACATGGCGATCAATGCGCACGGCATGGAGATCGGGCGCGAACCGGAATATTACCGGCAACTTGCGTCCCGGCTCGGAGGGTATGCGTTGACGGATGGAAACGACCGCGAAAATTGTTACTTCAACGGGATGGTGTTGCGGTTGTTGCGTGCGTTGGAATTTCTCCGCAGTCTGCCGGAGTGGAACGGACGCGATCTGGAAGTCGAGGGCGGCAGTCAGGGCGGACTTCACGCGCTTTGGGCGGCGGCGCTCGACCCGACCGTAAGTTACTGCTCGGCGGCGATCCCGTGGTGTTGCAACGTCGGTGGACAGACGCTCGGACTGATGAAGCAGGACGCGGTGCAGTTGTCCTACGGCAAAGGGCGCGATTACTACGACCCGATCAATATGGCGAAGCGCATCCGGTGTCCCGTCGAAGTGCCCCGCGCCGGACTGGGGGATTATACCTGTCCGCCGTCGGGCGTGGCGCGGATGTATTTCAATTTGAAATGCCCGAAAAAAATCACTTGGATGCAGAATTCCTCGCACAGCGTCATCCCGGAAGATCCGGAAACGTTTGTGATGGAGGATCCGGGAACGAAGTGACCGGAGATTATTTCGTGCCGGAACTCCCGAAGCCGCCCGCTCCGCGTCCCGTTTCGGAAAGATCTTCCGCCGCGACCAGTTCGCACTCGGCGAGTTTTGCGATCACCATCTGCGCGATGCGGTCGCCGCGATGCACTTCAAACGGCGCGGGCCCCGGATTGAACATAATGATCCCGACTTCGCCGCGGTAGCCCGCGTCGATCGTGCCGGGGGAATTGGTGAGACTTAAATTGTGTTTGAGCGCAAGACCGCTCCGCGGCCGGATCTGCGCTTCAAAACCGACCGGGATCTCCATAAAGATCCCCGTCGGGACCAGCGTGCTTTTGCCGACGGCAAGCGTTGTGTCGGCGGCGGCGCGCAGATCGTAAGCGGCGTCGTCGATATGCGCCTTGGCGGGAAAAAGATCGGCGCAACCGTCTTTCATTTTGATTTTGATCGAAGTCATATCGGCACCTCTTTTTCTCTTAATGTAGCCGGACGGGAAAGAAATTGCAAATTTCCCCGCGCCGTGTTTGCACTCGTCTCCTCTTTTTTTGTACCGGAAAAAAGCAGGGGCGGCAAACGGTCAAACGATGGTCGGAAAAATTTGCTTATCAATGGACATCGGCTATATTATTATGGAATCAAGGGGCGGTCTGCATATCCGCACCGCCCGCCGACGGGCGGCGGATGTCGCGGCAGTCCGAATGGAAACGATACCGTGAGGGAAATATGTCCATGAAAAAAATACTATGCGCTCTGTCGTGGATTTGTGTGTTGCACTTACTTCCGGCAGTTGAAAACGGCGTATTCAATGTGCGGGACTTCGGCGCCCGGGGCGACGGGAAAACCGCCGATTCCGCCGCCATTCAAAAAGCGATCGACGTCGCGGCAAACGTACACGGAACCATATTCTTCCCGCCGGGAATTTACCTGTGCCACGGCCTGCGGGTGCCGTCGCATGTGTGTCTGAGCGCGGACCCCGTCTGGGGATACCGCGGCGAAGACGCGGGCGCCGTCCTGGCGTTGGATTCTCCGGATGCGCCGGCTTTGCTCGACGTCACGGATTCCTTCGGAGTCCGCATTCGCGGACTGCTGCTTTCCGGCGCAAAGTCCGGCGACGGCAAACCGGTCCACGGGATCTTGCTCAACAACGACAAAAAATACAGCAAATTCGAGAACAGCATAACGGTCGAGGATTGCAAGATCACGAAATTTTCCGGACACGGCATTTATCTGAAACGGGCATGGCTTTTCGTCATCCGCCGCAATCTGCTTATGTCGAACGGGGGGTGCGGGATGCGCGTGCATGGTTGCGACGGATTCGTTTCGGACAACCAGTTCAGTTCCAACGGCGGGGATGGCTTTTCGTACGAAATGGGATGTTCGACCGTCATGTTCACGGCGAACCGCGTCGAGTGGAATCACGGTCATGGATTGAATATCTGCGAAGGCGACACCTGGAACATCACCGGAAATTCCTTTGACCGCAACTGGGGCGCGGCGATCCGGGCGGAAAAAATCAACACTTCCGCCATCACCGGAAATACCTTCCGGCGTTGCGGCAGTGATTGTTCAAAATTACCGGATAATTCGGAGTCCGCCGGTTTGATTTTGCTTCATTCGCAGGGATTGACGGTCACGGGGAATGCTTTTGTCGCCGGACACGATGACGGCGGCACGGGGAATGATACGCCTGATGTCGGTATGATCGTGGAGGATTTGACCGACTCGGTGATTTCCGGCAATGTTTTGCATCGCGGATATATGAAAAAACCACTGGTCGACCGCGGCGGTCACGGGCAGGGGGTCGTGATGAAAGACAACCCCGGCTCCGCCATGGAATAAAAAAGGGGGAGGCAATGAAACACTTTTTCCCTGTCGCCGCGTTGTTTTCGTGCTTTTTTTCCGCCGCCGCGTTGCCGTTTCGTCCGGCGGAAGAATGGCGGCTTTTTACTACGGAAACGGCGCCGTGGGAAAACGTCGATCCTGCGGCGTTTTGCCCTGCGCCGGAAAAAGCCGGAAATATCCCGCCGGAAAACATTTTGCTTGACAACGGCCGTTTCTTCCGCGCAACGGGAGAACATTTGGTCGTCGCCGTGCTTTGCAACGAATTCGTTTCGCCTTCCGACGGGAAAATGACGATTTCCATCGGCGCGGCGGGGTATCATCTGGAAGTCGCGCTCAACGGGAAAACGATCTTTGTGACGCGGTTGTCGTCCAATGTTTCGCCTTTGACGGGGAGGGGAAGCCACATCATCGGCTTGCCCGTGCGCAAAGGGAAAAATACGCTCGCCGTCAAGTTTCACAACGCCCGTGTCGATGAAAAAGACGGTTTGTATTTCATTTGCGAAGAAGCATCGCCGGATTTGATGCAGTCGGTCGCTCCGACAAGAGAAAATTTTTCCGCGATCGCGTTTTCCGCGCCCGATACGCCGCAACGGCGCATCGAAGAAGCGATCCTTCGCAACGGCGTGGACGCGATGACGGCGACGGTTTTCAAAACGTTCGACGCAAAAGAGGACTGGAACCGGGAAGAACTGGACACTTTTTATAACGCCTATCCCGTCCTCGAATTTTACGACCGCGCGCTCGCCCGCGTTCTCGCGGAACTTCCTTCGACGCAAGTCGAAACGGGCGCGGTCGTCTGGCATCTCTACAATATGGGATACGTTGTCAAAACGCCGCAAACGTGTTTCGGCATCGACATTCATCACCGCCGCGCCGCGGAACTGGCGCCGTTGCTCGACTTCCTTCTGGTCACGCACAACCACTCCGACCATTACACGCTTTCGCTGTTGAAAAAAATGGCGGAAATGAAAAAGTGCGTCATTACGAACTTTTATCCGGCGAAAGGGTATCAGCGTCCGCCCGTCGACGTGAAAATCGGCGACGTCCGCATCGAATCCGAAGAGACCGACCACAACAAAACGCTCCAGAAGTTCATGTCGGTTTACCGCGTCAGTTGCGGGGAAAATGAAGCCGCCCCCGTCCTCTATCACAGCGGCGACAGTTGCGATTTCCGGCAACTTCATCCGTCGGGAAAGATCGACATCCATATCGTACACCCGCGCGTGGGGTTGAGCGTTCCGCTCGCGGCGGAAGTTCTGCGCCCGCGCGAGATATGGTTTTCGCACCTGCTGGAAATGGAGCATTGCGCGCCGAGCGTTTGGCGTCCCATCCCTTTCGACGACGCCGATCATGACGTCGCCGAAATCGCGCATCGCGGCATGGAAGCCGGACACCGTGCGCCGCTTTGGGGAGAAAAGATCGTTTTGCCTTGACCGTCAGCGTTTTGCGAGCGCGAGGATCGCCGCGCCGGCGAGGATCAACAGCAACGCCGCGCTTTTTTTGCCGCGATCGGCTTCTTTCCAGAAAAAACAGCCGAAAAGAAACGGCACGACCACGTTGCAGCGGCGGAGCATCGACAGGATCGAAATGGCGGATCCGGGCAGGGCGAGCGCCCTGAAATAGAAAAA
>JAKSOG010000105.1 GCA_024405715.1 Victivallaceae bacterium | reverse complement strand
AACCGAGAAAAACCGTGATCCCGACTGAAAAATACAACTGGACCGCCAGTTGCGGACACATCCATACGCCCAAAAGACATTCGTCGAAGAGCGCCGACGCCGAGCCGAGCAACGTCCCCGCCGTCACAAGCACCATCGCCCGCCCCGTCGGACGGAATCCTTCCTTTTTTCCGACGACCGTGAAGATCGCGTATCCCGCGAAGATCAATCCCATCCCCAGAAGCCGGACGCGGTCGGGGGTTTCCCCGTAAAGCGCGATCCCGCCCAGCAGCGTCCAAAGCGGCGAACTCGCCCGGATCGGCGCCGCGATCGTGATCGGCAGTTCGCGCAATGCATAGTAAGTGCAGATCCAGGAAGTGCCGACGAGCAGGACTTTGACGGCGTATCCGGCGCCTTCTTTTGCCGAACATCCGACGGCTTCCGGCAATTTCCCCGCGAAAAACAGCGCGGCAACAAAAACCGCCGTCCCCGTCAGCGACGAAAAAAAGAGTACCGGCATCACCGAATTGCCGTTGACGGAACTTTTTTTGGCGATGTCATAAAAGCCCAGACAAAGCGCGGAAAGCAGGATCGGCGCCGCGAAGGGCGCGAACGGGAACATCGGGAAATCCGTCCGCGTTATTCGTCGAAACGGAGAAATTCGGCGCGGATGGTCCGGCTGTAAAGCGTCGTCGTACCGGGCGTTTTGCGGACGTTGCCGTATTCTCCGTCGACATCGGTATGGATGTTCCGCCAGCTGTCGCTGCCCATATCGTTGTCGATCGCCCGCCGTCCGGCGATATCCACTTTGGCGGTGTCGGTCGGAAGCACCTGCTGCTCGACGAGCAGGATCGCGTTCGCTCCGTGCTCCGCGGCTTCGGAACGGAGTTTTTTGATCAGTTGCTCGCGCGACACCTGCTGATAATCGGCGGAAACCGTCGCCGTGCCGAGCACCCGGTATTTCCTGGGAACGCGGGCGACTTCGGTATAGATTTTGAGTTCATCGGCATCGGTGGGACCGGCGGCGCTTTCCCCTTCATAATGATAGGAAATGCACCCCGCGCACAATGCGGCCGACGCGGCGGCGAGAAAACGGGCAAAACGCTTCATTCGGAAAACCTTTCGACATATGCTCATAAACCACGTTACGCCTATAATGTAATGTCGGAAACGTTTTTTTCAAGACGTGCGTGCAGGGAACGGGTTGATTTTTCCGCTGCGGAGGGGTATATTAAATATACAAAGTATATTTGCCGTTTTTTCACACGGAGGAGTTTGGTATGGAAATTTCGGGAGTTTATACCGCATTGGTCACGCCTTTCCGCGACGGGAAGATCGATTATCCGGCGCTGAAGCAATTGCTTGAAGACCAGATATCGGGCGGCGTCGCCGGAGTGATCCCCGTCGGCACCACCGGGGAAAGTCCGACGGTCGATTTCAAGGAACACAGCGAAGTGATCGCTTTTACCGTCGAATGCGTCGCCAAACGCTGTCAGGTGATCGCCGGAACCGGCGCCAATTCGACCGCCGAGGCGGTGAAACTTACCGCCGAAGCCAAGGAAGCGGGCGTCGACGCGACGTTGCAGGTGACCCCGTATTACAATAAACCGACGCCCGAAGGTATCTACCGCCATTTTTCGACGATCGCCGACACGGTGGGGTTGCCCGTCGTACTCTACAATGTGCCCGGCCGCGCCGGCGTGCCGATCCCCGTCGATGTCGTCGCTCGGCTCTCCGCCAATGAAAACGTCGCGGCGATCAAGGAAGCCGCCGGAAGCGTCGACCGGGTCTCCAAGATCCTCGACGTCTGCTCCATCCCCGTGCTCAGCGGCGACGATTCGCTGACACTGCCGATGATGGCGCTCGGCGCCAAAGGCGTCGTTTCGGTCGCTTCCAATCTGATCCCCGCCGAATTGAGCAAAATGGTCCGCCTCGCGCTGACGGGCGATTTCAGCGAGGCGCTTCCGATCCACCGCAAGTATTACCGGCTTTTCACCGATCTTTTCATCGAAAGCAATCCGATCCCCGTCAAGGCGGCGATGGCGATGAAAGGTCTGATCGCCGAAGAATACCGGCTTCCCCTGTGCGAAATCAGCGCGGCGCATCGCGAAACGTTGCGTGAAACCCTTATCCGTTGCGAGGTCCTCTGATGTTTTTCAACGATGCTCCGCGTCCCAAACGGTCGATCCGCCGATTGCTGGCGGAACTTGCCTATCACGATATCGAAGTCGCCCTGGCGAAAAATTTTCACATCGTCGCCGCCGATAAACTTTACCGTTCCGCTCAACCGAACCGACAGCAGTTCATCGAGATGGAGAAACACGGTTGCAAAAGCGTGCTCAATCTGCGCAGTCATCACGGGGATATGCCTATCATCAGCGGTCTTGAACTGAAAGAATTCTGGCTGAAAACCCACCGGATGACTCCCGAAGACGTGAAAAAAGCACTGGAAATCATCCGCGACGCGCCGATGCCGATGCTGATCCACAGTTGCCACGGGACCGACCGCACGGGCGTCGTCGTCGCCGCCTACCGGATCGTCTTTGAAAACATTCCGCCGTCGGAAGCTCTCAGGGAATTCCGCGACCGCGCCAACGGGCATCACCGCTACCGCTACCGTCACTTCCCCCGGCTCATCCGCCGTATCGACTGGGAAGCGTTGAAGCGCGAGATCCTGACGCCGGAATCCGGAACGGATGCCGCCGCGCCCGAAGCCCCGGCGCCCGAAGCCCCGGCGCCCGAAGCGTAAGAAAGAGGAGTGGGTCATGGACGAAGAAACGATGCGTTCCGTCTTGCTCGAAATGGGCGAAAAAGCGCGCCGCGCCGCGACGGAACTTGCGGTGTGCCCCGCCGATGTCAAAGCGAGGGCTTTGTCGCGTATGGCGCAGTCCGTGCGAAACGCCGCGCCGGAGATCCTCGAAGCCAACGCGCGGGATCTTGCCGGAGAAAAAGCGGCGACGCTTTCCCCCGCGATGATCGACCGGCTGACGCTCACCGGAGGGCGCATCGAAGCGATGGCGAGCGGGCTGGAAACCGTCGCGCTTCAGCAGGATCCCGTCGGGCGTATCCTCTCGGAAACGACGCGTCCCAACGGATTGAAAATTTCCAAAATCAGCGTGCCTTTCGGCGTCATCGGCATCATCTATGAGGCGCGTCCCAACGTCACCTGCGATGCCGCCGGGATCTGTGTCAAGGCGGGCAACGCGGTCATTTTGCGCGGCGGAAGCGAAGCGTTCTTTTCCAATCTCAAAATCGCCGAGATCCTCAACCGCGCCGCCGTCGAAAGCGCTCTGCCCGACGGCGTCATCCAGATTTTGCCGTGGACCGATCACGCGGCGGTTCCGCTGCTGCTGAAAATGGACCGCCATATCGATCTGGTCATTCCGCGCGGCGGCGAACGGCTGATCCGCACCGTCGTGCGCGAAGCGACGATGCCCGTACTCAAACATTACAAAGGCGTCTGCCATCTTTTCGTCGACGCCGCGTGCGATTTTCAACAGGCGGTCGGGATCATCGTCAACGCCAAATGCCAGCGCCCCGGAGTCTGCAACGCGCTGGAAACATTGCTCATCCACCGCGATGCGCTGGAACGTTTCGCTCCGGTCTTTTGCGCGGCGATGCGCGAAAACGGCGTCGAACTGCGCGGCGACGAGGGATTCCGCCGCGTTTGTCCCGATGCGAAAGCCGCGACCGAAGAGGATTATTACGCCGAATATCTGGCGCCGATCCTCGCCGTCCGTACGGTTTCCGGTGTGCGCGAAGCGGTCGATCATATCAACACCTACGGGTCGCGCCACAGCGACGGGATATTGAGTTCGATCCGGGAAAACGTCGATTATTTCCTCGGACGGGTGGATTCTTCCTGTTGTTACGTCAATGCCTCCACCCGCTTTACCGACGGCGGCGAATTCGGAATGGGCGCCGAGATCGGAATCAGCACCGACAAACTCCACGCCCGCGGCCCGATGGGGGCGGATGAACTGACGACGTACAAATATGTCGTCCGCGGGGAAGGGCAAATACGGAAGTAGGCGCACACGATGATCGTCCCGATGAAAAAAGTGCTGCTGCTGGCGATTTCCGGCGAACGCGAAAACGCGCTGGAAGCGTTGCGCGATGTCGGAGTGATGCACGTCGACGTGCGCCGCGCCGGTTCTTCGGAGCGTTCCGTCGCCGCCGCGGAAAAGTTCCGCGCCGCGCTGAAACTGGAAAACCGTCTCGGACGTTTCGCCGGAGAGCATCACCCGGACGAAAACGCGGATTCGCCTTTTGTACCCGACCGGAGCGACGCGGAATATCTCGCCGGATGCGAAGCGCTTTTTGAACGCTTCGACCGGCTTTGCGACGAACGCGCCGAAATCGGTCTGCGGCTCAAAAAACTCGCCCCCTGGGGGAATTTCCGGCGCGACGCCATTGAGGAACTGGCGCGGCACGGGATCCATCTGCTTTTGTGCGACGGTACGAAAAACGAACTTGCGCGGGCGCAGAAACGCGACGACGTCTGCGTGGTCGTCTTGCGCGAAGACCGCCGTCGCGCCGAATTCGTCGTTCTCGCCGATCACGAGCCGGATACCGGAGATTTTCCCGCGTTGCGTCTCGCCGTTTCGGACGATCCGGCGCTTCTGCGTATCCGTTTGCAGACTCTGGAAAAGGAAATTTCATCCGTCGAAACGAAACTCGGCGGTTACGTCCGCGCCGCGGAACGGATCGCCGCCGCCCGCGCCGCGTTGTTGCAACGGGCGGAGTTTTCCCGGGCGATCGACGCTTGCGAAGATCACGACGCCGTGTTGCTTCTGGAGGGGTTCGTCCCCGTCGACGCCGTCGGACTTTTGCGCGCGGCGGCGGCAAAAAACGGCTGGGGACTGGTCCTTTCCGATCCGACCGAAAAAGACAACGTCCCCGTTCTGATCCGGGAAACGAAATGGTCGCGGACGATCAAACCGCTTTTCGATTTTCTCGGCATTCTGCCGGGGTATCGGGAAATGGACATTTCCGGCGGCGTTCTGGTCTTTTTCACGGTCTTTTACGCGATGATCATCGGCGACGCCGGGTACGGCGCCGTATTTTTGCTGGCGACGCTCGCGGCAAGCTGGAAGTTCCGCCGTTGCGAAAGGGCGAAAGTGCCTCTGAAACTCGCCTGGGTGTTGTCGCTGGCGACGGTTCTCTCGGGAGCGCTTTCGGGGAACTGGTTCGGCATGACCAGAGGAGGACTCGCGTGTCTTACCGATCCCGCCGTGAAAGACGGCTGGATACAGACCCTCTGTTTCGCGCTCGCCGTCGTCCAGCTTTCCCTCGGCCATCTCTGGAAGGCGATCCACGACGGCAACTGGAAAAGCATCGGCGCCAACGTCGGCTGGATGCTGATCATCTGGGGAAACTTTTTCCTCGCGATGCGGATCATCGTTTTCCCCGGAGAGTTCCCCTCGTATATGTACGCTTTTTACGGCATCGGGCTTTTTCTCGTCCTGCTTTGCGGGCTGAACTGGCGCAATGCCGCCGACATTTTCCAGTTCCCCTTTTCGATCATCGGGAGTTTTTCCGATCTTTTGAGTTATATCCGGCTTTTCGCCGTCGGAATGGCGGGAAGTTATATCGCGGCGAACTTCAACGGAATGGGCATCGGCGTGATGAAAATTTCCCCGTACATCATCCCCGTCGGAGTACTCGTCGTTTTCTGCGGCCATTTGCTCAATCTCGCAATGGGACTTATGAGTGTGCTCGTCCACGCGGTACGGCTCAACACGCTGGAATTTTCCAATCACACCGGTCTTACATGGAGCGGCAACGCTTTCCACCCTTTCGCCAACAACCCAATCCTACAAAATAAGGAAAAACAAAAATGACGGAACAAATTCTGAAAGTCCTCGCCCTCGGCGCCGGTTATGCGGCGGTCGGTATGGCTGCCACCGGATCGGCGCTCGGCACCGGTTATGCCGGACAGGCGGCGGTCGGAGCCTGGAAAAAATGCTACCAGCAGGGCAAAGCGGCGCCCTTCCTTTTGCTCGCGCTTGTCGGCGCGCCGCTGTCGCAGACGATTTACAGCATGAGCATCATGATGATCATCTTGTTGTTGGTCTTGTGGTCTGGCCTTTTGTTCTTTTTGGTCTTTGACGTGATTGTCTGTTCTGCTTGTTACTTGAGTTCTGTATTTATTTGGTTCTGTATTCGAAGGTTTTGCGTTG
>JAKSOG010000104.1 GCA_024405715.1 Victivallaceae bacterium | reverse complement strand
CGCTTTCCGCCGGCGCGGCGGTCGTTTCCGCCGGAGTCCCGACGGCGGGATTTTCTTCCGCCGGAGTTTCGTCGTCAGCGTTTTCTCCCGCCGGAGTTTCAGCGGCGGGGACTTCGATGAGTTTCGCCACGCCGGTGATTTTGTCGCCGGGATTGAGATTCATGATCTTGACGCCGCGCGACGCCCGTCCGACCCGGCGGACTTCACCGGCGGGAATGCGGACCAGCTGACCGCGTTCGGTCGTCAGCAGCAATTCGTCGCTGCCGGTGATCTGGACGACACTCAAAACCTCTTCGCCTTCACGGAGCCGGATGTTGACCACGCCTTTGGCGCCGCGGCGGGTTTTGCGGTAGGTGGAAACGAACGAACGTTTTCCCATACCGCCGTCGGTAACGACGAGGACTTCCGGTCCGATGCCGAAAACTTCTTCCTTGTCGTTGTCTTCGGACATCGTTTCCGCTTCGTTTTCGGGGAGTTCCTCTTCGGTTTCGAGGGTTTCCGCTTCGTCGTAGGTCGGTTCGGAAATGATTTCCAGACTGACCACGTCGTCGCCGGCGATCTTGAAACGCATCCCCGTCACGCCGCGGGCGGTGCGGCCCATCGGGCGGATCTCGTCGTCGTTCAGATCGAAGCGGCAAGCCATCCCTTTGCGGGTCGAGAGCAAAACTTCGTTGCCGTTGGAACCGACGGCGGCGCCGATGAGGTCGTCGTCCTCCTCGATAATCAACGCCCGTAACCCGGTGCGACGCAGGTTGCGGAAAAGCGCGAGTTCGCTCTTCTTGATGTAACCTTTGCGCGACGCCATCACGATGAACTTATTCGGATCGTCGAAGTCTTCGCGCTTGACGGTCAGCATCGCGCAGATCTTTTCGCCCGGCTCGACTTTGATCAGATTGATGATCGCCTTGCCCTTGCCGGTGCGGATGCCTTCGGGGATCTCGTAGACGTTGAGCCAATACATAAAGCCACGGTCGGTGAAAAAGAAAATGATGTCGTGGCTGTTGGCGTTGAAAATGTGTTCAACGGTATCTTCTTCCTTGGTGCTCATCCCGATGATGCCTTTGCCGCCGCGGTGCTGGGTATGATAGGTGTCCGCCGGCACCCGTTTGATGTAACCGGTGTCGGAAACGGTGATCACGCAGCTGTGGCGGGGAATGAAATCAGCGATGCTCAAATCGTTGTCGTCCATCGTGATCTCGGTGCGGCGGCGGTCGGCGTAACGCTCCTTGATCTCCAAAAGTTCCTCGCGGACGACGGCGATCTGCTTTTCGCGGCTGGCGGCCAGTTCGGTCAGACAGACGATCTGGCGATGGACCTCCTCCAATTCATTGAGCACGTCTTCGATCGCCATACCGGTCAACTGATGCAACCGCATATCGAGAATGGCGCCGGTCTGGATCTGCGACAACCCGAAACGCGCCGACAACGCTGCGGCGGCTTCCTGCCGGTCGTGGGATTCGCGGATGATGCGGACGACTTCGTCGAGGTTGTCGATGGCGATCTTGAACCCCTCGAGGATGTGGGCGCGCGCTTTCGCCTTGTCCAGATCGAAAAGCGTCCGGCGCAGGATCACTTCGAGCCGGTGGTCGATGTACGCCTGAAGCACCTGCACGAGGTTCATCGTGCGGGGACGGTTGTGGTCGACGACGAGCATCGTGCAACCGATGCTCGTTTCAAATTGCGTATGCGCGAAAATCTGATTGAGCACGACCTGCGCCATTGCGCCGCGTTTGACGTCGATGACGACGCGCACGCCGTTGCGGTTGCTCGATTCGTCGCGGATGTCGGAAATGCCGGTGATGACTTTGTCGCGCACCAGATCGGCGATGCGTTTGACTTCCGTAGCTTTGTTGATCGCGTAGGGAACTTCCGAAATAATGATCTCTTCGCGACCGTCCTTTTCAACGATGTCGGCGCGCGAACGGATCTTGACGCTGCCGTGCCCGGTCTGATAGAACTGGCGCATCGCCATACGACCGCGGATGATCGCGCCGGTCGGGAAAGCGGGGCCGGGCAGATACTGGAGCAATTCGTCGACCGTGGCGGTCGGTTTGTCAAGAAGGCAAACCGTCGCGTCGATCACTTCGCCGAGATTATGCGGCGGGATGTACGTCGCCATACCGACGCCGATGCCGGTCGTGCCGTTGACGAGCAACTGCGGGAACTTCGCGGGCAAAACGGCGGGTTCGGTGTCGGATTCGTCGAATGTCGGCACCATATCGACGGTGTCTTTTTCGATGTCGGAAAGCATTTCTTCGGCGAGGCGTTCCATCCGGCATTCCGTATAACGCGAAGCGGCGGGGGGGTCGCCGTCGATCGTACCGAAGTTCCCCTGCCCTTCGACAAGCGGAGCCCGCATCGAAAAGGGTTGCGCGAGCCGCACCAGCGCGTCGTAAATCGCCATATCGCCGTGCGGGTGATAATTACCCATCACCTCGCCGACCACTTTGGCGCATTTGACCGTGGCGTGCGATTTGCCGATGTGCATCTGGCGCATTGCATAGAGAATGCGGCGGTTGACCGGCTTGAGTCCGTCGCGGACATCGGGGATGGCGCGTCCGACGTTCACGCTGAGCGAATACTGAAGATATGCGGTGTGCATAATGTCTTCGATATCCAGCGGAATGTCACGAATCGTAAGGTCGCTCATAAAATACCTTTTTTCAATGTTTTTGAAATGGTTTTCCGATTGGTGAAAATGCGGCATACGCTATGCGTATCAGTCCCGCGGTGATAATATAATCCGGCATTGTTTTTTTAACAAGTGTTTTTGCGTGAAAAGCGGCTTTTTTTTTCGACAAAAATCCACCGGAAGCTTCGATCGCGGATTTTCGCGGAAAAAAGAGGCGGGAGGGATTACTTTTTCTCCGGGACCGCATCGGGGGAAGATGAAGATTCGCCTCCCCAAAGTCCCTTCGCACCGGAAACGGTTTTCTGCGTCACGCCGGCAACGGCATCCACCGCGCCGTTGAAGGTCTTTTTCACGACATTTCCCGTACCCGTGAAAATCATTTCCATGGTGTTCGTCGCGCTTTCGGCAAGGATCGCGCCGCCGGTGCGCCCGGCGTTGAGCGCGACGAGGAACATCTGATCGGAAACGTAATTGAATGTATCGCGCATCGTCCAGTTTCCGGAAACGCCGATATCGTGCATTTCCATATCCTGCACAGGCATCACAAAAGGCGTTTTCACGATCGGATAATGGGCGAAGACCACGTTGTAACGCGCCGTGAAGCGGCGGATCTCCGTCGGAGGCGCAAGGTGGTCGAGGACGTCCTTTTCCGCATCGTCTTCCGGCGTCGAGTCCGCGCAGATGCAATCGCGGATCTCCTGAAGATTGCTGGTCGAACCGTTCGGTTCCAGTTGCATCGACACACCTTCGATCGCGATCTCGTCGAAAACGATCCGTCCGGACGACCACCATTGCCGCATATTCAAGTCGATGATACCGCGGTCGATTTTGCAGGCGTATTGTTCCACATAGCCGGGCCGGTTGGCGATCGTCACGCCTCGTATTTCGATCCTGCCGGAAAGCGTCGATTGGATCTCTATGATGTCGACGGGAACTCCGCAGATGCGTCCACCGACGATTTCCAGCACCGTTTCGGCGATCGCGTCGCGCGCAAGAAGGCAAACCGCGACGTTGACGAGCAACAACAAAAACGCCACGAGAAGAACGAAACAGAATCTTTTCATCGTCCCGGGATCACCACAGTTTCAACTCTTTCAATGCGTCCGAAGCGGCCTTGCCCGCCTTTTCGACGGATCCGTTGACGCCGTTTCCGGCTCCATCGATCAGATTTTTCGCGGCGCCGGCGATGCCTTCCACCGCTTTTTGCGCGGAATCGCCCGCGACGTCCAGCGTTTTTTGTGTGGCGTTTCCGGAAGATTCCAGCAGATCCTGCGCGGCGGCGCTTCCGTTTTCGAGCAATACGCCGCCGACGTCGCGGCATTTGGACAGAACTGCGAGGAAAATCTGTTCGTAAACGAAATCCAACGCCTCTGTGGGCGAGATCGAACTCTGTTTGCCGATATCCCGGAAAGTGACCCCGCCGAGCGGCAATACGACGGTCTGTCTCAACGTGGAACTGGAAAAGGAAATCGCCGTATCGCTGACGTCGAACAGCGTGATTTCGACCGCGGTCTTGGCGTCGTCGTTTCCTTCTTCCTCCTCGGTTTCCACGGCTTCGGCTTCT
This sequence comes from Victivallaceae bacterium, assembly GCA_024405715.1. GTDB lineage: Bacteria > Verrucomicrobiota > Lentisphaeria > Victivallales > Victivallaceae > UBA1784. The sequence continues at coordinate 1,994 of JAKSOG010000104.1, read as the reverse complement.
TCCTTTTTTCCGGCGCGGATGTTATCCTGGATCTCGCCGAGGTTGTTGGAGGTAAGCACCTGCTCGAAATTGAGTGCGAGACCGCAGACGATTATTTCGTTGACGAGAATGCGTTTCGTAAAGAGCGAGAGAAGATCGACGTCGACCGCAATGCGATCGAGCCGGAATGCATACGGCGCTTCGTATCCGGGCGGATTGGCGACCGTAAGCCCCGTGATCTCGACCCGTCCGGCGAGCGACGAGGAAAAATCGGCGACTTCGATCTGCGTGCCGAGGATCGCCGACCCCGCTTTTTCCATCGCGAATTCGATCAAATCGTCGCGAAAAAAGAGCAGGATCGCCAGCAGCGACAGCAAAACGATCAGCGTCGCGACGAAAAAGCGGCGGATGCGTTTCCCGATGCCTTTTTTCATAACTCAAAGATTTTTATTTGACCGTATACTTTTCCGCCAGTTTCCCAAGCGCGAGCAACTGTTTGCCGCTCAACGTCTTACCGGAAAGATACTGCTTTTTCAACGATTCGAAAAACTTTTTGTCGTCATAAACGAAGCGTCCCCGGTGTACGGGTTCGGCGAACTCAACGTGATCGAGCGCCTCGAAAACCGCCTGAAGTTTTTCCGGCGTCGTTTCCGGCGGCGGCACGGCGGCGGCACGCGGCGCGGGAGCATTCTTCATTTCGGGAAGCCGTGCTTCAACGAGCGCGGTGTCGGTCAATTTTTCGCGATATTTCCGCGCCAGTTTTCCGAGCGCGAGCAATTGTTTTTCGCTGAGCGCCCTGCCCGATTCGTACTGCTTTTTCAGCGACAGGAAAAACTTTTTGTCGTCGTAGGTGATCTTGCCTCTCGTTTCCGGCGCGGCAAAGGCGACATTTTTGAACGCATCGAAAACAACTCCGTAATCGGCGGACGGAGCAACGACCGCCTTTTCGCGCTCGCCCGCCTTCTTGACCGCCCGGTCGAGCATCTGCCGCATCGTTTCGGGCAAAGCGGCGCATTGGGCATCGTCCAGCTGATCCCGGTAACGTCCGGCAAGCGCGATCAGCGCCTGTTGCTGGCGCGCCGAAATTTTGCCGCTTTTGGCGAATTTCGCTTCGATGGATTCAAAAAACTTTTTGTCGTCGTAGACTTTTCCGGCGCCCTTTTCCGGCGCGGCGAAACGGACGTCTTTCAAAAGATCGAAAAGCACCCGGCTCTCTTCCGTCGGCGGCGCGTCGTATTCCCCCGCCGCCTTGATCCACGGCATCAACTGGTCGTAAAAGCGATGCATCATCTCGACCCATCCGCGTTTGCCTTCTTCGATCTCGTCGAGTTCCTTTTCCATATTGGCGGTGAAGCCGATGTCGAAAAGTTCCGGCAACCGGGCGACGAGAAAATCGTTGACGGCAAAGCCGAGTTCACTCGGCACGAGTTTCCCCTGTTCGCGTTTGACGTAATCGCGGTCCTGTATGGTGCGAAGGATCGTCGCATAGGTCGAAGGCCGTCCGATACCGTTTTCCTCAAGCTCCTTGATGAGCGCGGCTTCGCTGAACCGCGGCGGCGCTTCGGTAAATTTTTGCGCGGAATCGAGTTTTTCCAGTTTCAGGACTTCCTTTCCGGCGAAAGCGCCGATGAGTTCCGCCTGGCGGGAATCGTTTTCCTCTTTTGCCGCATCATTGAAAAGGATCGTGTAACCGGGGAAAACCGTTACCGTCGCCACCGTCCGGAAACGGTAGTTCCGGGAATCGGCGCCCGTCGTATCCACGTCGAGCGTATGCTGGGACTGCACCGCGCAACTCATCTGGCTGGCCACGAAGCGTTTCCAGATCAAAGTGTAGAGTTTCAACTGCTGGGCGTCGAGAAACGGCGCCACCGATTCCGGCGTCCGCCGGACATCCGTCGGACGGATCGCCTCGTGGGCTTCCTGCGCGGCGGCCTTGTTTTTATAATAATTGAATTTTTCCGGCAGATATTCCGTGCCGTATTTTTCTTCGAGGAATTTCGCCGCGGCGACCTGGG
>JAKSOG010000103.1 GCA_024405715.1 Victivallaceae bacterium | reverse complement strand
CGGGTCCTTTCCGGAAACCAGCAGGCGACCGGGGACAGCGACGGGAGTATTGCCCGTGACGATCTGATAGGAAACCTGGTCGATCTCCTGATAATGGAAAGGTTCTCCGACCCCTCCGGCGAACATCGCGGTGGCGCCGGGGACGAAGACCCGTTTCCCGACTTTGATCGTCGGCAGAAAATTCTCCTTCGTATTGCGGAGATCCCGGATCAGCCGTGATTCGCCGACGGTGATTTTCAGATTCGCGACGGCACGGCTGTAACGGGCGAAAACGTCGTTGCGGAATTGTTTTTCGAGGATCTCCAACTTTCCGGCGGCGCGCGCTTCCGAAGCGCGGCTTTCCGCAAGCTGCTTGCGGGTATTGACAAGTTCGGTGCTGGCGCGCGTCAATTCTCCGACGGTACGTTGCAAAGTACCTTCGATCTCTTTTCGCGCGGCGGCGGATTCGTTGCCTTCGATCCGGACTCTTTCGAGTTCGCGGCGCAGGCGGTTGACTTCATCGCTGGAAGAAGCGAGCGAACGTTCCGCAGTCGCGAGTTTCCCGCTGGTGTAAGCGAGATCGTTTTCAAGTTTGCCGCTGCGGCGGTTGATGACGTCGATCTGACCGGACATTTCTTTCAGCGCGAGGCGCGCCTTTTCGATTTCGATCTGGCGCGCGGAAAGTTGCGATTCCTTTTCGGCGAGTTTTTTGATGCCCTCGACGTTTTCGCGCGAAACTTTGGCGAGCGTATCGCTCAATTTCGAAACGTCGGCGCGCGAATCGCGCAAGGCGTCGCGGGTCTCTTTGAGGGAATCGGCTTTTTCGCGGGCGAGGAATTCCGCTTCGATGCGGCGGAGTTTTTCGGCGTCGAGGCGTTTGGCAAGTTCTTCCTTGGACAGCATCCCGGTGTTTTCGGGATTGCTCCGGGCGAGTTCTTCAAGTTTTTCGATTTTCAGACCGTTTTCGGCGATCAGTCCGGCGAGACGGCGGAATTGCGCTTCCTCTTCCCGGGTCATCGTGCCGAGATCGGATTTCGTCTGCAAAGCGGCACGCAGTTTCAACAATTCACTGCGGTTTTTTTCCAGTTCCACGAGGAGGACGCGCGTACTCTGCTCGTCCAGACCGACGCCGTTGCCGCCGGAATGCGCGGGGATCATCCCGGTCATCATCGAAAGCATCGACGAAACCAGAAAGTCGCAGATGACGATCAGTATTGCCCGGTTCACTTGTCGCTCTCCGCCTTTAAACTCTCAAGTTTCTGACGCAGCGGATAATGCAGCGAAATGCGCAGGATCAGACTGAAAATAATGCCGATGAGCGTCGAACTGTAAGCGATCAGCCGGCTGCTCTGCGGGGAATAGGACATCACCAGAAAGGCGGAAATCGTCCCGAAAAGACCGACGTAAAGCGGCACGTCGAAAAAGATTTCAGCCGCTTCGAGCCGCACCAGTTTCAACGCGGCGGATTCGGCGCTGTCGCGGATGGATTTGACCACGGCGTAGCCGATCCCGAACGCGAGTACCTGCAACGCGGTGATCGCCGCGAAAATCGTCATCGAGATGCGGGCGGCGATCTCGCCGCGGGCGGCGATGCTGGCGCCGCTTTCGGGCGAGACTTCGCCGACGACGGCGTTGCCGGAAAAGATGTCGCGCATCCATTCGACGTGCGAAAAAAGGATGTTCATGATCACCACGAAAACGACTCCGACCACCGCGATGACAATCAGCGGTTTCCGATTGATTTTTCCGACCGACATAAAAAAACTCCTTTCTCCGGCTTCTGCCGGACCGATGTACAAAGACGGATGCCGGCTTTAAAATACTATGCGCGCAGGCAATATTCAAGAGGGGAAGAAAAAAAATCCGCCGTGCGGTTGCGAAAACGCGCTTCGGCGTGTATTTTATTGGAAAATCGCAACAAGGAGCGCGATCGATGAAAATACTCAACTGGTACATTCTGCGCGGCTTTCTGGTCGCTTTTTTCATGGCGATCGCCATTCTGACGTTCGGGCTTACGGGCGCGAACCTGATCAAAGTGATGGATTACCTCTCGCGGGGGATCAGTCTGTGGACGTTCTGCAAGTTCACCGTCTATATTCTGCCGAACATCCTCACGTTCACCGTGCCGTGGGCGGTGATGGTCGCGGTGATGCTGGTTTTCGGGCGGATGTCCGCCGACAATGAAATCACCGCGATGCGCGCCTGCGGGGTTTCGATCCTGCAGATCATTTCTCCGATCGTGCTGGTCACGCTGCTGCTGACGGGGCTGTGCCTCTATCTGCAGGTGGAAGTCGGGCCGCCGCTGTTGAAAAAATCGCGTTCGATGATGGAAAACGCGGTGATGGACCAGCCGCTGGCGATTTTCGAGCCGGGGAAACCGGTCACCTACGACCAGAAGCTCATTTATATCGACAACAAGGAAAGCAACGGCAATATTTACGGCGTGCAACTGTACACGCTCAACGACAAAGGCGATGAAGTCGAGCAGGACATTTCCGCCGAAAGCGGAAAACTGTCGGCAGATCCGGTGGCGCGGATATTGACGATCAAACTTTTCAACGCGATCGCGACCAGCAAGACGGGCGACCTGGGCGAAGGCAGCGAAAGCGATGCGATCGACCGCATTTTCACCGGCGATCTGGAAATTCCGATCAATTACGGCAACAAGATCAACGCCGAAAATGTCAACGTCGCGCCGAAATATATGCGTCTTCAGGACTTGATGGGCTACATCCATATGGTCAAGCAGACCAAAATGCCGACGACCGAACTGGAAGTCGAATTGAATCAGCGGATCGCATTCGCGCTGGCGCCCATCGCCTTTCTGCTGTTGGGAATGCCGCTGGCGATCCGCACGAACCGCAGGGAAACGTCGATCGGTCTTTTCATCAGCGTGATCCTGGCGGGGATCTTTTTTCTGTCGATCATCCTCTGCGAATCGTTCAGCAATTATCCGCAACTTTATCCGCAATATCTGCTCTGGCTGCCGAACATCATTTTCCAGTTGCTCGGCGCCCATATGATCATGCGCATTTCGCGCCGGTAAGATGGCGAAAAAAATCATTTTCGCGATATGTTTCGCGCCCGTGGCGGCGGCGTTGCTTTTCGCGGGCTGTACCGCGTTGAGGGCGTTCCGGCGCACGACCGCGGCCGTTGCGACGCGGAGCCGGATCGTCGGTGCGGTCGAACCTCCGGAAACCGCCGAGATCGCCAACCGCCGTTTTTTTCCGGACGGAGCGCCCGACGGCGGGCGGCTCGTCCAGTCGCTCGCCGCGGAACCGGCGCATTTCAACTACATCATCAACAACGAAGCGACCGCGGCGGAACTGGCGATGCTCTGCAATGCGACGCTCGCCGAACGCGATTGGGAAAACGTCGGCGTTTTCAAACCGATGCTGGCGGAAAAATGGGAGATATCTCCCGATCATCTCTCTTTCCGGATCACGCTCCGCAAAAACGTTTTCTACAATGATTTCCGGGATCCCGACACCGGCGAAGAGATCAGAAAACCGGAAGTGACCGCGCACGATTTCAAATTTTTCGTCGATGTCGTCAAAGACGAAAAAGTCAACGCCGCGCCGTTGCGGGTCTACTATCAGGATCTTGAAAGGATCGAGGTCGAAGACGATCATCATTTCACCGTCGTCTGGAAACGGCCTTTTGCCGGGGCGCTTCAATCAACGCTTGAGATGGCGCCGCTGCCCAAAATTTTCTACTGGAACAAAACGGCTCCTTTCGACGGGGCGCGTTTCAATTCCGACCATCGGCGCAACAAGGAGATCGTCGGATGCGGGCCCTACCGGCTGTCCGAGTGGAAAAAAGACAAATACATCCGTTTCGTGCGCAACGAAAATTATTTCGGAACGCGTTACGGGATCGCGCCGAAACTGGACGTATTGGAATTCCGGATCATCAAACATCCGAACACCCGTTTTCAGGCATTGCAGGCGAAACAGCTCGACCGTCTGGCGCTCACCCCCGATCAGTGGCTCCGGCGCGGAGACAGCCGGATTTTCAGGGACGGTTCCTTCCGGAAATACCGTTACCTCGTACCGCAGTACACATACATCGGTTACAATCAGAAAAACCCGCTTTTCCGCGACAAACGGGTGCGGCGGGCGCTGACGATGCTCGTCGACCGGGAACGCATCCGCCGCGAAATTTATTTCGGTCTCGCGGAAAACGCCGACGGTCCGTTTTTTGCGCAGAGCGCCTACGCCGATCCCGGATTGAAACCGTTGCCGTTCGATCCGGAACGCGCCAAAGCGTTGCTCGCCCAAGCGCAATGGCGCGACGAAGACGGCGACGGCATTCTGGAAAAGGACGGGGAAAAATTTTCGTTCACGATGTTGCAGGCGGCGAATTCTTCGATCCAGCAGCGGATGTTGCCGCTCATCCGGGAAAGTTTCGCGGCGGCGGGTATTGATATGCAGTTGCAAACCGTCGAATGGTCCGTCTATGTGCAGAAGCTGGAAAAACGCGATTTCGACGCATGTTCGCTCGGGTGGACGACCTCGTTCGATCCCGACCTCTACCAGATCTGGCATTCCTCGCAGGCGTCCGGCACGGGAAGCAATCACGTCGCCTACCGCAACGAAGAAGTCGACCGTCTGATCGAAAAAATGCGCGTCACATTCGACGAAAAAGAACGCGTCGTCCTCGCCCGCAGGATCGGGGAAATCATCTACGACGATCAGCCCTACACGTTTCTTTTCACGCCTTATTCGCTCGCGGCGATCTCGGAAAAATACGACAACGTGCGCGTCTTTCCGGTCGGGATACCCGACGCGATCTTTTTTGAACGCTGACGTTTATTTCAGGTAAGGCTTCAAAAACCGCCCGGTATGGGATCTGCGGCACTTCGCCACTTTTTCCGGCGTACCGCATACGACGAGGGAACCGCCGGCGTCGCCGCCTTCGGGGCCGAGGTCGATGATGTAGTCGGCGGTCTTGACGACATCGAGATTATGCTCGATGACGACGACGGTGTTGCCGAGATCGCGCAACTTGAAAAGGACCTTCATCAGCTGGTCGATGTCGGAAAGATGCAGTCCGGTGGTCGGTTCGTCGAGGATGTAGACGGTATGACCTCTGGGTACGCGGGCGAGTTCCGCGGCGAGTTTGACGCGTTGCGCCTCGCCGCCGGAAAGCGTCGTCGCACTCTGACCGAGTTTGATGTAACCGAGCCCCACTTCCTGCAACGTGGAAAGTTTCCGTTTCAATCCCGGATGCGCGGAAAAGAGTTCCGCCGCCTGGTTGACCGTCATATCCAAGATCTCGGAAATGTTGTGTTTTTTGTAGCGTACCGCCAGCGTTTCCTCGTTGAAACGCGCGCCGCGGCAGGCGGAGCACTCGACATAAACGTCTGAAAGGAACTGCATTTCGATGCGTTTGATCCCGTCGCCGCCGCATTCTTCACAGCGTCCGCCCTTGACGTTGAAACTGAATCGTCCGGGACCGTAGCCGCGCACTTTGGATTCCGGAAGTTCGGAAAAAAGTTTCCGGATCATTCCGAAAGCGTCGGTGTATGTCGCCGGATTGGAGCGCGGCGTGCGCCCGATCGGACTCTGGTCGATGACGATCGCCTTGTCGACGAATTCCAGTCCGTCGACGCCGGCGCACCTGCCGGGCGGATCGTCCTGAATGCCGCACCGGGCGTGGAGCGCGCGCACCAGTATCCCGTTGACGAGCGAACTTTTTCCTGAACCGGAAACGCCGGTAACGCAACAAAGCGTGCCGAGCGGGATCGAAACGTCGATCTTTTTGAGGTTGTGGTGTTCGGCCTTGCGGATCGTCAGCATTTTCCCGTTGCCGGGGGAACGGGTTTCCGGCACGGCGATCCGCCGCCTTCCCGACAGGAAATCGGCGGTCGGAGAATTTTCCGCCTTCGCGACTTCGTCCGGAGTTCCGGCGGCGACGAGCCGTCCGCCCTGACGCCCCGCTCCGGGGCCGAGATCAAGCAGATAATCGGCGCGCCGGATCGTATCCAGATCGTGTTCGACGACAAGGACCGTATTGCCCGCATCGCGCAATTTTTCCAGCGTGTCAAGAAGTTTATCGTTGTCGCGCTGATGCAGTCCGATCGACGGTTCGTCGAGGATGTAGAGCACGCCGACGAGCGCGCATCCGAGTTGGGTGGCGAGCCGGATGCGCTGGGCTTCGCCGCCCGAAAGCGTGGAACTAACCCGGTCGAGCGTAAGATAATCCAACCCGACGTCGATCAGGAAGCGGAGCCGCGACGAGATCTCCTTGACGAGATCGGCGGCGATCTTGCCCTGTTCTCCGTCAAGTTTCAGCTGTGAAATGAAACCGGACGCCTTTTCGACGCTCAACGCATTGAAACGGTCGATGGACAATCCGCCGACCGTGACGGCGAGCGAAACCGGATTGAGCCGGGCGCCGCGGCACGCCGGACAGGGACGCGGCGAAAGATTCGCGCTCAACCGTTCGCGCACGCCGTCGGACTCCGTTTCGTTGA
>JAKSOG010000102.1 GCA_024405715.1 Victivallaceae bacterium | reverse complement strand
GTGCTGGGAAACGATCATAAGCAAAGCACTCCCGAGCGCGACGAGAAAGTGGGTGCGAAGCCCCGCTTCTTTCGCCCGGTAAGAACGATCGAAACCGATCACACCGCCGAGTACGCCCGCCAATGCGAGACGTCCGACCCATTCCAGCAGTTTCCAGTCCATAACGGTCTCCTTGCATTTTTTGTTAATATACCGCAGTCCGGCGATTTTTACAAACTTTTCGCGCCCGCGTTACGCTCGCGCCTATTGACGGAAACTTTTTCGCAGGTTATATTAGGGCGTGACACGGAGGTCCCGGCGATGAAAGAAAAAATCCTGAGTGAAAAAATCCTGGCGCGCGCCCGGTTTCTGACGCTGAAAGAAATTGATTACGTCGACGACAAAGGCAAAACGCGCGGTTGGGAAAGCGCCGACCGCATCGCCGACGCACGGGCGGTGATGATCGTCGGCCGCATCGTGCCCGACGACGAATATATTCTGGTGCGGCAGTTCCGTCCCCCCGCAGGCAAAAAGCTGATCGAATTTCCCGCCGGACTCATCGAAAACGGCGAATCCCCGGAAACGACCGCGGCGCGGGAACTTTACGAAGAAACCGGTTATTCCGGGAGCGTCACGCATTGTACGCGTTTCGGCTATTCGTCGCCCGGAATGAGCGGTGAAAGCATCGCCGTCGTTTTTATGGAAATCGACGGGAACCTTTTCCGCGGAAGGGAAGTTACCGCCCATCCGGAAGAATGCGAATCCATCGAAACATTCCGCGTGCCGGCGGCGAAATTCGCCGATTTCATCGCGGAACGCGAAGCGCTCGGCGACGGGATCGACGCAAAAATCTATTTATTTTGCGCGGCGATGCTCCGATAACGGATTTTTCATTTGCAAAATCCGCGCCGCCGCGGTATATTTCGTCCATACTTTTCCGAAGGAAAAAATCAACCTCCGACACATAGTTCGGGCAAGTCAAGGAAACAGCGAAATGACAAAAAGATTTTCCGCGCTCGGGATCGGTGCCCTGCTGCTGATCGGCGCCGGTTGCGGCAACAACCCCGACAAAGCATATGAAGCCGCCCGCAACGCCGCCGCCAAAGGCGATTGCCGGGAAGCGTTCCGTCTGGCGGAAAAGGCGGAAAAAACCGATCCGAAAAACCGCAAGGGGTTGTTGCTTCTTGCCGTCGTAGCGGAAAAATGCGGCGAGCACGACCGCGCCCTCGACGCGGCGCGCCGCGCGGTCCAGCTCGACGAACGCGATTTCACGGCGCAATATACGCTCGGCCGGATCTGCGCCGCGCGCACCGACCGTCGCGCCGAAGGATTGAAGATCCTGCAACGCGCACACGAGTTGAATCCCGGCGACGTCCGGACGATGGTCCTGATCGCCGACACGGCGCTGGCGATGAATCATCCCCGGACACCACGCTTCCTGCTCGAATTGCAAAAGTGCAAGGGCTACGAAAAATCGGCGGAACTTTACAACGACCTCGGCATTGCTTACATGCGGTTGGGACAATATGCCGAAGCGCGGTCGGCTTTCACTTCGGCGCAGGAATTCGGTGCGGGAAATCCCCGCATCACGCTCAACATCGCGCGCTTTTTCGACTACCATACCACCCACGCCTACTTCGCGGAAACACTCTACCGGAAGTTCCTGAGACAGGCGGGCAACCGCCGGGAGTTCCGCGCCGAAGCGGACGCGGTGCGCCGCCGACTTCAGGAGCGGTAAAGCATATGGCGGGAATCCCCGACGAAACGATTCAGGAAATCCGCGAACGTTGCAACATCGTCGATGTCGTCGGCGGTTTCGTGCAACTCCGCCGCGCCGGCGCCAATTCCTTCAAGGGCTTGTGTCCTTTTCATCAGGAAAAGACGCCTTCGTTTTTCGTCGACGGCGCCCGGCAGAGTTACCATTGTTTCGGCTGTGGAAAAGGCGGAGACGTTTTCCGTTTTTTCATGGACAAGGAAAATCTGCCTTTCGTCGAAGCGGTCAAACTGCTCGCCGGTCGCGCCGGCGTCATCATCCCTGAAAACGCTTCCGGCGATCCCGCCGAAAGCCGCAAACGCGCCGGCGAAAGAGAACGCATCTATCAGATCAACGCCGAACTCTGTTCGCTTTTCCGGAAAATCCTGCGCGACAATCCGCAGGGGCGCGTCGCGCAATATCTGAAAAAGCGGGGGCTCCCGCAGGAAACGGTCGATCTTTTCAAAATCGGCGCCGCGCCTGAAAACTGGACGACCGGCGTTGATTATCTGCGCGGGTTGGGATTCCGCGACGACGAAATGGTCGCGGCGGGCGTCGCCCTGCGCGGGCACAAAGATCCCTCGCGCGTTTTCGATCTTTTCCGCGACCGGCTGGTTTTCACCATCGAAAACGAAATATCCCGTCCGATCGGATTCAGCGCGCGGTCGCTCGAAGCGAACCCGGAAGACGGTCGCAAATACGTCAATTCACCGGAAACTCCGATCTTCAAAAAAAGCCGCAATCTCTATGCGCTCTCGCTGGCGCGGCAGGCGATCGGCAGACACAATATGGCGATCCTTTGCGAAGGACAGATGGATGCGATCGCCTTTCACCGCGCGGGATTCGCCTGCGCCGTCGCGCCGCTGGGGTCGGCATTCACGCCGGAACAGGCGCAGATCCTCAAACGGTACACCCGTTCCGTCGTATTGGCTTTCGACGCCGACAGCGCGGGCGAAAAGGCCTTTCTGCGCGCGGCGGAAATACTTCTGCCGCTCTCAATGGGACTCAAAGTGATGCGCATTCCCGGCGGCAAGGACCCCGACGAACTTTTCCGCAACGGCGGCGCCGATGCGGTGGCGGAAGCGGTAACGTCCGCCGCGCCATGGCTGGACGTCCTCGTCGAAGCGTTGCGCAGGCGTTATGATTTTTCCAGTCCAGTCGGCAGAGGCGAAGCCGCCGGCGTCGTCGCTTCATATCTGGAAAAAGTCCCCGATCAGGTGGAACTGGAAGTCTACGTTTCCGAAAGCGCCCGATTGCTCCAAGTAAGCGAAAACGCGGTCTATTCCAAACTGTCGGGACGCCGCGCGCAAAGCACCCGCCGCGAACGCTTCGCCGACGCGCCTCCGCCCGAAGTCGCGCCGAAACGGAAAAAATATCCGGCGGCGATGCTCACGCTTCTGGAACTGGCTCTTTCCTCTTCCGACGCCGCCCGGAAAATAGCGGAAATGCTTCCTCCCGAAGAACTTGGAAACAGCGATCCCGTCGCGCGGGCGATCAACTTTTCCGTCAACGCCGCGCTCAACGGCGAAAGCGAGACCGCCGTCGAAGAGATCCAGAAACTTCTTGTCGAAGAACCGACGCCCGAAATCAGCCGGATCCTCGTCGAACATGTGTCCTTTGCCGATGCCGGACGCGCGGTGGAAGAGTGCGTCGCCGATTTCCGCCGGAGCGTCCGGCAGGAAAAACGGCGCGGGCTGACCCGGAAACTCGCGCTCTGCCGCGACGAGTCCGAACGAAACGCCCTGTTGCTGGAAATCCAGAAATTATAGGAGAATAAAATGAAAAAAATATTGCTTCTGCCGATTTTCGGTCTTTTGCTGACGACGGGGTGCGTCCGCGAGAAGATCGCGCCGGAAATGCGTTCGGGGATCACGATGGACCGCAAGGCGCAACGCATCGGAGATTCCTCGCTCACGCTTCAATTGGTCGGCAGCCGCGACAAGATCGCGGGGCAAAAGGAACATATTACATTCCGGCTGAAAAACGAAGGGCCCGCGCCGGTCACGCTTCCCGACTGGCGCACCGAAGCTCTCGACAATCTCGTCGTCGAATGCCAGGTCTGGTTCCCCGGCACGGAAATCCCCGACGACGCCCTGTGGCTGACCATTTCCGAACCGCCGGAAACGTCGCCGACGCGCTATCCGTTGACGCTCGACCCCGAAAATCTCGTGACGATCGACGTGCCGCTGGACTTCATCGAATCGTTGCGGATCTCTCCGGGCGCGGAGCGCCGTTATTTCATCCGGGCGCGTCTGCAACTGGATTCCGCGGAAGCGGCAAGTCCCGTCGCCGCATTTACCGTAAGAAACCGCTGACGGAGATCGGGTCGTGGCAGGAATCCTCCGAAAATTTTCTTCCATCTCGCTGCCGTTTCCGGAAAAGGCGATCCTTTTCCGGCTCGGCGGGCGCGCCGGAAAAACGGCAATGACGGGGGATTTCGCCGCCACTTATGACAAATATGCCCGCGCCGCATTCGGTGCGTGCCGCATCGAAGGACGTTTCCGCACGCTTGACATCACCGGATTCACGCCGGACGGCGTCGCGTTGGAAAACGGCGGTTTTCTGCCGGGGAAAAAGTTCGCGGCTTCGATCGCCGGAAGCCGGAAACTCTGGTGCGCCGCGGCGACGGTCGGAGCCGGATTCATCGGAGAACGCGACCGGCAGACATCCGTCGCCGCCCGGGCGATCTTCGACGCGGTCGGCAGTGAATGCGCCGACGCCGCGATGGACTTTCTGCAAAGCCGTGCGACCTCCGAGTTGCGCCGGCAAAATCTCGGCGTCGCAGCCCGGCGCTATTCTCCGGGATACGGCGATATGCCGCTGACCGCGCAGCAACTTTTTTTTCAATGGCTTGAATTGCCGGAAATGGGATTGACTTTGACCGAAAACTTTTTTATCGTGCCGGAAAAAAGCGTGACCGCATGGGCGGGCGTGACGGCATTGGGGGAAACGGAAAAATGACACGCGCGGAATTCAAACGGCTCGCCGCCCGGAAAATCCTTCTCGACGGCGCTTTCGGCACCGAAGCGGCGAAAGCGGGTATGCCCGAAGGCGTCTGTCCCGAAAAATGGGCGCTCGAAAATCCGGGAAAGACCGCGGAGATCCTGCGCTCCTACGCACAGGCGGGGAGCGACATCCTCTACGCTCCGACGTTCGGCGCCAATTCGGTCAAACTGGGCGAATACCATCTGGCGGAACGCACGGCGGAAATCAACGCCTCGCTGGTGAAACTTGCCAAAGCGGCGGCGCCCGGAGTTTTCGTTTTCGGCGATCTCTCGTCGACGGGACGTTTCGTCGCGCCCTTCGGCGACCTCGATTGCGAGGATGCCGTGGCGATTTACCGCGAACAGACGCGCGCGCTCCTTTCCGGCGGCGCCGACGGCATCGTCATCGAAACGATGATGGATCTGCAGGAAGCGCGCGCCGCGCTGATCGGAGCCCGCGAAAATCCGGGGGATTTCCCCGTCGTCGTCACGATGACGTTTGAAACGTCGGGCAAAACGCTCACGGGATGCGACCCCGTCGCCTCGCTGGTCGCGCTTCAGGCGCTCGGCGCGGACGCTTTCGGATGCAACTGCTCCGGCGGTCCGGTCGAAATGGCGGAACTTCTCGCGACGCTCAAACCGTTCGCCGCGATCCCGCTCGTCGCCAAGCCCAACGCGGGGATACCCCGGTTGCAAAACGGGGAAACCGTTTTCCCGCTGGGTCCGGTTCCTTTCGCAGAGTGCGCGCAACGCCTTTTCGACGCCGGAGCCGCTCTTTTCGGCGGTTGTTGCGGCACGACGCCGGAGCATATCGCGGCGCTCAAAAACGCGCTTGAAAAATTCGGCGCCCCTTTCCGGAATCCCGCTCCCGTACAGGGCGTCGTTTCCGGTTGCGGAGCATTCCGGGTGCTCGCAAGCGACGCGCCCTTTGCCGTGATCGGCGAACGCATCAATCCGACCGGGAAAAAAGCGCTCCAAGCCGAACTGCGCGAAGGCAGGACCGATCTGGTTTTCGATTTCGCGCTCCAGCAGACCCGCGCGGGCGCGGCGCTGCTCGACGTCAATATGGGAATGGCGGGCATCGACGAAAAAGCGATGATGCTCACCGCCCTCAAACGCATCCTCAAAGCATCGCCCCTGCCGCTGTCGATCGACTCGACCGACCCGGAAACCGTCGAAGCGGCACTTCGCTTTTATCCCGGACGCGCGCTCTTTAATTCGATCTCGGCGGAAAAAAGCCGTCTGGAAAAAATCCTGCCCGTCGCCGCGAAATACGGCGCGATGCCGATCCTTCTGCCGCTCACCGACGAGGGGATCCCCGCCGGCGGCGCGGAACGCATCGCCGTCGCCGAAACACTTCTCGCCGAAGCGGCGCAATACGGCTATTCGGAAAAAGACGTCGCCGTCGACGCGCTCGTCATGACGATTTCCTCCGATGAAAAAGCGGCGCAGGCGGCGCTCGACGTGATCTCCTGGGCGAAAAGACGCAAGATCAACAGCGTCTGCGGATTATCCAACGTCAGTTTCGGAATGCCCGCGCGGCAAACGGTCAACCGCACCTTCCTCGGAATGGCGGCGGGATGCGGACTGAATATGGCGATCGCCAATCCGCTTTTCCCCGACATTATGGAAACCGCGCTCGCCGCCGACGCGCTGGCGGGCAAAGACGCGCGTCAGAAAAACTTCATCGCGCATTTCGCCGCGCCGGAAACGAACGGAAAACCCGCCGCCGCGGAAGCGGCGATTTCCCCCGAAAAAAAAGTTTACCGCGCCGTA
>JAKSOG010000101.1 GCA_024405715.1 Victivallaceae bacterium | reverse complement strand
CGTGCGTCACTGCTCTCCCGAGCCAAGCGGGACGTCCGAAAGGCGCGCCGGGGGCCTCAAGTTCGATTTCCGCGACGACCAGTCCGGCGTTGGCGCCGAGAAATTCGTCGATTTCCCAAGTCCGGTCGTTTTCGCGTACCAGATAACGATATTTTTCCAGCGGCGGACGTTCTCCGAATTCGGCGAGCATCGCGCGGACATCCGCTGCGGGGATCGCGTATTCAAATTCGCTGCGGACGCCGTCCCGGACGCATCCTTTGAGCGTCAGGAACCCCTGCGTTTCATCGACGATGCGGAAGCGGATCGTCGAGAGCGCGCCGTGTGCCGTGCGGGCGTAGCCCTGCACGATGTGAAGCCGTTTGCACGCGGACTTTTTCCACGAATCGTCCAGCGTCAGGAATTTCCGTTCGATCTCACAGCCCATCGCATAACTCCGCATAGGTTTTGAAATGAAGTTTCGCGCAATGCGCGAAAATATCCCGTCCGCGCTCCGCCAACAACCGGCGGCCGGTTTCTTTGACGATCCGTCCCGCGCCGCGCGGCAGTTCAACGCCGATTTCGGCGGAAAGTTTTTCCATCCCGCGCAGAAAGCCTTCGCGCGCGAGAAAACTGGCGGCGGCGACGGCAACGTCGCTTTCCGCCCGCACCTGCTGGTCGAGCTTGATCCTGCGTCCCCGTTCCATCAGAGCGCGCCGGATGAGGATTTCGTTGCCGAATTTGTCGGAAAGCATCCGCGGACAATCGGGGACAAGTTCCAGCAGGTTTTCGATCGAACGCGCATGTCCCCAGGCGAGCAGACGGTTGAGATTGCCGATCTCCGAATACAAACGGTTGTAGGTTTCCGGTTTTAGCGTCAGTACGGTAAAACGTCCGGGGATCGCTTCGCGGATGGCGCGCGCCATTTCAAGACGTTTCCGGTTGCTGGACCCCTGTTTGGAGTCGCAGGCGCCGATTTTGCGCAGCAACGGGGCGGTTTCAGCGTCGGCGTAGACCGCCGCGACGACCAGCGGACCGAAAAAGTCTCCCTTGCCGCTTTCATCGACGCCGCCGTGCGGAGCAACTTCGATCCCGGCGGCTTCCTCCGGCGTGTACCCGTAGGTGAATGTGTGAACGAGTTCCGGTTCGAGCAGGTAACGGACGAAGTCTTCCGTGCCGCGCCCCTGGACGACCAGTTTTCCCGACGTATAGGCGACGACGCCGACGTGTTCCGCGGCGGAAACCGCCCGGAATTCGGCGTAGGGGATTTCGGAAAATTCCCATCCGCGCGCTTCCAACAGACGGCGCAACGCGGCGTTTTCCTCCCGCGTCGTCTTACAAACATAGCCGTTTCCCTGTGGTGGCATAAACGTCCTTTCCCGTTTTACCGCGTTTTTCGCTACGGCACCTAATATACTACCGCGCGGCTTTGACAAGGCGTTCCGAAGTTCGATAAAAAAGTTTTTCGAGGGTTGAAGTTTGTCCCATAGTAAAGTATATTTAGCAAGTGTATGCGAATGCCATCGAAAAAGAAGGGACGCGGGAAATGAAAAAACGGATTTTGCGTCGGCTTGCCGCCGTCGCCGTGTTGGCGGCGTTTGCCGGGTGCCGGAGCGATCAGTATTATCAGTCCGCGGCCGTCGACGACGCCCGGGAATTTCTGCTGGACAACGCGCCGGAATTGACGCAGGAAGAAGTTTTTTATGTGCGCTACAACGATCCCGTTTTTCTGAAAGGCGAGGCGCTCGGCGATCCGAAAAACGCGATGGGCAGTTGGGAGCATACGGACAGTTATCTGCGGCAGATATGCGTCGCATGGCGGATCCCGACCCGTGAAGAATTGTATATGGTTTGCGGTTTTTCCGAAGAACGGATGCATTTCTGGAAACCGAACCGGTTGCTGCGCAAAAAATTCGTCAAGGAGGAGAAGGTGCAGGAAAAGATGCTGGCGGCGGCGCAAACTTGTGTCCGCAACCGCATTCTGGGGGATTTGTCCACCAGGGAATATAATCATGTCCGCTTCGACTATCCGACGCTCCTGCGTACGGATCTTGATGTCAATTTCAACGGGAACGGCATCTTGAGCGACGAGGAGATCGCGGAGCGCAAAAATTTGGTCGCGGCGATGAATCAATACTCTCTCGTCTGGGGCGAAGACGACCGCCGGATCGTGGTGTCCGGTTTTGCCGATTCGTCGCTCTCGGGGTGGTCGCCGATCTTTGCGGCCGTCCTCACGGCGGAAGAGTTGAATTCCCATACTTTGGAAATGATCCGGACGCCGGAAAATTTCAAATTGCCGCTGGAAGAGGAAAAATAAACAGGAGTTCACCTTTTTTATGCTGAGTATGACGGGATTCGGAAAGGCGGGGAAACTTTTCGGCGCGCGCGGAGTGCTGACGCTGGAAATTTCATCCGTCAACCGCAAGCAATTCGAGCTTCGTTGCAATCTCCCGCCGGAATTTTCCGGTCTGGAAATCGAGATACGGAAAAGGGTCGCGACGGAAATTTCCCGCGGCGCCATCCAGCTCCGCGGCTCATGGAAACGAGCCGACGCGGCGTTCGCCGATACCCGGATCAACGACGGGCTTTTGCGCCGCCTGACGGAAAGTTGCCGCGAGGTGCGCCGCGCGTGCGGACTGGACGAATCCGTCGCCGTCGAAGCGTTGACCGCCGTCCCCGGCGTCGTCGTCCAAAGCGCGCCCGATCCCGACGATCCGGCGCTCGTGGGTTTTTTCTTTTCTGTCTTGGACGAGGCGCTCGCCGGATACCGCAAAATGCGCGAAGCCGAGGGCGATGCGCTGAAACGCGATCTTGAAACGCGCCTTGAATTGCTTGAGGATACGCTTGCAAAAATAGAACCTCTGGTCGCCGGATTGCCCGAAGCCGCCCGCGCGCGTCTGCTCGGCAAACTCAAAGCGGAAAAAATCCCCGTGCCGGCTTCGGACGAACAACTGCTCAAAGAAGTGCTCTTTTACGCGGATCGCGCGGACGTTACCGAAGAGATCACCCGGCTGAAAAGCCATTTCGGACAGTTTCGCGGTTTTCTTTCTTCCGGCCGGGCGTCCGGACGCAGTATGGATTTTCTTGTTCAGGAGTCTTTCCGGGAGATCACGACGCTCGGCAACAAGGCGGGCGCGGCGGAAGTTTCTCCTCTGCTCGTCCTGTTCAAAAGCGAACTGGAAAAATTGCGCGAACAGATTCAAAACGTGGAGTGATTTTTTATGGCGGATTCGTTTGACGCGGAAAAACTCGCTTCGGAATTGGAAAAAACCTATGCCGACGGCGTCGGCGTCAATCCCGGCGGCTTCGAAGAGATGCCACGCCGTTCCGAAGTGATCGCCCTGACCGAAAAAC
Organism: Victivallaceae bacterium; assembly: GCA_024405715.1. Classification (GTDB taxonomy): domain Bacteria; phylum Verrucomicrobiota; class Lentisphaeria; order Victivallales; family Victivallaceae; genus UBA1784. The sequence continues at coordinate 3,220 of JAKSOG010000101.1, read as the reverse complement.
TCCTCGAATTGCTTTATCCGGGATTCATCCGGCATTTTGAGGAAAAAACGCTCGCCGGAAAACTGTCGTCGGTACGGCGTGATCTTGTGGAATTGCTTCACCGGGTCATGCGCCGCGGCAAGGGCCGGTGCCCCGATCCGGCGTGCTGCCGCGAAGAAAAAAATTCCTTCTGCACCCGCGTCGCCGACGCTTTGCTCGGCGCCTTGCCCGAACTGCGCGAAATCGTCAAAGTCGACATCGCCGCCGCCTATGCCGGAGATCCGGCGGCGAAAAATTACGAGGAAATCATCGTCAGTTATCCGGGGCTCAAGGCGATCTCGATCCAGCGTTTGGCGCATCGCCTCTATCGGGAAAATATCCCGTTGATCCCGCGGATGATGACCGAATACGCCCATACCGTCACGGGCATCGACATCAATCCCGGTGCGACGCTCGGGAAGGGCGTTTTCATCGACCACGGCACCGGCGTGGTGATCGGCGAAACGGCGGTCATCGGCGACAACGTGCGCATTTATCAGGGCGTGACCCTCGGCGCGGGCAATTTTCCCAAAGATGCCTGCGGAATGCTGATCAAGGGCAACAAACGCCATCCGACCATCGGCAGCAACGTGACGATCTATTCCGGCGCTTCCGTGCTGGGCAACATCACGATCGGAGACAATTCCGTCGTCGGCGGCAACGTGTGGCTTACAGAAAGTTTGCCCGAAGGCGCCAAGATCACCGCCCGTCCGCCGGAACAAAATCTGAAGCTCGCTTCGGAGCGCGGTAAATGAGCATCCCGGATAACTATCGGCGCCTCACCGAACGGATCGCATATGCCGCCCGTGCGGCAGGGAGGGATCCCCGTGCCGTTTTGCTGCTCGCCGTTTCCAAAACCGCCGATCTGCCGCAGATATCGGAACTTTACGACGCGGGCGTCCGCCATTTCGCGGAGAGCCGGGAAACGGAATTGCTCCGCAAAAGCGCGGCGCTCCCCCCGGATATCGTCTGGCATTTTATCGGACCGTTGCAAGCCAACAAAGTCCGCAAAGTGATCCGGTGCGCGCAAGTGATCCATTCGCTCGATTCCGTGGATCTGATCCGGCGTGCCGACCGCATCGCCGCGGAAGAAAACCGGCGTCCCCGCATCCTGTTGGAAGTCAATGTTTCCGGCGAGGCGAGCAAAGGCGGTTTCACGGTCGAAGAAACGCCCGGTGCGGCGGAACTTGCCGCCGCGGCGGAACATCTGGATTTCGACGGGCTGATGACGATGGCTCCGTTGAACGCTCCCGAAGCGGAATTGACGCGGGTTTTCGGCGACCTTGCCGCGTTGCGCGACCGACTGGAAATTGCGTTGCGGCGTCCTTTGCCGACGCTTTCGATGGGAATGAGCGGCGATTTCCCGACGGCGGTGGCGTGCGGCGCGACCATCGTGCGTATCGGGACTTCCCTTTTTTCCGAAGGAGAAAACACCCGATGAAAACGCTGATCCTCGCCCCCGGCGCCGTCGGCGTTTATTTCGGCGGGCGTCTGGCGCGATCCGGCGCGGAAGTTTCCGTCGTCGCCCGGCGCGATTACGATGTTGCTTCCGCGCACGGCTACGCCGTCGAAAGCATCCGCGGGGATTTTCATTTTACGCCCCGGCGGGTATTGAAAAGCGTCGCTGAAACCGACGAGGTTTTCGATTACGTTTTTGTTACCGCCAAGGCCTTCGCCGACTCGGTGGCGCTGTTGCGCGGCGCGGTCCGTTCCCGGGAAACGGCGATCGTTTTGATCCAGAACGGCATCGGCAACGAAAAAGCCGTGAAAGAGGCCTATCCCGACAACGAACTGATTTCTTCCGTGGCTTACATCGGCGTTTCCCGTCCCGAACCCGGAAAAGTGTTGCATCAGGGGTCGGGTATTTTGAAAATGGGCGTTTATCCTTCGGGACCGATCACGCCCAAGTTGCGTGATCTTGCCGCGGCGTTTGAAAAAGCCGGCGTCGAATGTACGCTTTTTGAGGACATTCAGCGGCAGCGTTGGGATAAATTGCTTTGGAATATTTCCTACAACGTCGTTTCCGTTTTGGCGGGCGGCGTCGATACGCAGGGAATGACGAAAAAAACCGCCGCCGGAAAAGTCTGTTCGGCGCTGATGGACGATCTGATCGCGGTCGCCAACGCCTGCGGCGTGGCGCTTTCCCGCGCGGATGCGGAACGTCAAATCGAGTACAATGAAAATTTTCCCGCTTATAAAACCAGTATGTTGCAGGATTTCGAGGCGCATCGTCCGCTTGAGATCGAACCGATCCTCGGCAACGCGATGCGTCTTGCCCGCGAACACGCGGTCTTTGTTCCGGCGATCGGGCTTTGCTATAATCTGCTGATCGAGCTGGATCGGAAAAACACCTTGAAAAATGCTTGAAATGAGAAAGTTAGCGTTTATTTGACTTGACAAAAAAATTTTTTGTGATATATTGTTTCAATATCTTCGAGATATGGGGCCACTAAAAAAGAGAGGAGAACTTTTTATGCCGGACATCAAACAGGTATTCAACGAGGAGATCCGTCGTCTCGCCCGCAAAGAAATCAAACGGGCGACGCAGGCGTTGTGTGAAACGGTCGTCGTGTTGCGCCGTCAGCTTTCCGATCAGAAAAAAAATCTGCAGGCGCTGGAAAAACGGTTGTCGGTATTGCCCGGCGCGACGCCTTTCACGGCTTCCGCTTCCGTGGCGGCCCAGGCGAAAAAGACGATGCGTCTCGGCGCCAAGAACATCGTGCGCATCCGTAAAAAACTCAAACTCACGCAGGGAACTTTTGCCGCATTGCTCGGCGTCGCGTCGCATACGGTCAGTTTGTGGGAGCAGAAAAAGACTTCTCCCCGTCCGGCGCAGAAGGAAAAGATCTGCGCGCTTCGTTCCATCGGCAAACGCGAATTGAAGAAGCAAATCGCCGCGCTCGAAGCGGCGGCTCCGGCGAGCGCGGTTGCTTCCGCAAAAGCGGTTGCTCCCGCAAAAAAAGCGGCGACCGTGAAAAAGGCGGCTCCTGCCAAAAAGGCGGCTCCTGCCAAAAAAGCGGCGTCCGTGAAAAAGGCGGCGTCGGCGAAAGCGGCGGTTCCCGCGGAAAAAGCGGTCGAAGTCAAAAAATAAAAGCGCGAGCCTCCGGAGTTACAAGATGTACAATTGTGAAATCGAACTTTTGCTCGATACCGTTGAAGAATATATGACTAAAAGCGAAGAGGCGCTGAAAAACTCGTTCGC
>JAKSOG010000100.1 GCA_024405715.1 Victivallaceae bacterium | reverse complement strand
GGCACGGTCTCGCTTACCGGAAACGTGACGGTCACGGTGCGTATGCCTGTGCTTGACTGTATGTTCGAGTGCGGAAACAGACTTTGGGGCTGTCGCTTCGGACGTGCCGCCGACGGTTCGTTCGTCAAATACGCCGGAGACTCGTTCGAGCCGAAATATTTCGTAAAAAACCTGAACGTGCCGACGCTTTGGGTCGCGGGGACCAACGACGCGGCCTTCGAGATCGCCCAATGGCAGAAAACCGTACAGGACGCTCCCGGTACGCGGGCGGCATCGCTGGTTGTCCGGCTCGACCACGATCACGTCGGCTGGGATTATGAGATCGTGCGCCGTTACGCCGATTCCTTTACGGGCAAGGACACCGCATTGCCCGCAGTTTCCCCGCTCGCCGTGGAAAACGGCGCGGCAAAAGCGATCATCGTTTCCCCCGGCGACGGCATCCGGCGCGCGGAATTGATCTATTCGACGGAAAATCCGGGCGTCAACCGGAAATGGGAAACGCTTCCCGCCGCCGTCGAAGCCGACACCGTGTCGGCGCAGATCCCCGCCGGCGCGAAAGCCGTCGGCATCGGCGTTTTCGACCGCGAATATCCCGGAACGTGGCAATTCCCCGTTTCGACCGACGTCGTCGAACTCACACGCTGACAATGGTTTCCTTCGGGCAACTTGCCGAACCGTTTCTGCTCGGCGTCGCGCTGGCGGCGGACGCCTTCGGCGTCAGCGTCGGGCTCGGCATCGCCGGAAAAGGACACTTCGGCGGCGGGAAAAAACTGTTTTCCTCCGCGCTTTTCGGCGGGTTCCAGTTCCTGATGCCGGTCGCGGGATTTTTCTGCGCCGCGCTCGGCGGGGAATCGCTTCAAAACTACGGCCGCTGGATCGCGGCGTTTTTGCTCTGCGGCATCGGCGTCAATATGATCCGCCAAAAACATAAAAAAGAGAGCGTTTCAGCGTCGCTTCCCGCCCTTTTGCTCCTCGCCGTCGCCACCAGCATCGACGCGTTTCTCGTCGGGATCGGTTTCCGTTGCGTCGGCAACGACGCGCTCGGACGCGACGCCGCGATCATCGGAGCCGTGACGTTCGTCATCGCATTCGCCGGCGCCGCGGCGGGGGAAAAATGCGGCGGCAAAATCGCGCCCGACCGGGCGGCATATCTGGGCGGAGCCGTACTCATCGCGCTCGGCGTCAAAACGCTTCTCGTCTGACAAGATAAAAAAAGACCGCGCAATTGCGCGGTCTTTCAGTTCCTTTTCGGGGAAACCTCAATCGAGGCGCAATACGCTGTTGAGCGTACCGAAATCGTTGGCGGCGAAACTGGGATTGCTCTCGTCCGACTGCCACACCCCGTCGACGACGAAGCGGTATTCGTAATACCCCGGATCCAGTTTCACGGCGACGGCATACCCGCCGTTTCCGTCGAACGTCATCGGGACTTGCGCCCAATCGTTGAAGGAACCGGCAAGCATCACCTGACGGCCTTCATCCATCGCGTACCGGAATTCGACCCGGTATTTGCCGTCTTTTTTCAAATCGCCGACCGTGAACATTTTACCCCTTCCGGAAAAGTATCCTTTTCGTGCCAAATGGTCGTATAATATAGCACCGTCATCGGCAAAAAGCAAATCCTTCCGGTTGCAAAAAGCATTGATGCGTACTATAGTATAGAGAATGTCACCACCTGAAAACAGGGAGTTTGTTTATGACGCAGAATCGTCGCGCGACCGCCTTCCGGTCGGCGAAAAAAATTATCGTCAAGGCGGGGACCCGGCTGCTGATCGACCGGAAATCGATTTCCGCGCTGGTTTCCGGGATCGCCGCGTTGCGCGATACGGGCAAGGAAGTGCTTCTGGTCACGTCCGGCGCCGTCGGCAGAGGGATGGAAGCGTTGAAAATGACGAAACGTCCGCGCAAACTGGCGGAAGTCCAGGCGCTCGCCGCCATCGGACAACGCGAATTGATGGCGGTCTATTCCGAAGAATGCCGCGCGCACGGCTTTCTCGCCGCCCAGTTGCTTCTGACGGCGGACGACCTGCGCGACCGCGAACGCTACCTCAACGTGATGAATTGCATTCATTCGCTCTGGGATCACGGCGTATTGCCCATCGTCAACGAGAACGACTCCGTTTCCGTCGATGAATTGAAATTCAGCGACAATGACACGCTCGCCGCGATGCTCGCCGCGCTCACGGGCGCGGAACTCACGCTGATCCTGACCACCGAAGACGGTCTGCGCGACCGCAATGCCGACGGCTCGCTCGGGAAACGCATTTCCGTCGTGGAAAAAATTTCCGGCGACGTCAAAGCGCTGGCGGGCGGCACCGACAACGGCGATTTTTCCATCGGCGGGATGACTTCCAAACTCCGTGCGGCGGAAATCGTTTCCAGTTCCGGCGCAACGCTCTGGATCGTCGACGGACGCCGCCGCGACGCGATTTCCGACGTGATCTCGGGCAAAGACGTCGGCACGCTTTTCCCTCCCGCGGCGCGCAAAATGCCCGGTCGCAAACGCTGGCTCACGTTTTTCAGCCGCCCAAAAGGGACCTTGACCGTGGACGACGGCGCGGCGGAAGCGCTCCGGCGCGGCGGAAAAAGTCTGCTGCCTTCGGGCGTGCGCGACGTTTCCGGCGATTTCCGCCGGGGCGACGCCGTCGAAGTCGCCGACGAAAAAGGGAATGTTTTCGCGCGCGGGCTCGTCCATTTTTCCGCCGCCGAATGCCGGAAGATCCTCGGCAAAAAAAGCGCGGAGATCCGCCGCATCCTCGGCGTGGACGCCGACGACGAAGTGATCCACCGCAACCACCTGACTTTGCTCTGAAAAAATGGTCGTCTACATCAAAACCTACGGATGTCAGATGAACGAACGCGATTCGGAAGCGATCGGTGCCCGGCTGATCGCTTCGGGGCACCGTCTGACTTGCGACGAGACCGAAGCGGATGCGCTCCTTTTCAACACCTGCAGCGTGCGCGACGCCGCCGAACGCAAGGCGAAAGGCAAGATCAGTTATCTCAAAAAGCTCAAAGACCGCAATCCGGAACTGGTGATCGGCGCCGTCGGATGCATGGCGCAACGTCTCGGTGAAAAACTGCTCGACGAGATCCCGCATCTGGATTTCGTCGTCGGCACGGGGCAACTCCACCGCATCGTCGGGATCCTCGAACAAGTCCGGCGCGACCGCAAACGGATCTGCTCCACGGAAGAATCCGCCGACGTTCTCACGGGAATGGGCGACCACGCCGCCGCGGGCGGCGCATTCGGTCAGATCGCGATCACCCGCGGATGCAACCGCTTCTGCAGTTACTGCATCGTCCCCTATGTGCGCGGCCGCGAGATCAGCCGTTCCGAAAGCGACGTCGTCGACGAAGCGAAACGGCTCGTCGACGGCGGCGTGCGGGAGATCCTCCTGCTCGGGCAAAATGTCGCCGCCTACGGTTTGAACGGGAATACCCGCCCGCCGGAAGAAAACGTTTCCCCTTTCGGAGAGTTGCTGGAAAAACTCAACGCGATCGACGGATTGCTGCGCATCCGCTACACCTCGCCTTACGTCACCTATTTCAGCGACCGGCTGATCGCGGCGTTGCGCGACTGTGAAAAAGTCTGCCGCAACATCCATCTGCCGGTGCAATCCGGTTCCGACCGCATCCTCAAGGCGATGAACCGCCAATATACGGCGCAAGATTATCTGCGCTACGTCGACAAACTGCGCGCCGCCCTGCCCGGCGTGACCTTTTCGACCGACGTGATCGTCGGATTCCCCGACGAGACCGACGAAGATTTCGCGATGACCCGCGATCTGCTCAACCGTGTCGGATATTCGCAGTCGTTCATTTTCAAGTATTCGCCGCGTCCGGGGGCAAGATCGGCGCAACGCCCCGACTCCGTCCCCGCAAGCGTCAAGGAAGAACGCAACCAGATCCTGCTCGGCGACCTCGCCGCGCGGGTGGAAAAGATGCTCGCGGATCAAGTCGGTTCGACCGTCGAAGTACTCGCCGAAGGCGTCAGCCGCCGCAACGAAAACCGCTGGACGGGACGGACGGACAGTAATTTCGTCGTCCATTTCGAGCCGCGCGACGGCTTGAAGGAAGGCGACTTGATAAAGATCCGCATCCGGCGCGCCGGATCCGTGTCGCTTTTCGGAGAGATCGAATGATGAACGCCAAAAAGCCGTTGCTTCTCGCCCGCGAACGGGGATTCTGCGCCGGAGTGCGCGCCGCCTTGAAATGCTTCGACGACACGTTGCAAAGCACCGGAGCGCCGCTTTACGTTCTGCACGAACTCGTCCACAACCGCGCCGTGACGCGTGATCTGACGGCGCGCGGAGCGGTCTTCGTCGAAAGCGTCGAAAACGTCCCTGAAAACGCGACGTTGCTTTTCGGCGCGCACGGCGTTCCGAAAAGTTGCATTCTCGCGGCGGAAAAACGGAATGTCCGTTTCGTTGACGCCACCTGCCCTCTCGTCGCCCGGCTTCAGCGCGCCGCGGGCGCGGTTTCGCCCGAACGCGACCTGTTGCTTTTCGGCAGTGAAAACCATCCTGAAATGCAAGGCGTAAAAGCTTGCGCCGGAACGGATAAGATCCATTTCATTTCCCGTATCGAAGAGGTCGATGACCTGCCGGGAAAGCTGACGCGCCCCGTCCTTTTGAGTCAGACGACGCGCAACCGCCGGGAAATCGACGAGATCCGCGCATTGCTCAAAACGCGTTACCCCGATCTGGAAGACCACGCGGGCGTCTGCAATGCCGTTTCCCTGCGTCAGGAGGCGGTGCGCGAAATGGCGGCGCGATGCGACGTCGTTTTGGTGGCAGGGTCTCCGCACAGTTCCAACGCCTTGCGGCTCAAAGAGATAGCCGAAGAATGCGGAGCGCGCGCGTTTTTGCTCGACGACGACGCGCCGTTGCCCGAAGCGGAATTGACCGAAGCCGGATGCGTCGGCGTCGCTTCCGGCGCCAGCACGCCCGAATCGTCCGTTGAAAAAATCATCGCCGGACTCCATCGTTTCGGATATCCGCCGCCGGAGGAAAAAACAAATGAAAACTGATTTTCCTTCTTCCGTGGAATTGAAAAAACTTTCCGTCGAAGAACTGCGCGTTTTGTGCGGAAAAATGCGCACGGCGATCATCGGAGCGGTCGCCGCCAACGGCGGTCATCTCGCTTCCAGCCTCGGTGCAGTCGAATTGATCGCCGCGCTCCACTATGTTTTCGACATCCCCGACGAGCCGCTGATTTTCGACGTCGGACATCAGGCGCTCGCGCACAAACTGCTCACGGGGCGGGCTGAAAAATTCGACGATCTGCGCCGTCTGGACGGAATTTCCGGATTCCCCTCTCCTCTGGAATCCGCCTGCGACACGGGAATATCCGGACATGCGGGCGTCGCCGTCTCGCAGGCGATCGGGCTCGCGCAGGGACGCATCGCGCAGGGAAAACGCGGCAAAGTGATCGCCTTTCTCGGCGACGGCGCGCTCAATTGCGGCATCACCTACGAAGGTTTGAACTCCGCCCAAGGCGTCGCCAACCTCGTCATCGTGCTGAACGACAACAACATGGCGATCGCCCCAAACGTCGGCGCGGTCGCCCGTTATCTCAACCGCATCCTTTCCAACCGGCGTTACAACGACTTTAAGGACAAATTGCGCCTTTTTCTGCAGACGCACGACCGGCTTTATCACGCCGCCAACCGCATCGACGACATTCTGAAATCGGCATTGCTCCCGCCGAGTACGATCTTTCAGGAACTGGGCATTCGTTACATCGGTCCCATCGACGGGCATCCGCTCGACGAATTGATCCCGCTTTTCACGCGGGTGCGGGAAATGGCGGGGCCCGTCCTCATCCACGCGGTCACCGTCAAGGGCAAAGGTTGCTCCTTCGCGGAAAAGGATCCGGAACTCTATCACGGGATTTCCGGATGCGACCCCGTGACCGGAGCGTTCAAAACTCCGGGCGCGGCGGGGTTTTCACAGATTTTCGGGGAAACGCTGGCGCGTCTGGGCGAAACGCATCCGGAACTTCACGCCATCACGGCGTCGATGGTCGACGGCACGGGGCTGGCACCTTTTCAACGCAAATTCCCGCACCGCTGTCACGACGTGGGGATCGCCGAGGAACACGCCGTCGCCTATGCGGCGGGATTGGCGCAGGCGCACCTGCGTCCCGTCGTCGCGCTCTATTCCACATTCGCCCAGCGGGCGCTCGACAATATCTACCACGACATCGCGCTGGCGAAACTGCCGGTCATTTTTGCATTCGACCGCGCGGGCGTCGTCGCGGACGGACCGACCCATCACGGCATTTACGATCTCGGTTTTCTCCGGCAGTTGCCGAACTTGGAGATCCTCGCGCCCGCAACGGAAAAAGAACTGGAAAAGATGCTGGAATATCTGCTGACGGTCCGCCGTCCCGCCGTGATCCGCTATCCGCGCGGCACGTCGGGATGCGACCGCGAACCGGCGCCGGTCGAATGCGGCAAAGCGGAGATCCTCCGCCGCGGCGCGGACGTAACGCTCTGGGCGCTCGGCACGATGACCCAGACGGCGCTGGACTGCGCGGAAATTCTTCACGGAGCGAACATCGAAGCGACGGTCGTCAACGCCCGTTTCATCGCCCCGTTTGACGCGGAACTCGCGCGGGAACTCGCCGGGATCCCCGCGGTCGCGCTCGAAGACCAGCAGATTTCCGGCGGACTCGGCGCCGCGCGCGACGAAACGCTCGGATGGATCCTCTGGGAAGAACACAAGGGCGAATGGCGGCAGTATCTTTCCTGCTTTGAGGAACCGCATTTCGACGTAGACTTCGTCGAGCGGAGCTTCTAGTGCGAGAAGCAGACCG
>JAKSOG010000010.1 GCA_024405715.1 Victivallaceae bacterium | reverse complement strand
TGCGACGTGATGAAGGGCCTCGTGCCGACGCTCTTTGCGCGGCATTTTCGCGAGTTTTTTCCGGTGTTCCTGCGCCTTGCGGGAAATCGGGGAGGGCGCGGCGAACATTCCCCGCATCCCCGGCATCATCGGCGCCGCCGGAATCCCGTTCGCCGTGCCCGATGCCATCATTTTGCCGAGCGCTCCGTTCTGACGCATCATTTTCCGCATCATCTCGAACTGGCGCACGAGCGTGCCGACCGTTTCGACCGGTACGCCCGCCCCGCGCGCGATGCGTTTGCGGCGGCTGAAATCCAAAAGATCGGGATTGCTCCTTTCTTCTTTCGTCATCGACCGGATGATCGCTTCCATTTTGCCGAACTGCTTGAGATCGACGCTTCCGAGCGCGCCGGAAAGTTGCCGGCCGCCGGGCAGAAAACGCAACAGCGCTTCGACGCCGCCGAGCCGCCCCAACTGCCGCAATTGCGTGAGAAAATCATTGTAGTCGAAACGGTTCTGCCGCAGTTTTTCCTGCAGTTTTTTCGCTTCCTCCTCGTCGATTTCCGCCGCCGCTTTTTCGACCAGCGAAACGACGTCGCCCATCCCGAGGATACGCCCCGCCATACGGTCGGGGAAAAAAACTTCCAGCTGGTCGAGTTTTTCGCCGGTGCCGACGAATTTGACGGGCACGTTCGTTTCCTGACGGATCGAAAGCGCCGCGCCCCCGCGGGCGTCGCCGTCGAGTTTGGTGAGAATGAAACCGGTCAAATCCAGCTTTTCGTGGAAATGGCGGGCGACCGAAACCGCTTCCTGACCGAGCGCCGCGTCGGCGACCAGCAGGATCTCGTCGGGGTGTACCGCGCCGCGGATGCGCACCAATTCCTGCACCATCGTGTCGTCGATCTGCAGACGGCCCGCCGTGTCGATCAGCACCGCGTCGTATTGCTCACGCGTCGCGGTCTCCACGGCGTTGAGCGCGATCGCCGCGACGTTGACGCTCGTCCGGTCGAAACAGACGGGAACGTCGATTTCTTTGGCGATGATCTCCAACTGGTCGATCGCCGCGGGACGGTAGACGTCGCCCGCGACGAGAAGAACTTTTTTCCCCTGCTTTTTCAGATGCAGCGCGAGTTTTCCCGCGGTCGTTGTTTTGCCGCTCCCGTGCAGCCCCACGAGCATGATCACCGCCGGACGGCGGTCGAACTTCAATTCCGCGGCGGAACTGCCGAGCAACTCCACCAGTTTGTCGTGGACGATCTTGATCAGTTGCTGACCCGGCGTCACGCTTCGCAACACGTCCGCGCCCAAACAGCTTTCAGCCACCGAATCCGTGAATTTTTGCGCCACTTCAAGGTTGACGTCGGCGTCAAGCAACGCGAGCCGGATCTCCTTGAGCGTTTCCGCGATGTTTTCCTGTGTCAGGCGGCTTTCTCCCCGCAGCCGCTTGAAAACATCGTGCAGTTTGTCCCCCAGTGCTTCAAACATGGTCCCCCTGTTCTGCCTTTCTTTAAAAGATATTGAAAAAGACCAAACATCATAATATTAATATAATATGTTTCGGCGCCGACTTCAAGGGCATTTTGCTTCGCGGCGTATTTTTCGGGAAAAATCCGGCGCGGGGCTTGAATTTTCGACGGCGGAAGATTATTTTATATACCAAATTATTCACCTGTTTAAACACCTGCGGAAAAAGGATGCCTCCTTTTATGAAGAAACAGCCGTCTTTGTGGCGCGAGATCTGGAAACTTTCCCTGCTGATGCGCAATCGCGGGGAGAAAAGCGAACTCTTGCGCAACGACGAAATGGCCCGGCGCATCACGCTCGCCCAGGCGCGCGTCATCGACCAGTTCCTGAAGGAACCTTCCGACGGGATGATGCTCAAGGATCTCGCGGCGCGGCTCAATCTGACTCCCGGCGCGGTCTCGTTGCTCGTGGATTCGCTCGTGCGGCAGAACATCCTGTCGCGCCGCGTTTCCGAAAGCGACCGGCGCGCGGTGTCGATCACGCTTTCCCCGTCGGGGGAGGAATTCCGCGTCCGCTTCGAAACGTTTTTTGACGAGTTGTCGAGGGAAATGATCGCGGGGGTCGATCCGCGCGATCTGGAAACATTCCTGCGCGTACTCGGTCAACTCGGACGCAATCTTGAAAAAAACGGCGTAACCGCCAATTAGAGGATGAAAAAGATGATGAAACACGAGTTTGCAAAAATTTTCCTTTGCACCGCCTTGTTCGCCGCCGGAGTTCCGGCGTTCGCTTCCGGCAGGGATGCGGCGGTCCCCCACCGCGAAAAAGTGCTCGTCGGCAAGGTCGGCAGTTGCTCCGAAACGATCAGCCGCCGGCTCGCCGGCACGGTGGTCGCCATCTACACTTACGACGTCGTGCCCCGCATTTCAGGTGACATCGTCAACGTCAATTTCAAGGACGGCACGGTGGTTCAGAAAGGTCAGCTCCTTTTTGAGATTGACGACGTCCGCTACAAGGCGGCGGTGCAGGCGGCGCAGGCGAAAGTCGACGACATCAAAGCGCAGATCGACTACGCTTCCGGCAATTACGACCGCAACGAACGGCTTTTCCAGAAAAAGGCGGTCTCGCTCGATACCCGCGACAACACCAAAAGCAACCTCGCTTCTTTGCAGGCTCAGTTGCAGGCCGCCGAAGCGGAGTTGATCCTCGCGCAGGACGATCTCGACCACACCAAGATCCGCGCCCATTACGACGGCAAGACCAGCAAGGCGCTCTATACGATCGGCCGTTACGTCACGCCGTCCACCGGTACGCTGGTCACGGTTTCTTCGACGACGCCCATCCGCGTGCGATTCTCGTTGAGTGAACGCGATCTGCTCAAGTTTTTCGGCAACGAGGAAAAACTGCGTAAAACCGGCCGCGTCGCCCTCAAACTCGCCGACGGTTCGCTCTATCCGCATCCCGGCGTGATCGAGATCGTCGACAACGTGTCCGTCATCCGGGAAACCGACTCGATCCAGGTCTGGGCGCGTTTCGACAATCCCGACTACATCCTCAATCCCGGCGCTTCCGTGTCGGTGATCCTCAGCAAGGAGGATCCCGAAATGTATCCGGCGGTGCCGCGTCAGGCGATCGTTTTCGACCGCCGGGGCGCGCGGCTCTGCGTCGTCGGGGAGGGCGACAAAATCGAGATCCGTCCGGTCGAACTCGGCTCGGTCAACGGTGCGTTGCAGGTGATCCGTGCGGGCGTCAAACCCGGCGAACGCATCGTCGTCGAAGGAATGCACAAGATCATGGACGGTTCCGTCGTCGATCCGGTCGAAATGCAAGAATAAGGAGCGCCGCCGCGTTATGTTTTCCCAGATTTTCATTCAGCGTCCGAAACTGGCTTTCGTCATCAGTCTGGTGATGGTGCTCCTCGGCGCGATCTGTCTGCGCCAGATCCCGATCGCCGAATATCCCGAAATCGCGCCGCCGCAGATCTATGTGCGCGCTTTCTACGTCGGCGCCAGTTGCGAAGTCGTCGCCGACACCGTCGGATTTCCGATCGAATCGGAACTCAACGGCGTCGAAGATATGCTCTATTTTTCCAGTACCAGCGACAACAGCGGGATGTACAGCTGTACGATCACGTTCAAAAGCGGTACGAACAGCGACATCGCGATGGTCAACGTGCAGAACGCCGTGCGCCGTGCCGAACCGTCGCTGCCCGCGGAAGTGCTTTCCTACGGCGTGACCGTCGGCAAGCGTTCGACCGATATGCTGGCGGTCGTCAATTTCCTCACCGACCACAGCAAAATGTCGGTATTGGAACTCTGCAACTACGTCACGTCCGAAGTACGCGATCCGGTCGCCCGCATCGACGGCGTTTCCGACGCCGACATTATGGCGACCCAGGAATACGCGATGCGCATCTGGCTCGACCCGCTGCGGATGGCGGCGCTCAACATTTCCTATGCCGAAATCGTCGAAGCCGTCAAGGCGCAGAACCTTATGGGCGCCGTCGGCGGCGTCGGCAACGAGGGCGGCAGCAAATATATGGAATTCAAGCTCAACGTCCAGGGACGTCTGAAAACCGCCGCCGAATTCGACGACATCGTCGTGCGCAGCAACGGCGACGGATCCGTCGTCCGCATTTCGGACATCGCCCGATGCGACCTCGGTTCCAAAAATTATTACGGCAACGCTTTCCTGAACGGCAAAGAATGCGTCGGTATGGCGATCTACCGCAACGACGACGCCAACGCGCTCGACACGATCAACCGCGTCCGCGCGGAACTCGACCGGATCTCCCGCCATTTCCCGCAGGGCGTTTCCTATTGCATCAGCTACGATCCGACTGAATTCATCACGATCTCCATCCACGAGATCGTCGTGACGCTCCTCGTCGCGCTGGCGCTCGTCGTCCTGATCACCTACCTCTTTTTGCAGGACTGGCGCGCCACGCTCGTACCGACGCTGGCGATCCCCGTGTCGCTGATGGCGACGTTCCCCTTTATGCTGGCGATGGATTTCAGCATCAACGTGCTGACGATGTTCGGACTGATCCTCGTCATCGGCTCGCTCGTCGACGACGCGATCGTCGTCGTCGAAAACACCCAGAGTCTGATGGAACGGGAAGGATTGTCCGCCAAGGAAGCCGCCGCCAAAAGTATGAAGCAGATCACCGGCGCGATCATCGCCACCACGCTGGTGACGGTCGCGTGTTATCTGCCGCTGGCTTTCTACGGCGGAATGGTCGGCAACATCTACATCCAGTTCGCATTCACGATGTGCATTTCGCTCTGTCTCTCGACGTTCGTGGCGATGACCCTCAGCCCCGCGGTCTGCAGTCTGATCATGCGTCCGCCGAGCAAGGAAAAACCGAAGTTTTTCCGTCCTTTCAACGCCGGACTTGATTTTTCGCGCGGCATCTACAACAAGGCGGTGCGGCTTTTCGTGCGCCGTTCGCTGTTGACGCTGGTGATTTTCGCGGCGGTGCTCTTTTTCAACTATCTCCTCTACCACCGTCTGCCCGGAAGTTTCCTGCCCCAGGAGGACAAGGGCACGGTGATGTGCAACATCGAACTCGCCCCCGGCGCGGCGCAGGCGCGGACCCTCGACGCGGTCCACTCCTTTGAACGCCGGATCATGGCGCTTCCCGGCGTCGAGAGCGTGATGACCGTCGCCGGATACAGCATGATGAACGGTCTCGCCGAAAACGCCGGTATGGCGATCATCCATCTCACCCATTGGGATACGCGCAAAAGCCGCGATATGCAAATCGCCGCGATGCTTGAAAAAGTCCAGCAGATCGGCAACGACATCCCCGCCGCGCGGATCATCGCTTTCACGCCGCCGGCGATCATGGGCCTCGGAATGACCGGAGGAGCCACATATATGCTCACCGGAAGCGGCGAAGTCGATCCTTCCGATCTTTCCATTGAAACGAAAAAAATGATCGGAGCGCTTTTCTCCAATCCCAAAGTGCTTTACGCCAACAGCAACTACAACGCCGAAAATCCGCAGCTTTTCCTCGACATCGACCGTGAAAAGGCGGAAACGCTCGGCGTGCCGATCGGCAACATCTACGGATCGCTTCAGAGCAAACTCGCGTCGCTCTACGTCAACGATTTCAACATCCTCGGATATGCGTTCGACGTCAAGCTCCAATCCGATTTCGGCGAACGTGAAAATCCCGACGACATCAGCAGTATTACCGTGCCCAACAAAAAAGGCGAAATGGTGCCGCTTTCCGCGTTGGGCGAACTCCGCTATTCGGTCGGTCCCCGGCAGATCAAACGCTTCAACCGCCAGACCGCCGCGGAGATCAACGCGCAGGCGAAAACCGGAGTCGCGTCGAGCGAATTGATGAAAATCATCGAAAACGTCAAAACCAAAGACCAGTACCGCGTCGAATGGATCGGGATGAGTTATCAGGAGCGCGCCAACGAAGGAAGGATCCTTTTCCTGCTGACGATGGCATTGGTTTTCGCCTATCTTTTCCTCGTCGCGCAGTATGAAAGCTGGACGATGCCGCTGTCGGTGATGCTGTCGGTCGCTTTCGCGACGCTCGGCGCGCTGCTCGGCCTTACCTTGTGGAAAAACGGCACGCTGAGCATTTACGCCCAACTGGGATTGGTCATGCTCATCGGTCTCGCCGCCAAAAACGCGATCCTGATGGTCGAATTTTCCAAGCAGGAACGCGAACGGGGGCTTTCGATCGAGGATGCGGCGATCAACGGAGCCAATCTGCGCTACCGCGCGGTGCTGATGACGGCGTGGAGTTTCCTTTTCGGCGTTTTCCCGCTGGTGATCGCCAGCGGCGCCGGGGCGGGCAGCCGTCAGGCGATCGGCGTAACCACCTTTTACGGGATGCTGCTGGCGACGGTCGTCGGGATCGTTTTCATCCCCGCATTGTATGCTTTGGTGGAAAAAATGCGGACGTTTTTCGTCAAGGCGAAGAACGCCAAAAAATGAAGCGTTTGGCACGATACGATCGCCATCCCCTGACGGACAAACACGGACGGTAACGGACTCTAAACGGACTTTTCGCCGCAAGTCGCGGCGAAAAACGAACACGATCGTCAACTGTTGTGGCTTGTCAAATGAGATATGACCGACGTTTTGCCCGACGACAGCCGCCATCAAACCCCGTCAAGGTGATGCGTCCGTTTTGTCCGTCTAATGTCCGTTAATGTCCGTTTTGGGGTGACGGCGCAGTTGCCGTTGCGATCCGGTCACTGCAATTTGCAAGATAGGCAAAGACGCATTATATTATGCTTTCGGTTGTATCTTGACAAAAAAAGGACCGCGCAAGCGGAAGAAAAAATGCGGATTTTGACCGGCATCCAGCCATCGGGCATCCCCCATCTGGGCAATTATTTCGGCGCGATGCGCCAGGCGTGTGAATTGCAGAGCAAAGGGGAAAGTTTCCTTTTTATCGCCGATTATCACGCGCTGACGGTCTCTCCGGAGCCGGAAACACTCCGGAAAAACGTCGTCAATCTGGCACTGGATTTCGTCGCCTGCGGCATTGATCTCGACAAGACGGTCTTTTTCCGCCAGAGCGAAGTGCCGGAAGTCTGCGAATTGTCGTGGATCCTGGGGACGTTGACTCCGATGGGGTTGCTCGAACGCGCCCACAGTTATAAAGACAAACTCGCCAAGGGGTTTTCGCCCAACACCGGTCTCTTTACCTATCCCGTCCTGATGGCGGCGGATATCCTGCTCTACCAGTCCGATCTCGTCCCCGTCGGCAAAGACCAGAAACAGCATTTGGAAATCACCCGCGACATCGCGATCAAATTCAACAACGAATACGGCGACATCCTGACGATCCCCGAAGCGTACATCCCCGAACAGGTGGCGGTCGTCCCCGGCACCGACGGGCAGAAAATGTCCAAAAGTTACGGCAACGTCATCCCGATTTTCGGCACCGAAAAGGAAATCAAAAAAGCCGTGATGAATATCGTGACCGACTGCAAGAATCTCGAAGAGAAAAAAGATCCCGACTCCTGCAACGTTTTCGCCATCTACAAATTGCTGGCGACGCCGGAGGAAACGCAGAAAATGCGCGAAAACTATCTCGGCGGAAATTACGGGTACGGACACGCGAAACTCGCGCTTTTCGAGAAACTTTGGACGCATTTCGAGCCGATGCGCCGCCGCCGCGCGGAACTTGCCGCCGACATCCCCGAACTGATGCGCGCACTGACCCGCAATGCCGAACGCGCCCGCGCCGCCGCCGGAGAATTGCTCGGCAAAGTGCGCCGCGCCGTCGGGATCCGTTGACTTTTTCAGCAGGGAGGAACCGTTTATGAGCGAACCTTTCGACCGGACGACCGAAATCTACGGCATATACGTTTTGCCGACCTACGCGCCGAAACAGCTTTTCGTGCGCGGAAAAGGCGCGCGCCTCTGGGATGACGACGGCGCGGAATATCTCGACTTCGCCGCCGGGATCGCCGTCTGCAATCTCGGTCATTGCAACGAACGCGTCGCCGAGGCGATCGCCGCACAGGCGCGCACGTTGGTGCATACTTCCAATTTGTACTACAACCCCGTTATGCCGCGTCTCGCGCAAAAACTCGTCGAAAGCGCCGGATTCCCCGGCCGCGTCTTTTTTTGCAATTCCGGCGCCGAAGCGAACGAGGGAATGATCAAACTCGCCCGGAAATACGGCAATGCCACGGGGCGCAACGTGATCGTTTCGATGGAAAATTCTTTCCACGGCAGGACGCTGGCGACGCTCGCCGCCACCGGACGCGCGAAATACCGCAAGGGGTTCGAGCCGGAAACGCCCGGTTTCGTCCAGGTGCCCTTCAACGACTTCGCCACGCTCGAAAAAGCGATCACGCCGCAGGTCTGCGCGGTGATGCTCGAAATGGTCCAGGGCGAGGGCGGGATCCTGCCCGCCGACCCCGAATATCTGAGAAAAGTCCGCGCGTTGTGCGACGAACGGGACGTCCTGATGCTTTCCGATGAGGTCCAGTGCGGAATGGGACGGATCGGAACGCGTTTTGCTTTCCAGAGTTTCGGCGTCGTCCCCGATGCGCTTTCGATGGCAAAAGCCATCGCCAACGGCGTTCCGATGGGCGGGTTCCTCGTCCGGGAAAAATACGCCGGTGTCCTGACTTTGGGAAGCCACGCCAGCACCTTCGGCGGTACGCCGCTTGCCTGTGCCGCCGCGCTGGCGGTCCAGGAGGCCTTCGACCGCGACGGCGTCCTTGAAAACTGCCGGGAGCAGGGCGCCTTTCTGATGGAAAAACTTTCCGGGATCGCCGCCGGTTTCCCCTTCGTCCGCGAGGTCCGCGGCAAAGGGTTGATGATCGGCATCGTTCTCGATCGTCCCGCAGGCGCGTTGCAATCGATCCTCCTCAAGCATCGGCTGGTCACGCTCACCGCCGGGGAAACGGTGTTGCGGCTGGTACCGCCGCTGGTGATCGACCGCGCCGACGCGGAAGAAGCCGTGCGCATCATCGCCGGGGGATTGCAGGAATTCGCCGCTGAAATCAAGGAAAACGAACGATGAAAAAAGATTTGCTTACTCTGCGCGACATCACGCGCGACGACCTTGAAACGATTTTCGACCTCGCCCGGAAATTCAAACGCGACCGGGCGACTTGTCCCGACAAACCGCTCGCCGGAAAAAGCATCGGTCTCATTTTCGCCAAAAGTTCGACCCGCACCCGCGTTTCCTTCGAGGTCGGCGTCGGCGAACTCGGCGGACGCGCACTTTATCTGGACCAGTCCAAAATGCAGATGGGACGCGGCGAAACCGTTTCCGACACGGCGCAGGTGTTGAGCCGTTTCCTGCAAGGGATCGTCATCCGCACGTTCGCCCACCGGGATGTCGAAGAACTGGCGCAGTGCGCGTCGATCCCCGTCATCAATGCGCTGACCGACGAATATCATCCCTGTCAGATCCTCGCCGATATGCTCACGATCTGCGAATACAGCGGACGGTGCGACAGCTCGGTCAAAACAGTCTTCTACGGCGATGGACGGAGCAACATCGCCAACTCGCTGATCCTGGCGGCGCGCCTGACCGGAATGGAACTGGTCATTTCTTCCCCCGCCGAAGAAGCGCCGCGCACCGACCTGGCGGGAAACGCTCCCAACGTGCGCTGGGAAGCCGATCCGGTCGCCGCCGCGCGCGACGCCGATTATTTCTACACCGACGTCTGGGTGAGCATGGGTTTCGAGGAAGAACGCGAGCGCCGGATGCGCATTTTCCGGCCTTATCAGGTCAACGAAAAACTTTTCACCGTCGCCAAAAAGAATGCGAAGTTTCTCCATTGTCTGCCCGCGCACCGTGGCGAAGAAGTTTCCGCCGGCGTGATGGACGACCCCGCCCGTTCGATCGTGTTCGACGAGGCGGAAAACCGTCTTCATGTGCAAAAGGCGGTCATGAGTTTGTTGATGCGCTGAAATCGCGGGACGGATCGTGGAACGGAATTTTCCTGCGGAAGAGATACGGGGCGAGATCCTCGGGATCCGTTTTGAAAATCCCGAAACCGGATTCAAAATACTGGTCGTCCGTACCGCAGACGGCGAAAAAGTGACCGTCTGCGGCGCCTTCGACGCGCTTTACCCGGGACAATGGGGGCGTTTCACCGGGCATTTCGAGTCCCACCGCGACTTCGGCCGCGAATTCAAGGCGTCCGGCGCCGAGATCGCGCTTCCCGGTTCGCTCGACGGCGTGCGCCATTATCTGGCGTCGAGCGTGCCCGGCATCGGACGGACGTTCGCCGACCGCATCGTCGATTTTTTCCGCGAAGAAACGCTCGATGTCCTCGACCATCACCCCGAACGATTGCGCGAAGTGCGCGGCGTCGGCGCCAAAAAAGCGGCGGAACTCGTCCGGGTCTGGCGCGAAAGTTCTTCCCGCCGCGACGGAATGATCTTCCTGCAGGGACTGGGGATTTCCGTCGCCGGTTGCTCGCGGCTTTTCCGCCGCTACGGAGCCGACGCCCCCGACGTCGTCCGCGCCGACCCCTACAAGATCGCCGACGAGGTCGACGGTTTCGGCTTCTCCCGCGCGGACGCGATCGCCCGGAATCTCGGCGTCGGACCGGAATCGGAAACCCGGCTCGCCGCCGCCGCCCGGTACGTCGTCGGTAATTTCACTTCATCCGGTCACGTCGGCGTTCCCGAAGACGAACTGCTCCGCCGCACTGCGGAGGTCGCCGGCGTCGACGTTCCCGCCGCCGCGCGCGGTGTGGACGCCGCAGCGGCTTCCGGTACATTGCGCCGGGATCTCGGTCTGGTTTATCCCCCCCGGCTGTTGCGGATGGAACGCGAACTGCCCGACTGCATCGGCAAACTCGCGTCCGCCCGGGATTTCGCCGGTGCGCGCATGCGCGGATCCCCCGCGGAAAATCCGCATCTGGCTCCGGAACAGATCGCCGCGGTCGACGCCGTTTCGCGGCGGGCACTGACGATCGTCACCGGCGGCCCCGGCGTCGGCAAGACCACCGTCGTCGGCGAAATCGTGGCCCGCGCCCGCAAAGCGCATCTGCGCG
This sequence comes from Victivallaceae bacterium, assembly GCA_024405715.1. Taxonomy (GTDB): domain Bacteria; phylum Verrucomicrobiota; class Lentisphaeria; order Victivallales; family Victivallaceae; genus UBA1784. The sequence goes on along the minus strand of JAKSOG010000010.1, from coordinate 13,033 downwards.
TTCTGCTCGCCGCGCCGACGGGGCGCGCCGCCAAACGCCTTGCCGAAGCCACCGGATCCGAGGCGGCGACGCTTCACCGGATGTTGCAATACGATCCCGCCACGGGCGCATTCCGCTACGGCAGGGAATGCGCGCTGCCCTGCGATCTTCTGATCGTCGATGAAACGTCGATGCTCGATCTGCCGCTGGGCGTCGCGCTTTTTTCCGCGCTGCGTCCCGGCGCTTCCCTTGTGCTTGTGGGCGACGCCGACCAACTCCCTTCGGTCGGACCGGGAAGATTGCTCCGCGATTTCATCGGCTCGAAATTTTTCGGCGTGACGAAACTGACCCGGGTCTTCCGTCAGGCCGCGAACAGCGCCATCATCGCCAACAGCCACGCCGTCAACCGCGGCGAATTGCCGCAACTGGACAACCGCGGCGGCGCCCTGCGCGATTTCTACTGGATCGAACAGGATGATCCCGCTTCCGCGCGCGCACTCATCGGGAAACTGGTTTCCGACCGCATCCCGCGCCGTTTCGGATTCGACCCGATGCGCGATGTTCAGGTCCTCACGCCGATGAACCGTACCGAGTGCGGCACGAAAAATCTCAACGACTACCTCGGCAAAATGCTCAACGGAGGCGAAATGACGCCGGGTTTCCGCCACGGTGAATGCGATTTCCGGCGCGGCGACAAAGTCATGCAGATCGCCAACAATTACGACAAAAACGTTTTCAACGGCGACATCGGCGTTTTAAGCGATATTTTCAATTCGCGCCGGCGGTTCACCGTCGATTTCGAGGACTCCCGCCGCGTGGAATACTCGTTCGACGAAGCGGGGCAGATCGTGCGCGCCTACGCCGTTACCGTCCACAAGTCGCAGGGATGCGAATTCCCCGCCGTCGTACTCGTGCTTCTCAATGCCCATTTTATGATGCTTCAGCGGCAACTGCTCTACACCGCGATGACCCGGGCGAAAAAACTTCTGGTCGTCGTCGGATCCCGCAAGGCGCTTGAAATGGCGGTGCGCAACGTCCGCGTCGAACCGCGTCATACCCGGCTCGCACAACGGCTCCTGATGGCGGAAAACCGCTTTTTTTGCGGAATTTAAGGAAATCGGTTTGCAAATCGGCAAAAGACGAGTATATTAAGAACATCTCGCGCAGAAAATGCGGGAGATTTTCGCTTTGGTACGTGCTCGGGTGGCGGAACTGGCAGACGCGTATGGTTGAGGTCCATATGGAGCAATCCTTGGGGGTTCAAGTCCCCCCCCGAGTACCATTTTGCGATATTCTGCCTACATAGCTCAGTCGGTAGAGCACATCCTTGGTAAGGATGAGGTCTCCGGTTCGAATCCGGATGTAGGCTCCATAGATAGGAAAAATTCAGGCGCGATAAAATCGCAAACCAACGGAGGAAAAAAGATGGCTAAAGAAAAATTCGAGAGAACCAAGCCGCACGTTAACATCGGCACGATCGGTCACGTCGACCACGGCAAGACGACCTTGACCGCCGCGATCACGATGGTCCTCAACAAAAAGTTCGGCGGCGAGATCCGCAAGTACGACGAAATCGATAACGCCCCGGAGGAAAAAGCGCGCGGAATCACGATCAACACTTCCCACGTCGAGTACCAGACCGAGAATCGTCACTACGCGCACGTCGACTGCCCCGGACACGCCGACTACGTCAAGAACATGATCACCGGCGCCGCGCAGATGGACGGCGCGATCCTCGTGATCGCCGCGACCGACGGCCCGATGGCCCAGACCTACGAGCACGTGCTGCTCGCCCGTCAGGTCGGCGTGCCCGCGATCGTCGTCTTCATGAACAAGATCGACCAGGTCGACGATCCCGAATTGATCGACCTCGTCGAAATGGAGATCCGCGAACTGCTCAACAAGTATGACTTCCCCGGCGACGACACCCCGATCATCAAGGGTTCCGCGCTGAAAGTCAACGAATGCGAAGGCGATCCCGACAATCCGGATTGCAAGTGCATCCTCGACCTGATGGACGCGGTCGATTCCTTCATCCCCGAACCGAAACGCGACATTGATCTGCCCTTCCTGATGCCGATCGAAGACGTCTTCTCCATTGAAGGCCGCGGCACCGTGGTCACCGGCCGTGTCGAGCGCGGTCAGGTCAAGATCGGCGACGAAGTCGAGATCATCGGCATCAAACCGACCACCAAGACGACGATCACCGGCGTCGAAATGTTCCGCAAACTTCTGGATGTCGGTCAGGCGGGCGACAACATCGGCTGTCTGCTCCGCGGCACCAAGAAAGAGGACGTCGTCCGCGGACAGGTCCTCGCGAAACCGGGCAGCGTGACCCCGCACGCCAAGTTCAAGGGCGAAATCTACGTCCTGAGCAAGGAAGAAGGCGGCCGCCACACCCCGTTCTTCAACAACGATCGTCCCCAGTTCTACTTCCGTACGACCGACGTGACCGGTTCGCTCACGCTCGCCGACGGAGTCGAAATGGTCATGCCCGGCGACAACACCTCGATCTCGGTCGAGTTGATCGCCCCGGTCGCGATGGAAAAAGGTCTCCGCTTCGCCATCCGCGAAGGCGGCCGTACCGTCGCTTCCGGCCGTGTTTCCGAAGTCATCGAGTAATCGTCGGTTTCGCGAAAAACGAGGCTTCAGCATCCCGAATCGCCGCCCCTTCGGGCGCGGTTCGGGATTGCGCGTAATAAACAAAACAACCGTAAAGCATTGGAATTATGGCACGCGAATTGGTCATTCTGGAGTGTACGGAGTGCAAACGCCGCAACTACACGACCAAAAAGGAAAAACGCAATACTCCCGAGCGTTTGGAAAAAATGAAGTATTGCAAATTCGAGCACAAGCATACGTTGCACAAGGAAACCCGTTAAGGTTTTCTTCTGCCGCGCGCGCTTGATCGACTGCATAGGCGTTCCGGATGCAGGAGAGTAGCTCAGTTGGCTAGAGCGGCGGTCTCCAAAACCGCAGGTCCTGAGTTCGAGCCTCAGCTCTCCTGCCAGTTTTTCAGACGCCGGGCGGTCGAAAACCGCGTACACGGAATTTTTTTATGGAAAAGCATCACGTTTCTCTGATCGGCAAAATCCGGCAGTTCGCGATCGACACGGTCGCGGAAATGAAGCGCTGTACCTGGCCGAATCGCCGGCAGTTGCTGGAATCGACCATCCTCGTGGTGGTCGTGATGCTTTTGCTGGCGTGTTTTGTCGCCGGCGTCGATGAACTTGCGCTCAAGGCGATCCGGTTCGTGACGACCGGAAAATTTTAAATACGGATACATAAAGAATGGACGAAGAAAAGACGGTCGCCCCTCAGGAACAACCGGCTCCGGCGGAAGACAACCGCGGGCAGTGGTTCGTGCTGCATACGCTTTCCGGACACGAAAAAAAGGTCTGCGAATCGATCAAGCGGCAGATTTGTCTCAACGATCAGGCGGGCGTTTACGAGGCGTGCGTGCCGATGCACAAAGTCGTCGAGGTCCGTCAGCGTCAGCCCAAAGTCAAGAGCCAAAAAGTTTTTCCGGGCTATATTTTGGTCCGTATGGATCTCTACGATGAACTCGGTGAGGTCAATGAAAAAGCGTGGTTCCTTGTCCGCAGCGTGCAGGGCGTGCTCGGTTTCGTCGGCAACATCAATCATCCCGTGCCGCTGACCGAACAGGAAGTCAAAGACATCCTCGGCGTCGAGGAGGACGAAAACGGCGCGCCGGTGGCGATGGCGAAATTCGACGTCGGCGAAGTCGTGCGCATCACCAACGGGCCTTTCGAGGGCTTCGAGGGTACGGTGACCGAAGTCGACGGAGAACGCGGGTTGTTGAAAGTCATGGTATCGATCTTCGGTCGATCCACTTCATTGGAATTGGAGTCCTGGCAGGTGGAACGGGTGAATTGATTCATCCTTCCCGGACTTTAAAAAATCGGTGATCTCTCGGCGCGGCGGAATTCCTGCCAGTTCGGACCACGCCGGAGACAGAGCAGAAAAGGAAGTCAATCTATGGCAAAGAAGATTACAGGCCTGATCAGATTGCAGATCCCGGCCGGTGCGGCAAACCCCGCGCCGCCGATCGGTCCCGCGCTCGGCGCGGCCGGCTGCAACATCATGGCGTTCTGTAAGGAGTTCAATGCCGCCACTCAGTCGCAGAGCGGCACGGTGATTCCGGTCGTGATCACGGTCTATCAGGATCGTTCGTTCACGTTCATCTGCAAGTCGCCCCCGGCAGCCGTCCTCATCAAGAAGGCGGCGGGCCTCGCTTCCGGAGCGAAAAAGCCCGGCAGCGAAAAGGCGGGCAAGATCACGCGGGCTCAGATCCGCGAGATCGTGCAGACGAAGAAGGAAGACATCAACGCCCGCAGCGAAGAAGCGGCGATGCGCATCATCGAAGGAACCGCTCGCAGCATGGGAATCGAGGTGGTCGATGCGTAAAAGCAAGCTCTACAAGAAGCAGTTGGAAGTCCTCGGAAATCCGCTGCAGCTCCACACCGCCGACGAGGCGCTGGCGTTGCTCAAAGCGATGCCCGGCGCGAAGTTCGATCAGACGGTGGAAATGGCGATCCGGCTCGGGGTCGACACCCGCAAATCGGATCAGACGGTCCGCGGCGCCGTCGCGTTGCCGCGCGGCACCGGCAAAACGGTGCGCGTCGCGGTCGTTTGCGAAGGCACGCAGGCGGAGGAGGCGAAAGCCGCCGGCGCCGACATCGTCGGTCTGGACGATCTGGTGCAGAAAATCAAGGAAGGTTTCCTTGATTTCGACATTCTGATCTCGACTCCGGCGGCGATGAAACTGGTTCGCCCGCTGGGCCGTCAACTCGGTCCCCGCGGTCTGATGCCGAACCCCAAGACCGGCACGGTTACCGATGCGGTCGGGGCGGCGGTCAAGGAAGCCAAAGCCGGACGCGCGGAATTCCGCGCCGACCGCGGCGGTTGCGTCCATGTGCCGTTCGGGAAAATTTCGTTCGAAGCGGATGCGCTCAAGGAAAACTTTATGGCGATCGCGGATGCCGTCAACAAGGCGAAACCCGCTTCCGCCAAGGGAACTTATCTTTTGAGTTGCACGGTTTCGGGTACGATGACTCCCGGAATCAAGATCAACGTCAAAGAATTGACGAGGGCGGAAAAATGAGAAGTGAACAGACTTTTTTGGTCCGCTCGATCGTTCAGATGATTTCGGAAGCAGACTACTGCTATTTCATCTCGTACATCGGGATCCCCGTCAAGGATTTTTCCGAACTCCGCAATCAGCTCGCCGGGCAGGGTGCGACTTGCCATGTGCTGAAAAATTCGCTGATCAAAAAGGCCGCCGCCGAACTGAAAATCGACGACATCGACGACGTCGATCTCAAGGGCGGCACTGCGATGGTCTTCGGAAAAGGCGATTGCTCCGCGATCGCCAAAATCCTCAAGGATTTCGGCAGGAAAAGCGACAAGATCCAGGCGAAAGGCGGTTATCTCGACGGCGCGATCCTCAAGAGCGCCGACGTCACCGCGCTCGCCGATCTGCCCGCCAAACCGGTGTTGCAGGCGATGTTGCTCGGAGTTCTCAATGCTCCGGCGCGCAACCTGGTGACCGTACTCAACGCGAAAGCCGCGAGCATCGTCAACGTGATCAACGCGTATAAAAATAAAGTTGAAAAGCAATAACAATAGTCCAACTAAGGAGCATTGAAAAATGGCTGACGAAAACAAGATGGAAGAGTTTGTCTCTTACGTTGAGAACCTGACCGTGCTGGAACTTTCCAAGCTGGTCAAAACCCTGGAAGAACGTCTCGGCGTGAGCGCCGCCGCCCCCGTGGCGGTCGCTGCGGCTCCCGCCGCCGGCGCCGCGGCTCCCGCCGCCGCCGAAGAGAAGACCGAATTCAACGTGGTTCTCAAAGCCGCCGGCGCGAACAAAATCGCCGTCATCAAGGAAGTCCGTGCGATCACCGGTCTCGGCCTCAAGGAAGCCAAAGACCTGGTCGAAGGCGCGCCGAAACCGGTCAAGGAAGGCGTTGCCAAGGACGAAGCCGAGAAGATCAAAGATCAGCTCGTCAAGGCCGGCGCCGAAGTCGAACTCAATTAGTTCTTTCGGTGCGATCGTTGCGGCGGGGGGCGTTTCGCCCCCCCGCCGTGATTTCGTTTTCAAAACGTCCTTCACCCGGGACGTCAAATAAAGGGCTCCCGATGAATTGAATTGATCCCGCCGGTGTGGTTTTTTGCCGGTCCCGGATCCGAAAACTCAAAGCTTCCGTTCACCTTTGACCGGGTGTGGTTTTTTGCCCGGTCAAAGCGATGCATCCGATGCTCCGTTCCGGCGGGGGATCGGTTGCTTTGCATAAACGGAAGGCATTTTTGGCAAAAAACGGTCCGTTTCGACGGATTTTCGATAAAAATATTCGCAAAATTTACAATAGTCCGAAAAACAAGAGGATGACTATGGCAAAACGAAGAAGTTTCGGCAAGCTCCAGGACGTTCTGGCGATCCCGGATCTGATTGGGCTGCAGATCGACTCCTACGCGAATTTCCTGCAGAAAGACGTTCCGCCGGAAAAACGCAAACGGCAGGGGTTGCAGGAAGTTTTCATGGAAGTTTTCCCGATCGAAAGCTACGACAGACAGATGTCGCTCGAATTCCTCTCGTACCGCATCGACGACAATCCCCGCTCCGGCGTGGTCGACTGCATCAAAGACGGCAAAGTCTACGAAGCGCCGCTCTACGTCGAATTTCTGCTCCGCTCCAAAGGGACGGAAACCCGCGAGGAAGTCTATATGGGCGACATCCCGTTGATGACCCGTTCCGGATCCTTCATCATCAACGGCGCCGAACGCGTCATCATCAGCCAGTTGCACCGCAGTCCCGGCATTTGTTTCGAGAAAAACCGCCATACCTCCGGCCGTACCCTGTACAGTTGTCGCGTCATTCCCGACCGCGGTTCGTGGCTTGATATCCAGTTCGACGCCAACGATCTCATCCAGCTCTATCTCGACCGCCGCCGCCGCCGCCGGAAGTTTATCATCACCACGTTTCTCCGGGCGATCGGTTTCCCGACCAACCGCGACATCGTCAAGGCGATCTACGGCGTCAAGACTTTCAAAGTTTCCGAACTGCTGAAAAAAGAAAAACTCGCCGGTTATTATACCATCGACGACATCACCGACGACGCCGGCAACATCATCGTCGACGAACTGGTCGAACTTACCGACAAGAATCTTTTGGCGCTCAAAGAACGGGGCGTCGAAAAACTGGAACTCGCCGAACTTCCCGACGGCGACAATTACCTTTTCGCGAGTTTGCGCAACGACAAGGCGCGCAACGAAGAGGAAGCGCTCCGCGAGATCCACAAGAAAATGCGTCCCGGCGACCCGATCAATACCGGCAACGCCAAGATCCTGATCAAGAAAATGTTTTTCGACAACCGCCGCTACGATCTGGGAGCGGTCGGACGTTACAAACTCAACAGCCGCCTCGGTCTGGACGTCCCCGCCGATTGCCGCGTCCTTGATCCCCGCGATCTCATCGAAGCGACCAAACGGCTCATCAAATTGCGTCATTCCGGCGGCACGGTCGATGACATCGACCATTTGGGCGCCCGCCGCGTCCGCACGGTCGGCGAATTGCTTCAGAACCAGTGCCGCGTCGGATTGCTCCGCACGGAACGGCTCGTGCGTGAGCGTATGACGTTCGACGAAGAAAACGTCACGCCCTCGAAACTGGTCAACGCCAAAGCGTTCGCCGGCGTGATCCGCGATTTCTTCGCCCGCAGTCAGCTTTCGCAGTTCATGGACCAGACCAACCCGTTGAGCGAATTGACCAACAAACGCCGTCTCTCGGCGCTGGGCCCCGGCGGTTTGAGCCGCGAGCGCGCCGGATTCGAGGTGCGCGACGTTCACTCCAGCCACTACGGCCGTATCTGCCCGATCGAAACGCCGGAAGGTCCGAACATCGGTCTGATCAGCTCGCTGTCGCTCTATGCGATCGTCGACGAATACGGTTTCCTGGAAACGCCTTACCGGAAAGTGATCGACGGCAAGGTTTCCGATCAGGTCGATTATCTGACCGCCGACAAGGAAGAGAATTTCGTCATCGCGCAGGCCAACGCGCTTCTTGACGAAGAAAACCGCTTCGTCCGTCCGATGGTCATGTGCCGTTACCACGGCGATTCCGCCGAGCATCCCAAAGAAACGGTCCAGTATATGGACGTTTCCCCGAAACAGCTCGTCAGCGCCGCCGCCGGCACGATCCCCTTCCTCGAACACGACGACGCGAACCGCGCGCTGATGGGGTCGAACATGCAACGTCAGGCGGTGTCGCTGATGATGCCCGAATCCCCCTACGTCGGGACCGGACTGGAAGAACGCATCGCGCGGGATTCCCGCGCCGTGCTGGTCGCCGACGCCCCCGGCATCGTCGCGGAAGTCAACAGCGACCACATCATCGTCACGCCCGACGGCAAGATGAGCGACGATAAAAAATACCGTTACGAACTTTACAAATATCTGCGCAGCAACGCAGGCACCTGCATCAACCAGCGCCCCGTTGTCCGGCGCGGCGACAAAGTCGAAGTCGGTACGCTTCTCGCCGACGGCGCGGCGACCCAGGGCGGCGAACTTGCCCTCGGACGCAACGTGCTGGTCGCGTTCATGCCCTGGTGCGGATACAACTTCGAAGACGCGATCATCGTCAGTGAACGGCTGGTCAAAGAGGATATCTACACCAGTATCCACGTCGAAGAATTCGAGATCACCAGCCGCGATACGAAACTCGGACCGGAAGAGATCACGCGCGACATCCCCAACGTCAGCGAAGACGCGCTCCGCAACCTTGACAGCCGCGGTATCGTCTACGAGGGCGCGGAAGTCGGCCCCGGCGACATCCTGGTCGGCAAGATCACGCCGAAAAACGAAACGGAACTCGCTCCCGAAGAGCGGCTGCTCCGCGCGATCTTCGGTGAAAAAGCCGCCGACGTCAAGGATTCGAGTCTGACGGTTTCCACCGGAAAAGGCGGCATCGTGATGGATATCCGCACCGAATGCGTCAAGGATCCCGCTCCTAAAACGGCGATGTCCAAAACCGAACGCAAAAACCGGAAAAAGCAGATCAACGCCGAATTCCGCGACAAAAACAGCGCGTTGACCGCCGATCTGGTCGCGCAACTGACCGACGCGCTCCTCGGGCGCAAACTCCCGACCGCGATCACCGGTCGCGCCGCCGGAGATGATGCGGAAGATGTCGTCATCGTCGGCGCCAACCGCAAAATCACCAAAAGCGCGATCAATTCGCTCGCCAATTTCTATCGTTCCTACGAGATGGGCGATTGCCCCGAAAAGGCGGAGATCCACGCCATCACCGACGCGTTCATCCCGCAGTTCGACGAGATCGAAACCCGGATGCGCCGCGACATTTCCGAGATCGACGATCCCGAGGGCGAAGACGGCGAGGGCATCGTCAAGCGCGTCAAGGTCTACGTCGCCTGCAAACGCAAACTGCAGGTCGGCGACAAGATGGCGGGCCGCCACGGTAACAAGGGCATCGTTTCCCGGATCGTCCCCGTCGAAGATATGCCTTTCCTCAGCGACGGAACTTCCGTCGACATCGTGCTCAATCCCCTCGGCGTACCGAGCCGAATGAACATCGGACAGGTGCTTGAAACCCATCTCGGATGGGCGGCGAAAATGCTCGGATTCAAAGCGGCGACCCCCGTTTTCGACGGCGTCACCGAAGAGCAGATCATCGACCTGATGGGAAAAGCCAACGAGCAGTTCGCCAAAGAACACGGCAAAAATTATCATTGGGGCTTCCGGCAGAACGACGCCGGCGAATGGATCTACGACGGCAAGACCGACGTTTTCGACGGACGTACCGGCGATCCTTTCGACCAGCGCGTGATGGTCGGCATCATCTATATGCTGAAACTCGACCACCTCGCCGCCAACAAGATCCACGCCCGCGCGACCGGTCCTTATTCGCTGGTCACCCAACAGCCGCTCGGCGGCAAGGCGCAGGGCGGCGGTCAGCGTTTCGGCGAAATGGAAGTCTGGGCGCTCGAGGCCTACGGCGCCGCCTATACCCTGCAGGAAATGCTGACGGTCAAATCCGACGACGTCCAGGGACGTTCGCGGATCTACGATTCGATCGTGTCGGGTCGCAACGTGCTGGAAGCCGGTCGTCCGGAGTCCTTCAACGTCCTGCTCAAGGAAATGCAGAGTCTCGGTCTGGACATCCGGCCCGTGCGCAAGTCGGACAACAATTAATTCGAGTGAGGTGTTACCTTGATTGACAATACGTATGCTTATCGTGAGTTGCTGAACAAAGACGCCGCGAACAAAGACGTTCCCAACGGGTTCGGAGCGATCTCCATCAGCATCGCCAGTCCGGAAGTCATCCGCTCGTGGTCCCACGGCGAAGTCAAAAATCCGGAAACCATCAACTACCGCAGTCTCAAACCGGAAAAAGGCGGTCTTTTCTGTGAAAAGATCTTCGGCCCCACCCGCGACTGGGAATGCTCCTGCGGCAAATACAAGCGCATCAAGCACAAGGGCATCGTCTGCGACCGCTGCGGCGTTGAAGTCACCCAGGCGAAAGTGCGCCGCGAACGCATGGGCCACATTGACCTGGCGGTCCCCGTTTCGCACATCTGGTTCTTCAAATGTATGCCCAGCCGCATCGGCCTGATGCTCGATATGACGGCGAAAGACCTCGCGTCGGTGATCTATTACGAAAAATTCATCGTCACCGATCCGGGCAATACCCCGTTCCAGGTCAAACAGATCATGGACGAGACCGAATACCGGCAGGCGCGCGAAGATTTCGGCGACGCTTTTTCCGCCGAAATGGGAGCCCCCGCGCTCCGTACGCTCCTGGAAGCCATTGATCTGCCGACGCTCAAAAGCGACCTCGAAGCGAAACTCGCCGGCAACACCAACAAGGCGATCCGCAAGAAACTCGCCAAACGGTTGCGGCTGGTCGAAGGTTTCATCGCCAGCAACGCGCGCCCGGAACATATGATCCTGAGCGTACTGCCCGTGATCCCGCCGGATCTGCGCCCGTTAGTCCCGCTGGACGGCGGCCGTTTCGCGACCAGCGATCTCAACGATCTCTACCGCCGCGTCATCAACCGCAACAACCGACTCAAAAATCTGTTGCAGTTGCGCACACCGGAAGTCATCATCCGCAACGAAAAACGCATGCTTCAGGAAGCCGTCGATTCCCTGATGGACAACGGTCGCCACGGACGCGCCATCACCGGCGCCGGGAACCGGGCGCTCAAGAGTCTTTCCGATATGCTCAAGGGCAAACAGGGCCGTTTCCGTCAGAACCTGCTCGGTAAGCGCGTCGATTATTCCGGCCGTTCCGTCATCGTCGTCGGACCGGAATTGAAGATCTACCAGTGCGGTCTGCCCAAACGTATGGCGATGGTTCTTTTTGAACCTTTCATCATCCGCCATCTCAAGGATCGCGGACTCGCCCATACCGTGCGCGGCGCCAAAAAATTGATCGAACGCGGCGAACCGGTCGTCTGGGATATCCTCGAAGAAGTCATCAAAGGCCATCCCATTATGCTCAACCGTGCGCCGACGCTGCACCGCTTGAGCATCCAGGCGTTCGACCCCGTCCTGATCGAAGGACTGGCGATCCGTCTGCATCCGATGGTCTGTACTGCCTACAACGCCGACTTCGACGGCGACCAGATGGCGGTCCATGTGCCGCTTTCCAACGAGGCGCAGATGGAGACCAAACTCCTGATGCTTTCTCCCAACAACATTTTCTCGCCCGCGAACGGCAAACCGATCGCGACGCCGACCCACGACATCACGCTCGGCGCCTACTATCTGACGGTCGAACCGCAGAACAAGGAAAAGGCGAAACTTTACCGCGATTACTTCGAAGTGCTCGCCGCCAAGGCCGCCGGATACATCTCGATGCACGACGCGGTGCGGATCCCCAATCCCGACCGCGGCAAAGACACCCTCTACGGCGACAAGGAAAGCAAATTCATCCTCACGTCCGCCGGACGTTGCCTTTTCAACGAGATCTGGGATCCGCGGCTCGGCTTCTACAACAAGCTGGCCAAGAAAAAGGACCTCGGACGCCTCATCAGCGATTCCTATAAAATCGCCGGTCACGAAGCGACGATCAAACTGCTCGACGACCTGAAAGACCTCGGTTACCGCCATTCGACGCTCGCCGGATTGTCGATTTCCATCGCCGACCTCAAGGTCCCGCAGCAGAAAGAAGAGATCATCGCCAACGCCCGCGAACAGATCGATTCGGTGATCAAACAGTACAACGACGGTTACCTCACCGACGGAGAACGCTACAAAAAAGTCATCGACATCTGGACCCAGGCGTCCAACTCCGTGGCCAACGCGCTTTTCGAGAACCTCGAAGACGCTTCCCGGCGCGGCGAGATCAACCCCGTCTACGCGATGCTCGATTCCGGTGCCCGCGGCAGCAAGGAGCAGATCCGTCAGCTCGCCGGTATGCGCGGTCTGATGGCGAAACCTTCCGGCGACATCATCGAACGGCCGATCATTTCGAACTTCCGCGAAGGATTGTCCGTACTCGAATACTTCATCAGTACCCACGGCGCCCGCAAGGGATTGGCGGATACCGCGCTCAAGACGGCGGACTCCGGTTATATGACCCGGCGTCTCGTCGACGTCGCGCAGGATGTGATCTGCCGCGAGGAAGACTGCGGCACCACCAAAGGCGTCTGGACCAGTGCCATCATCGAAGGCGACGAGGTGCTGCTGCCCTTGCGCGACCGCATCGTCGGCCGTTACAGCGCGCAGGACGTCCGCGATCCCGCCTACACCGACGGACGGCTCATCATCGCCGCCGGAGAAGAATTCACGCTGGAAAAAGCCGAACTCATCGAAAAACGCGGCATCCAGAAAGTTTTCATCCGTTCGGCGCTTACCTGCGAGACCAAACACGGCCTCTGCGTCAAGTGCTACGGCAAAAACCTCGCCAGCGACCGCGAAGCGTGTCTGGGCGACGCGCTCGGCATCATCGCCGCGCAGTCCATCGGCGAACCCGGCACGCAGCTGACGATGCGTACGTTCCACATCGGCG
>JAKSOG010000001.1 GCA_024405715.1 Victivallaceae bacterium | reverse complement strand
CAGGAACGTTCCCAGGCGCTGCCGGCGTCGACGAAAAAGGCGCCGCGCAGGGGACCCCAGATCGGGTGGCTGACTTCGGCGGTCATCACCAGCATCGTTTCGCCGCCGATGTTTTCTCCGTTTACATGCGGACCGATGCTGCGGTAGGAGAAACCGCGGATCGAATTGCCGCCGCCGAGCAGATAACGTTCGTAGACCGGCACATCGTCGGTCCTGCCGGAAAAGCTTGCGACGGTGCCGATTTTCGCGCCGATCATCGCGATGATCGCCTTGTCGAAAAAGCTGATGAAGTAACTGCCTTTGGCTTCCAACCGGTAATAATCGCTGCTCGAACCGAGGGCGCGCGGCGAAATGGCGGCGAGTAGGTTGATGTTGTATCCTTCGGTCGGATCCAGCAAACTGTCGCGGGTGTCGCGGTCGAGCATCAGCGTGATCTGGCTGGTGCGGAACGTGCCGTCGAGATCGTGTTTGTGGAAATAATCTTTGATACGGTGGTTGACGCCCGTCACCCGCACGACCTCGAATTTGTATCCGAGCGACAGCGTGGTGAAGTCGTCGAAAACTTTGTGCTGCAACGAGGTGCGGGCGCCGAGATGGTTTTCTCTCCACTGGTCGTATTCGGTCCAGTTCATAAACCCGGAAAGTTCAAAACGCAACGGGATGTCGAAAAGCCACGGCTCGATGAAATCAATGTTGAAACCGGCGTCCTCGACGCCGAGAATGCCCTGAATGCGCATGCGCTGACCGCCGCCGTAGAACCAGTTTCCGGGATTGAGGATGTCGAAGTTGTCGCTCGAAATTTCCGCCATGCCGAAGAAGGAACTGAAATCGGAAACGCCGGCGCCGATGCGCAGATGATAACGTTCCTTGTTTTCCTCGACGGAAATGCGCACGTCTTTTTCGTCGAGGGCGTCCGCATTGATCGCGTCGGCTTCGACCTTGGTGAAATAGCCCATTCCGAGCAGCCGTTGACGGCTGACTTCGATGCGGTTGCGGTCGACGGGGTCGCCCGGCTGGATCGCGAGTTCCCGGCGGAGCACTTTGTCTTTGGTTTCGGTATTGCCGACGATGATGACGTCGCGTACATGATAAGCGCGTCCTTCGGCGACGACGAAATCGACCGCGACGGTGTGGTCCTCGAATTTTTCGGAACGGACGGCGCGGCAGCTGATGTCGCAATAGCCGAAGGTTTCGTAACGCCCTGTGATGTTACGGGAAGTCTGCTGTTCCAGCGCAAGAGAAAAAGTTTCGTTTTCTTTGAGGACGACCGCCGGAGCGAGTTCTTCCGCGGAAAACTTTTCCGTGCCGGAAATCGTCACTTTCGAGACCGTGTACGGTTCGCCTTCCTCGATGAAAAATTTTACGTCGACGTATTCGGGATCGTTTTCGGTCGGCGTGGTTTCGACGTTGACGACTTTGGCGTCGAGATAGCCGCGGTCGAGATATTTTTCGCGGATACGGGCGCGATCGAGGTCGAGTTCCCGGCGGTCGAGCAATCCGCGGTTGAGAAAATCGTTGAGAAAGGGCACCAGATTGAAATAACTGTACTGGTTGGCGATCGACGAACGCATTTCCCGTTCAGAAAAGATCGTCATCCCCTCGAAGGTCACGTCGTTGACCTTGAGCCGGAGATGTTCGCCGATCTTGAACGTCACGATCACGTTTTCGGACGATTGGGGATCGGCTTCGATTTTGGGCATCACTTCGACGTCGCGGTAACCGCGCTCGACGTAAAAAGTACGCAATTTCTGGGCGCTTTCCTGCAACTGACGGTCGTTGAGAAGACCGCCTTCGTTGAGCGTGATCTCCCGCCCGAGCTCGTGGGTCTCGAATTTGGCGTTTCCGTCGATCTCGATCCGCGACACGCGCGGTCGTGCGCGCAGATGAAAAATCACCTTGACTTTGCCGTCGGGAAGCGTTTCCGTTTCACTGACGACGTCGGCGAAATTGCCGGTTTCGTACAGGCGTTTATTGTCTTCGCTCAGCGTGCGGCGGTCGAATTCGCCGCCCTTGTGGAGTTTGATGCGGGGGATCAAGCCCGCCTCGGGGATCTTGACGGCGGAGGACTGGTCGAAAACGACCTCCGCGATCTCGGCGGCCGAGAGCAGTCCGGCGCATAAAAACAGCGTCAGCGCGATGCCGCGGATGTTCATTTTGATCCCCCTTTTTTTGTCATTTTCGCGGCGGCGCGAACGCCGACGATTCCGGCGACGCCGCCATAAATTCCATCCGTTCGGGATAAAAGATCAGCTTGCAATTGGCGGTCCGCCCGTTACGGTTTTTTTCGATGATCCATTCCGCTTCGGCGCTGCCCGATTCCATCCCCTTGGTTTTTTCGCGGTCGCGGTGCAGGAACCTGACGATGTCGGCGTCCTGCTCGATGGCGCCGGATTCGCGCAGATGCGCGAGTTTCGGGCGGGCGTTCTGCCCTTTGTCCTTGTCGAGTTCGCGGTTGAGCTGGGCGAGCACCAGGATCGGGATGCTGAGGTCTTTCGCCAGTTTTTTGATGCCGCCGGAAATTTCCGCGACTTCCTGCTGACGGCTTTCGACGCGGCCGTCGGAATGCATCAATTGAAGATAGTCGATGACGATGAGTTCGATTTTTTTCTCGCTGTAGAGCCGCCGCGCTTTCGCCCGCAGTTCGGCGAGGGTCAGCCCCGGTGTCGGGTCGATGTAAAGCGGCGCTTTCTTCAATTTGTCGACGGCTCCGGTGAGGCGGGTCGTGTCGTTGCGGTTGAAATTGTGGTTCCAGAACGCCGCTTCGGGCACGCGCGCCTGCGTGCAAAGCAACCGTCGCGCGATTTGTCCGTCGGTCATTTCCAAACTGAAAAAGGCGACGGGGCGGGGTTTGGGACAATTGACCGTGACGTTGCGGATCACGTTGAGCGCGAGACTGGTTTTGCCGATGGAAGGCCGCGCGGCGAGTACGAACATTTCGCCGGGCTTCAACCCTCCGGTACATTCGTCGATCGGCGCGAACCCCGTCGGGATTCCCGGTTCGACATTATGCTCAAGGATGTCCATCAGGAGTTCGAACTGCTTTTTGAGCAATTCTTCCAGATCGGTGATCGAATGGGTTTCCTCGCCGTTGCGGATCGAGTAGACATCGCTCTCGATCTCGTCGACGAGTTTCGCGGCGTCGGCGTCGGCGTCGTAACAGCGCGTCAGTGCACCGGCGCAGACGTCGATCATCCGGCGCAACGTCGCGTATTTTTGCAGCGTCTTGCACCACGATTCGAGGTTGACGGTGGTCGCGATCGAATCGTAAAGGTCGGCGAGATAGACTTCGCCGCCCACGGCTTCGAGTTTTTTGTGTTCGCGCAGATACTGGGCGACGGAAACGAGATCGACGCTCTTGTCGTCGGTACGGTGCAGTTCCAACAGCGCGCGGTAGATTTCCTGATGCGCCGCAAAGTAGAAAAGCTGCTCCTGACGACAGAGTTCGATCACCGTTTCGATCGCGTTGACGGGCTCGCGCAACATTGCGCCGAGCACCGCCTTTTCGACCGATTCTGCATGCGGGCGCGCCCGGTCGGGTAGGACCCCGACCGGTTGCGCGTCGCGTATCGGACGATCTTCGGCCATGGAGAAACTCCGTCAGCCGCGGACGACCCGGACGGCGACTTTTGCCGTCACTTCGGCATGCAGTTTGACGTCGGCGGAAAATTCTCCGAGCGTTTTGATCGCGTCGACTTTGATGCGGTTGTGGTCGACTTTGATTTCCTGGCGGGCGAGTTCTTCGGCGATCATACGGGGCGTGACCGAGCCGAAAAGCTGATCGTCTTCGGTCGCCTGCATCGCGATCGTGATCGAAACGTCCGCGAGTTTCGCGGCGGTGTCCTTGGCTTTCGCCAGTTCGTCGGCGCGGCGCTGGGCGATCAGCGCCTTGCGGCTCTCGATCTGGCGGAGCGTGCCGGCGGTCGCCTTGGCGGCGAGACCGCGGGGGAGAAGATAATTGCGGGCATAACCCGGCGCGACGTGGACTTTATCGCCGGCGAGGCCGAGGTTTTCCACGTCATCGAGCAGAATCAACGTTACGTTAGCCATAAAATTCCGAAGCTCCTTAGTAAACCAGCGCGATGATGCGGGCGCGTTTGATGGCGGAGGCAAGCATTTTCTGGTGGTCCAGACAGTTGCCGGTGATGCGGCGGGGCATGATCTTGCCTTTTTCGGTCTGGAACTTCATCAGCGTTTCGGCGTCTTTGAAGTCGATGTAGTTGACTTTTGCTTCGCAGAAGCGGCAAATTTTCGGTTTCGCCGCGCTGCGACGGCGGCCCTGTCTTTTCGGTCCTTGCATAATTACATATCCTTTCGGTTGAATTTTTCTTTAAAACGGAATATCGTCTTCCGGCGGCGCGTCGGGCGTCGCGGGAGGCATCGGCGGCATCGCCGCCGGAGGCGTCGGACGCACCGAACGGGTATAGGGATCGGCGCTCGGAGCGGGGGCTTCCGCGGGGGCGGCGCCGGGCGCGGCGCCGTCGGGATTGCGGCGGCTCATGAATTGGACTTGCTCCGCCACGACCCGCAACCGCGAACGCTGTCCGCCGCCGTTGCGGTCTTCCCACTGGTCGAGTTGCAAGCGTCCTTCGACCATCACCTGGGACCCCTTGCTCAGAAACTGTTTGCAATTGGCGGCGGTGCGGCCCCAGACGACGACGTCGACGAAACAGGTTTCATCGACTTCCTGGCCGCTGCTGTTCTGATAGCGCCGGCCGACCGCCATGCGCAGTTCGCAGACGTTTTGCCCGCTGGGCAAACCGCGCAAATCGGGATCACGGGTGAGATTGCCCAGCAAAAAAACTTTGTTCAAGGTCGCCATTGTAAAATCTCCCGTAAAAATCGGTTGTCGTGGTCGCTTTTTCCCGTACCGTACCGGACCGTTACTCGTCGCCGAGTTTGGCGGTGACCGGATTGTCCGGACGGTCGAAAGCGAGGATCATATTGCGAAGCACGCGTTCGTCGAGCCGGTACTTGTCCTTGATCGCCTTGACACCGGAAGTCTCGATCTCGAAAACGAAATCGAAATAAAGTCCCGCCCGGCGTTTGTCGATCGGATAGGTGAATTGTTTGCGACCCATCGGAGTGCTTTCTCCGAGAACGCCGCCCAGATTTTTCACGAGATCGGCGAATTCCTTGCAGAACGCCGCGCCGTCGTCATCCGTTTTGCGGATGTCCAGAATGAAAACTGCCTCGTATTTTTTCAAAATAAACCTCTCTTTTTTAGGGTTGTTTTTCCGTTTCCGGTTCCGGCGCGGCGTTGAAGGAATTCATCGCCGCCGCCATTCCCGCTTTCAAAACATATTGCACCGCCTGAACCGCCCGTTCGATCATGGCGTCGAAAAGTTTTTTTTCTTCGCCTTCACAACCGGAAAGCACGAAATCGACTTCGCCTCTTTTTTCCGGCCGGCCGATACCCAGCCGCAGACGATTGAAATTTTCGCCGCCCAGTTCTCCGATGATCGATTTGAGTCCGTTGTGTCCGCCGGAAGCGCCGCTGCGCCGCAGACGAAGCCGTCCGAGGGGCAGATCCATATCGTCGACGACGACCAGCACGTTTTCCGGTTTGATTTGCAACTTTCTGCACAGCGGCCCGACCGCTTCACCGCTTAAATTCATATAGGTCAAAGGCATTTGCAACGTCAGTTCCCTGCCGCGGTATTTCCCGCTGAAAACCCGGCTTTGCGCCATTGCCTTTTCCTCAAAACGCCCGGCGGGAAATCCCGCGAGAAGTTTTTCGACGACCATGAATCCGCAGTTGTGACGGCTCGAACGGTATTCGTCCCCGGGGTTCCCGAGGCCGACGATCAAAATGATCGGGTCCATTCCGTCACGCGATCCGGTCATAGCGGACTATTTGTTCTCCTTCTGATTTTCCTTTTCGGCGGCGCGCGCTTCGGCCTTCTTTTCGTTGATCGCTTCGGGCTCCGCGGCGGCGCCCTCGGCAGACGCTTCCGGTTCGGCTTCTTCGCGCGGCAGGATCACGTGGAAGACCAGCGTTTCGGGGTCCAGTTCGCAACGGACGCCCTGCGGCAGGACGAGATCCGCGACCGTGAGCGAGTCGCCGATGTTGAGTTTCGTGACGTCGACGCGGACGGCTTCCGGCAGATCCTGCGGGCGGCAGACGACTTCGAGTTCGAAGAGGTCCTGTTCCAAAAGACCGCCGTGGGCCGCGCCGTAGGATTCGCCGTGCGCGTGCACCGGGACTTTGGAAGCGATTTCCGCATTGAGGTCGATTTCCTGGAAATCAATGTGGACGACGTAGTTTTTCAAATGATTGTACTGGACTTCGCGGACGAGCGCGGGGATCTCGGCGGCTCCGTCGAGGAGCGTGACGAGCTGGGCGCCGTGCTGCGAAAAGCTTTTCCATTCATCCGCATTGACCGAGTAGGCGCGAGCCGCCTTGCCCCGGCCGTAGACGACCGCCGGAATCGATCCGGCACGACGGAGCCGGCGGGACGCGTTGTTTCCGAACGCATCGCGCTTCAGCACCGCGATTTTGTGACTTTCGTTGCTCATTGATTCCCTTTCGTTATGGTTTTGTAAGCAAAAGTCGTGGTTTGGTTCTATGCGAGCATCAAACTCAATGCTTGATGTAAAACAACGAGGAAATGGATTTGCCGTCGTGGATGCGCCGGATCGCTTCGCCGAGGAGCGGCGCGACGCTCACGACTTTGATCTTGCCGTCGAGCGTTTCCGTGACGGGGACCGCGTCGGTGGTTATGAGTTGCTCGATCTCGGGCGTCGCCAGAAGTTTTTCGCGCCCCTTTTCGTTGAGCAGGCAATGCGAGACCGCCGCGTAGACTTTGGCGGCGCCGTGTTCTTTGAGGATCTTGGCGGCGGCGCAGAGCGTGCCGGCGGTGCTGGTCAAATCGTCGGTGATGACGCAGACGCGGTCTTTCACTTCGCCGACGAGGTGGCTCGACGCGACGGTCGTCGCGTTGATGCGCCGTTTGGTGACGACCGCGAAACCGGCTTCAAGCATATCGCCGTACATCATCGCCATTTTGGCGCTGCCCGAATCGGGCGCGACGACGACGCCGTTGTCGCCGATGAGTTGTTTCAGATAGGGCACCAGCACGGGGCGGCAGTAGAGGTGATCCACCGGGATGTCGAAAAAGCCCTGGATCTGCTGGGCGTGGAGATCGACGGTCAGCACGCGGTCGGCGCCGGCGCAGGTGAGCAAATTGGCGACGAGTTTCGCCGTGATCGGCACCCGGGGTTTGTCCTTGCGGTCCTGCCGCGCGTAACCGAAGTAAGGCAGCACCGCGGTGATGCGCGCCGCGCTGGCGCGGCGCGCGGCGTCGATCATGATGAGCAATTCCATCAGATTGTCATTGGGCTTGTTGCAGGTCGGCTGGATCAGAAAGGCGTCGGCACGGCGGACGTTTTCCTCGAACTGCGCGAAAATTTCGCCGTCGGGGAAGTGGGTGATGTGGACTTTGCCCAGTTCTTCGCCGAGATATTCGGCGATCTGCCGGGACAATTCGGGGTGCGCCGTACCGGAATAGATGCGGATGTGTTTGGCTTCTTCCATTTCCATAAAAATCCCTCGTGCCGTTGCCTTTTTTCCGTTTGTGGAAGCGGTGCCGGAGGGCGGACGTCCGGAAAGGAAAGAAAACGCGCTTTTTTCGCGGCGCGCTCCTTTGCCGGGCGGAAACCTCACGGTACCGGCGGCGCGTTCGGCGCCGCCATCGATGCCGGACTTGTCCGGGATCGAGGTTCCAGAAACACCTGAATAACGTTATAATATAGCGCGTGCCGGCGCGAAAGTCAAATTTTCTCGCGCCGGAAAAAGGCGGCGAATTCCGGAATGCGCAAAATGATCGATGCGGCGAAAAGGATCCCTGCGCGGAAATAAGAATCATGTACGGACGTGCCGTCCGCCGACAACGCCGCCAGAAACGGCAGACGTTCCGCGAAAAGCGCCGGCAGATTGCAGAGCAGGACGACGATCCCGAAAGCGACGACGGTGTGCCTGCGGGAAAAAATCCGCGCGAGCGCGATGTAAAATCCGGAAAGCGTCCAGTTTGAGAGATCGGCGAGCCGCGCCGCCGGGGCCGGCGCCGTGAAAAAAGCCGCCGCGGTGAAAACGGCACTCCAGCACCAGGCGGGAAAACTTCCCGTTGCAAGGAAGGGAAAAGCGGGGACGTTCCGCTGCAGAGGCGTCCGCCGTCTCCTTTCGACGAGCGAGGCGTAAAGAAAGATCAGCGCGGCGGCGGCGAAACACGCGCGGAACGTCCCCGCGGAAAACGCGCCGGTCGTTTTCCACAGCCAGAGCGGCGATGCGAGCGCCGAAACGATGAAAAATCCGTGCAGTTTCGCCATCCGGTCGGAACTTTTTTTCGCGAGTCCCGCATCGGCGACGAGAAGTCCGAACGCCGTGAGCCAGATCTCCGCGGGGAAAAGCCGGTCAAAGGCGCCCGCTTCCGCGAAACGCGGCAGAAGAAGCGCGAAAACGTCGCGCCCCGCCGCCGCAACGAGCAGGATCAGCGCGAGCAAAAGCGCCGCCGCTCCGCTCAACGCCGCGTGCGCCGGATTTTTTTTCCGGAAAGCGCCGAAAGCGAGTACGAACGCCGTCAACACGCCCCAGCGTCCGGTTTCGAGCAAAAGATTTTCCCAATACGCGGATGTCGCCGCCGTCCGGAAATCGATCGCGCTCCCGGCGAGCGAAAGCGCCGCCGCGATCAAAAAAAGCGCGGCGAATTTTCCGGCGAGGATCCGGTGCGGGGCGAGGCGCGTCGTCAGCACGGGGTCGATCGAAATATCGTTGCGTTCGCGCGCCCAGCGGATGCTGAAAAGGGCGACGAGCGTGAAGATCCCGAAAAAAAGCGCCGCGCGGAAAGCCGCCCGAAGCCACGGAAATCCCCCCGGATACCGGATCTCGCAAAGCACCAGCGCCGCGTCGGCAAGCACCAGCATCGCGAAATAGACGCGCAGATGCGTATGATGCCGGATCTGCAGAAGTTCTTTGCGGAAAACGGCGTACATCTAAAACCCCTTTCGCATGATCTTCAAATACAGCGCTTCCATATTCCGGACGGTGTATTTTTCAAAAAGATCCTCTTTCCGTCCCGAACAGACGACCGCGCCGTTTTCCAGAAAGGTTGCGCCGTCGGCGATTTCGGAAAGTTCCCCGAGCAAATGCGACGAAACGACGACGGTGTGTCCTTCGGATGCGAGCCGCGGCAAAAGCGCGCGCAGATCGGCGAGCGCATGCGGGTCGAGTCCCGCCCCCGGTTCGTCGAAAAGCAGTACGGCGGGCGAAAGGATCAGCATGCGCGCCAGCGATACGCGCTGTTTCATCCCGCGCGATAAATCCGCGAGAAAAAGGTCGTTCCATTCGTCCTGGACGCCGCCGCAAATACGCGCGTTTTTTTCCGCCGTTTCGGCGGCGTGTGCATCGGAAAACTCCGCGCGCGCGTAGAAATCAAGGTATTCCGCGACCGTCAGATCGGGCGCATCCGCAAGACGGTCCGGCATCAGCGCCGCCGTGTCGAGCGGCAGATCGCGCCGCATCAGCAGGGATTTCCCCCGCCACAGGACATCGCCGCCGTCGGCTTCGTCGAGTCCGGAAACGGTGCGCAACAAGGTCGTTTTGCCCGCGCCGTTGGCGCCGACGATGCCCCAGACCGTGTTTTCCGGCACGGAAAAGGAAATGCCGTCAAGGACGGTCTTTTTTCCGAAGCGCCGGGTAAGATTTCTGATTTCGAGCATCGTTTATTTTCCCGTTTTGCGGAAGTATCCGCCCGTCCATTCGCGGAGCGTGTTGCGTTCCGTTTCAACGAAACCGAGTTCACGGAACGCCGCCGAAACTTCGTCGAATTCGCGTTCGAGGATACCGGCGAGGACGAGATGTTTCCCGTCGCCGACCCAGCGGGCGATGTTGTACCGGAATTTGACGAGCAGATGCCCCAGAATGTTCGCGCAGACGAGATCGTATTTTTCCGTGCGGCCGGGATAGACGGCGGCGTCGCCGACTTCCGGAAAAACGCCGGATATTTTGTTGATCGCAAGGTTTTCCCGCGCGATGCGCACCGCATCGGGATCGAGGTCGAAAGCGTCCACGTTTTCGATTCCGGACAACGCTCCGGCGATGCTCAGGATGCCCGACCCGCATCCGGCGTCGAGCATCGAAGTGATTTTTTCCGTCGCCGCCAGACGGTCGATGCATTGCAGACAATAAAGCGTCGTCGCGTGCTGACCGGTGCCGAAACTCATGCCGGGGTCGATGGTCAGGATCTTTTGCCCGGGGCGGCGCGCGGCGTCGAGCCACGAAGGACAAACCAGAAGCCGTTCGGAAATTTCGATCGGATGAAAATACTTTTTCCATGCTTCCGACCAGTCTTCGCGGTCGAGGACGAAAAATTGCGTTTCGCCGAGTTCGACGCCGAGATCGCGTTTCCATACTGCGGCGGCGCGCTCGAAAGCGGCGCATTTCTGCGCGCGCTCCGTTTCGTCTGCCGCGTAAACGGTATGGCGGAACGTGTGATTTTCCAGATCTTCGTAACTGCTGAAATCGAATCCCAGCGCCGCGAAAAGTTCGTCACCCGGAAGCGGGCTGTAACGTACTTCGACGCCGAAACAGTAAAGTTTTTCCGGGGATCGCATTATTTTTTCTCCTGCAGGATTTTTTCCAATTGCGGCGCCAGATATTCCGCCTGACGGGCAAAGCCGTTGTCCGTCAGATGGATGCCGTCCACCGTCCATTCATCCGTCCCCGGAATTTCCGGCGAACCATTGATGAAATAAATATTTTCATCTCCGGAAGCGCGGCGGCGTTCCACGGTTTCCCGCTGAAAATCACGGGCGGCATCGGTATCGAGAGCAAGATAAAAATCCTTGCAGTGGATCGAACGGCTCAAGACAACGATGGGAACTTCCGGATGTTTCGCGCGGAGCGTGCCGATCACGCCGTCGAGCGTTTTCTGCAAAAGCGGAAGTTTCGCATTGGCTTCATAATCAAGGATATACATTGCAGGCGTTTGAATTTCGGCAAGCATTCCGGCGACGGAATGCTCCCCTTTGCCGCTACCCGAAAAACCGAAATTGAGGATCGGGCGGTTCCATTTCCGGCTCAAAATATTGGTCGCCGCCATTCCCGGACGGCTCGCGCATCCGCCCTGAGTGATCGATGTGCCGTACCAGACGATCGGGCGGTCGCAACTCCAAGGCGACGGCGCTTCCACTTTTGCATCGGAATCAAGCCCGAGTTCAAAACTTTTGATGCCGCTGTAAAGCGGGAAATTGACGAGGTATTCCCGCATTTCCTTTTTCATCCCGCCGACGATCTCCGCCGTATAGTCCGGTTTTTCGCGCGATACGGCAAAGCGGGCGCACCCGAAGTAACGCCGCGCTCCCGGCGTGCCGCAATAAAGGTCGAACCCGCAACTTCCCGTCGATGCCATATGATCCATCTGTATCGGGGGATCGAGCGTGACGCGCACGGAAATTTTAGTCGAATCGGTTTTGAATGCGAGTTGGACTCCGGCGGTGCATCGGCCGAGGTACATCACGTCGGGCGGCAGTCCCTGTTGCGGAACACGGAAAAATTTTTCTCCGGCCTTGCGGAAGGCCATCCCGCTCAAACGCATCGGCGGGGCGTCGGCATCGAGCCAACGGAGATTTTCTGTCGCTTCGGCGACCGCCATATTGCGGTCGATCTCGGAAAGATTTTTCATCGTTTTTTTCTCCGTATGCCGGCATCCTGCCGCACACAAAGCGGCGGCGAACAAAAAAGTCCGGATGATTTGCATTTCAACTTTCCTCCAACAGCAATTTCAGCGCTTCGGCGGCGACGGCGGCTCCGAATGCGGCGACGACGGCGGCGCAAGTTCCCGGCAACGAAGCGTCGCCCGGGGTACGCGGCACGCTTTTTTCCGCGGAAAAAACGGCGGAAACGCCGGACCGGATGCCTCTTTCTTTCAATCGGCGCCGCACCGCGCGGGCGAGCGGACAATTTTTCGTCGCGGAAATGTCGGCGCGTTCGATTTTCGTCGGATCAAGTTTCCCCGCCGCGCCCATCGAAGATACGACGGGGATGTCCCGTTTTAACGCCTCTTCGATCACTTCAACTTTGACTTGCGTGTCGTCGATGCAATCGACGACGAGGTCCCAGGCGCGGTCGAAGAGCGCGGCGGCTCCCCCGGCGGGGATCCGGCGCGGGACCGCCGTGAAGACGCCTTGCGGATTGATTTTTCCCGCACGTTCCGCCATGACGGCGGCCTTGTTTTTGCCGAGCGTCGAAACGAGCGCGACGATCTGCCGGTTGCAATTGCTTTCCTCGACGACGTCTCCGTCGACAAAGGTGATGTGTCCGATGCCGGAACGCACGAGAAATTCCGCGGCATAACCGCCGACGCCGCCGACGCCCAAGAGCAATACGGCGCATTTTTCCAGTTTTTCCATCGCGGCGGCGCCGAGGAGTTTTTCGGTGCGGCAGAAAATTTCCTTTTTCATGATTCACCCGATTTCAAGAACGGCGATCTCGCGGCGGCAGAAAAACCGCCGCGGACAGGACAGTTCGCCCGCGCCGCGCGTGACGAAAATTTCCGGTGCCGCGCCGTCGCGGCGGAAAACGCCCTGATCGAAACGGCGTCCGTAAAAACTCGGTATGTACAACGCTCCGAAAAACGGCAATCGCATTTGCCCGCCGTGGAAATGGCCGCAAAGCGCCGTCCGGTAATCCGCGAGCGCGTCGTTTTCGTCGAGATAGATCACGTCGTCGGCGCTGTGCGCGAGCAAAATCGCCGTTTCCGCTTCGGGCGGGACGGCGACGCTCCGGGGGATCCCCCGGTTGGCGCTGGCGACTCCGGCGATAAAAATGCCGTCGTACGATTTCCCTTCGTTGACGAGATAGTCGAAGCCCCCTTCGGCGTAAAGGCGTTTCCAAAAATCGACGGAAAGCCAACTTTTGCCCTGTTCCCAGTTCCCCGGCGAAGCGACGGCGAAATCGACTTCGCGCGACCATTCCGCCAGAAACGGGGAAAATTCCGGCAGCCGGACGGCGTCTCCGACGGCATCGCCGCTGATGACGATCCCCGAAATTTTTTCGCGGCGGAGGAAATCGCGGAGCGCCGCGACGCGCCGACGGCCTTTTGCATCGCCGTTGTACTGCAGATCCGCGAGAAAAAGCAGTTGTCTTTTCATTCCGCCGCCGCGGGAAGCGATTTTTTTGCGGACGACCCGGCAGTCGCCGACGCCGTCGCGGTCGACGGTCGGCGCGTTCCGCACGCGTCGATAACGCTCCGCCCTTTCCCGATGGAGGATGTCCGCCGGAAAATAAGGGGGGATTTTCCGGCGGAAGATCAATCGTCCAGCTCCGCCGCCAGTTCTTTCGGGAGCGCGCGCACCGCCGCGAGGGTGCATTTGCGGTTGCCGAGATCGACGGTTTCGCCGACGCGCCGGTTGAGGAGCGCGCCGCCGAGGCGGGTGCGGTAACTGAGCATCCGCCGTTCGGGATCGCCGTCCCAGGCGCCGAGCAGATAACAGTTTTCCTTTTCGCCGTCGGAGTAAACCAGGTCGATTTCCGAACCGATGACCGCCTGATCGCCGACCGTGATGCCGCTCATGATGATCGGCTGGATCTGGGCGAGATCGCGTTCCAGTTCGGAGCGGCGGCGGGAAAGCTGATTGCGCCGTTCCTTGGCGGCGTCGAATTCGGCGTTTTCGCGGAAATCGCCGTGCGCGCGGGCGGTCTTGAGCGCTTCGCGGTTTTCGGGGATCTGCACGTTGATGAGGTCCTCGAATTCCCGGATGAGCCGGTGATGCGACTTGACGCTGGTGAAAAAGGGTTCGTCGACCGCCGGAGCTTTGATCTCGGCGTTTTTCTTGCCGCCGATGCCGGCGGAAAGGATCCGGTTGGCGTCGCCGCCTTCGAGCGCGTCCTGCAAAAGCGAGGAAACGCGTGAAAGTTTGACCAGCAGACTCTGGCGTTCGCCTGCGGAAAGGAAGAGCGCGCCGCAGAGCGTCGCCGTGAACATTTTGGCGTCGCCCGCCGCTCTGCCGATCAGCGATTTCTGGAAATCGGCGTTGTCCATCAGATATTGGCGCAATTCGCGCATCGCGGCGCCCCATTCCTTGGGCAGATTTCCGGCGCCGAGTACCCGCACGACGGTTTCGATGTTGAGCATTTCCAGAAGTTGCGGAGTCGCTTTTTTGCGGTTTTTCCAGATCCAGCAGAGGACGTCGGCGCTGCAGAAGTGTTGCGCGGCAACGGCGTCCGCCAGCGCGGCGGGATCGATCAATTCGCCGAACGCGTTGAGCGCTTTGAGCGGCAGATGCGTCATCAGCGCGGTGAGATATTCGCGCCCGAATGTCGCCGCCGTCGCTTTGCCGAGGTTGGTCAGCGTTTTGGCGGGCAGTTCGCCCCAGATGACCAGATCGTCCAGTTGCACGGCATCGGGCGTCGCGGGCCAGAAGACCGCTTTGCCGGTGAGCGGCGCCAGCGTTTCCTTGAACGCGGCGGTTTCGGAACGGCCGATCATTTCCGCGATGATCGACGCGAGCGTTTTCACTTCGCGCCGGGCGATTTCCGGTTTGAGCCGGGTGAAAAACGCGGCGAACGCGCGGTATTCGTCTTCCGCAAAGGGTTTTTTCTCTTCGTCGGCGAGGAGCAGGGCCATTTCCTGAAGATTGCGTCCTTCGCAACCGCGGCGTTGCGCCGCCGCCTGCGCGGCGGCGGTCGAATTCCACCAGGCGTTGAAAGCATCTTCCGTCATTTTCTTCGCGGATCCGGCGAGCGCCATCGACCGCATTTCCTTGTCGGAAACCGGCAGTTTGGCGCGGCGCCCGACGATGTCGCGGAAGCGCGTCGAAGCCACCGGAGCGGTGGAAGATTCCATCAGGTTTTTGAGGTCTTCGTCGGCGCTGAAAATGACCGCTTCGCCCAGCACGATGTCCAGCGGCGTGGAAAGCGCGCCGCCGTTCCCGCGGAAAGGCCCGATGCCGACCGCGCCGTTGACGGCGTCGATCGCGGTGACGGCGCCCCAACGCGCCGTCGACGGCAGAAAGATGACGCCGCCGACCTGCAACACGAGGAGCCGCGTCAGCCGCGCGGCGATTTCCGCGACCGGCATATGTTCGTTGCGGATGCCCAGCGACCGCATGATCGGATTATGGGCGAGGTCGCGCGGCAGGATCATCCGCGCGGTGTCGCAGAATTTTTTGCGGAAAAGCGCACCGGGATCGGTCGCGAAACGTTCCGCCGCGAAGCGGATGAAATCGCCCATATCCTTGGAAAGGGCGGTGTTTTCCCACGCTTCCCAGAGGACTGAAAGTTTTTCCGCCGTCGCCTCCGAAAAGGGATTTTCCTTCAGCGCCTGAGTCAGCGCGACGAGATTCGTCTTGTCCGGCGTTTCGCCCGCCGCCATTACCAGATCGTCGAGATCAGCCATTTTGTTCAACTCCTTGTGTAAAGAAAACAATCCTTGTCGTATAATATAGCGGAACGGCCTTTTTTTTACAAGGTGCGGAACGTGAAGAAAATCATCTTCCGCGCGACGGATGACCGCCGAGCAAAAAATGCGTCAGTGCGGGGAAATCGTCGCAGACGGCGGAAAATCCCGCCACGCGCACGTTTGCTTCTTCGTCGCGTCCGTATCCGGTTCGCAGCAGTATACAGGCGGGACAGCCGGCGTTTTTTCCCGCTTCAAGATCGCCGAGTTTGTCGCCGCACATCACGGACGCTTCAAGATCAATGTCGAGTTCGCGCGCCGCTTGCAGTAAAAGCCCCGGAGCCGGTTTGCGGCAGTCGCACGGCGACCCGAAATCGGGATGATGGGGGCAAATGTAAAACGCATCGATCGAAGCGTCTTCCGCCGCCAGAAGTTCTTCGATCCGGCGGTGGACTTTTTCGACGTCGGCGAGCGTAAAAAGACCGCGGGCGACGCCCGATTGGTTGGTGACCGCGACGATGAGAAACCCCGCCGCGCGGAATTCCCGGAGCCCTGCGGCGACGCCGTTTTCCAGTTCGACCTGATCGGGCGAATGCAGGTAAGGTTTTTGACGGATGATGACGCCGTCGCGATCGAGAAACAGCGCCCGTTTCATTTTCCGCCTCCGAGGTGCCAGGCGCGGCAGCCGTCTTTTCCGTCGAATCCGGCGGCGGCGCGTTCCGCGGTCTCGTGATTTGGCATCAATGCGAAAAGAGAACTGCCGCTGCCGGAAACGACAACGCGCAGCGCGCCGGAAGCAAGCAGTCCGGAACGCAGGATTTCCAGAAGCGGAAATTTATCGAAAAGGGCATATTCCAGATCGTTGTGCAACATCGCGGCGGCGCGCGCGTAATCCCGCGCGGCGAGCGCACCGGCGAGTTTGTCCGCCGCATCGGCTGCGGCGCCGCGGCGGAGTTCGGGGGTGATCTGCGCGTAAGCCCATTTCGCGGTTACCGGAAATCCCGGAAAAACGAGTACGATCGGCGGGAAGGGGAATTTTTCCACGGGGCGGAGGATCTCGCCGCGTCCCGACGCCGCCCGGGGCTCTCCGGCGAGGAAAAAGGGAACATCCAAACCGAAGCGGCGATTTTAAAAAGCGCGTCCCCGCCGAGCCGGGTATAGCGTTTTTCCAGCGCGGCGAGGATGCATCCGGCATCGGCGCTGCCGCCGCCGACGCCCGCCGCGACCGGAAGATGTTTTTCAATATGGATCGACCAATTCGGAGCGATGCCCGCCGCTTCGGCGTAACGCATCGCGGCGCGATAAACGAGATTGTCTTTCCCTTCGGGGACGTCGGGGGAAGACGCCGTGACGTGTATGCCGAGGGGCGCTTCCCATTCGACCGTCAGGATGTCCGCCGGACGGGAAAAGGGCAGAAAAAGCGTCGAAATGTCGTGAAACCCGTCGGCGCGCAACCGTTCGGTTTTCAGGAAAAGATTGATTTTCCCGCCGGCAAAAAAACGTTGCGGCGCCATCGTGAAAACTCACATTTCCTTTTGATAATAACCGTAGGAAGCGTTGTAACGGCGCGCTTCGGTTTCGATGGCGATCGCAAGTTCCAGCGCCTTCAACCCCTGTTCACCGGGCACGCGCGGGGAAGCCAGTACGCCGGTTTCACGGGAACGCCGCACGGCGGCGAGGAAATCGTCGAGTTCCTCTTCGAGCGCGTTTTTTTCGTCGAGCACCACGTCTTTGCGGGCGACGCCGAGTTTGTTGCGTTTGATGACCATCGCGAAACGCTTGCTGTAATCCATCGAGATGTAGCAGTCTTCCTGAAAGACCCGGAAGCGGCGCAACGGTTCCTGGCTGACGCGGCTCGCGGTCAGTTGGGCGACCGTGCCGTTTTTGAATTTGATGCGCGCGTTGACGATGTCTTCGGTCTTGCTCAAAACGGGGATGCCGACGACGTCGAGGTGTTCGACTTCCGAATCGACCATCGTCAGCATCAGGTCGATGTCGTGGATCATCAGATCGACGATTACGCTCACTTCGGTACCGCGCCGAGGCAATCCCGGACGTGCCGGGGGATAGGTTGCCAGGCGGTGGGCTTCGATGAAGCGGGGCGGTTCATTGTACTTGCGTATGAAATCCATTGCCGGATTGAAGCGTTCGACGTGGCCGACGCCGAGGATGACGTTGTATTTTTTTGCCGTTTCGACCATTTTTTGCGCTTCTTCGATCGTCGAGGCGATGGGTTTTTCGACGAGGACGTGTTTCCCCATTTCGAGGAGAGGCAAGGTCGCCTGCATATGGTAATTGGCGGGCACGGCGACGCTCAATGCGTCGCATTTTTCCGCGAGTTGCCGCCAGTCGGCATAGACCGGCAGACCGTATTCCCTGCCGACGGCTTCCGCGGTCGCGCTCTGCACGTCGAAAACCCCGACGACTTCCGCGCCGGGGTTGGCGGCGTAGAGCCGTGCGTGGTGATGTCCCAGAGCGCCGACGCCGATGACGCCGATTTTGATTTTTTCCGCCGTATCCATAGCCGAATCCTTTCCGAAAATGCTCTTTTTATATCTATTTGGACATAATATACATCGGAAAGGGGCAAAACGCAACTCTTTTTGCGGAAAAGCGCACCGCGGCGGGCGCGAAAAGGTCACCTTTCCTTTTCAGGAGAGAAGTACTTCCGACGGTAGTGAAGCGGCGAAAGTCCCGTTTCCCTTTTGAAAAAATCGGAAAAATGAAACGGGCTCGAAAATCCTAAACGGCGGGAAATTTCTCCGACGTTCAGATCAGAAAAACGCAAAAAACGTATGGCATCTTCGACACGGAGGCGGGTCAGAAAATCTTTTGCGGTCTGCCCGCTCCAGCGTTTGACCAGCAACGAAAAGCGATTGCGGGAGCAGCCGCATTTTTCTGCGGCTTCCGCCACGGAAAAAGAATGTCCGCCGGGTCCGGAAAGAATTTCCCTGAAATGCGCCAGCGGTCCCGTGAGTTTGTCTTTTTCCGCCGAAAGATGCCGCAGGATGCCTTCAAGGAGTCCTTCCATCAAATACTGATAACGGTCCTCGCGCAGGATGACCGCTCCTTCCGAAACGCCGAAAAAGCGTGAGGGAAACGTCGTCTGAAAAACCGCTTCGACCGCTTTTTGCGCGCCGGTGGCGAATCCGCCGCCGGAAAGGTGCAGGATTTTCTCAAAACCGATGAGATCGCTTCGGAATTTGAACGTGTAGGCGAGAAAATCGGACCGGTAATGCAATGAGTGTACGACTCCGGGGGCGAGAAAGAGTATGTCTCCGGTTTTCAACGGGAAAATCTTTCCGTCCGCCGTGACATCGCATTTTCCGGAAACGACGAATTCAGATTGGAGATAGTCGTGCGCGTGAGATGCGACACGATGTCCTTCGCCGCCGGATGCGTATCCCCAATAACACAATTCGATCATTTTTCCTCGTTCCCGGAAATGTTTTCAAAAAGCGGAAGCGGTGCAAATACGGATAAAAAAGGCATTTTTTCGCATTTTTTTATTAAGATATCGTGATATATTAGAAATGCAAGAGGGAAGCAACGAAAAAAAGGAGCATTTTTATGAGTGCCAAATTGACCGCCGCTCAAATCGGATGCGGCAAGTTCGCCTGGGCGCAGGATATTCCCAATTTGCTCGATCATCCGGACGTTTCGCTCAAATGGCTGTGCGACATCGACCGCGAAGGCGCGCAACGTGCGGCGCGCCATTTCGGGGTCGGGCGTGCTACGGACCGGATCGAGGAGATCGTCGCCGATCCCGAAGTCGATTTCATCAAAGTGGCGACCAGTCACGATGCACATTTGCCGATTGTGCGCGCGGCGGCGGCAGCGGGGAAGCACGTTTTCTGCGAAAAGCCGATGGCGCTCGACGATGCGGAAGGATACCGGATCATCGAAATCGTCCGCCGTAGCGGTATCAAATTTTGCGTCGATCTCAATCGCCGGATGGCGCCGGCGATGCAAGCGTTGCGCAGTCATTATCTCGACCAGTCCGCGCATCCGCGGCATAATCCGTGGCGTTACATCGAAAAGGGATGGCGCGACGTGTTGCCCGAGGAAAACGATCCCCATCTGATCGTCCGCATCCAGGATGAAAGTTCCTCGTATTCGACGATTCATATGAATCCGCTTAAAGGAGGCGGGCTCATCATCGGGGAGAGTGTGCATTGGCTTGATCTCGCCTGCTGGTTTTTTTCTCCCGCCGTTCCGGTCGAGATTACAGCGTGGGGATCCAGCAGGTTTTCGCACGGGATCCATCTGAAATTCGATACCGGAGCGTCGATGACGCTCGATTTCAGTTGCGGCGGCACGTTTGATTATCCCAAGGAACAGTACGAAGTGACGCATAATGCGGCGCTTTTTCGCTCGCTTTTTTTCGTCGAAAACGATTACTACGGGATCCCGGACTGTGCGTCCGAATATTTTCCGCTCCAATATGGTCCTGCCGTAAAAGGGCTGGACGATTATCTCGCCGCTTACCGGGCGCGGGTGAAGGGGTGCGACAATCTGAAAAAAATAGAGAACAGCGCCCCCTTGTTCCCCGACAAAGGGCACCGGGCGATGCTGGACGGTTTCGTGCAGGCGATCCTTCATGACGGGCCGACTCCGTGTACGGAATTAGACGGATTCCGCGCAACGTATCTCGCCAATCGCGCGATCGAATCGCTTGAACTTGGCAGGACGCTGTCGATTTCGCAGGCGCGCATCACGCCGGTGTTCTGAAAGGAAGGGAAAAATGAGAAAAATCGGATTCGGGATCATCGGGGCGGGTATGATTGCGGAATTCCACGCGAAGTCCATCGCTTCTCTCGCCAACGCGAAACTGTGCGGCTTTTTCGACGAACGCCGGGACGCGGCGAAAAAGCGGGCCGGACAATTCCATTGCCGCGACTATGCGACGTTGGAGGAACTTCTTTCCGATCCGGAGGTTGAGGCGGTTACGGTCGCCACTCCGTCGGGATTGCATCATCTGGCGGTGTTGCCTGCGGCGAGGGCGCACAAACACATCCTTTGCGAAAAACCGCTGGAAATCACTGTTGAAAAATGCGACGAACTGATCCGGTGTTGCAAAGAAAACGACGTTTTTCTCGTGCCGGTTTTCCAGACCCGTTTCACGCCGGCGATCCGGCTGGTCAAAGAAGCGATGGATTCCGGTCGTTTCGGGAAAATGCTTTTCTGCAGTGTACAGATGCACTGGTTCCGCGACGACGCCTATTATGCCTCGTCGAACTGGCGGGGCACATGGGCGATCGACGGCGGCGGTGTCCTGATGAATCAGGCGATCCACCACATCGACCAGATGCTTTACATCAACGGCGCCGCAAAATGCGTCCGGGCGGTCGCCGCGACCAAGACCCATGCGATCGAAGTCGAAGACAACCTCGCCGCTGTCGTTGAATTTGCCAACGGTTCCTTCGGTACCATCGAAGTGAGTACTTCGTGCCGTCCCGGCTTCCCGCGTCGCATCGAATTCGTCGGAGACTGCGGCTCGGCGGTCATCGAGGAAGATAAGATCGTCCGCTGGGTCTTCGACCGGGAAAAGCCGGAAGACGGACAAATCCGCGGCGATGCCGCCGGAGCCGTCTCCGCCGCAGGGGGCAGTGATCCCCGCAACATCCGGAGTGACGGACATTCCGTCCAGATCGGAGATCTCGCCGATGCGATCGCGCAGGGGCGTCCCCCGTTGCTGAACGCAATGGAAGGGCGCCGGTGCGTCGATTTCATCTGCGGCATTTACGATTCCGTCAAGACGGGAAAACCGCATTATTTTGAAAGATGAATTCGCTTCGCTTTATTTCCGTCCCGATGCGGTTGCCGCTGAAATTCGGAAGCGGCACGATCCGTTCCATTTTGCTCGCGCACGCCGAAGTTGAAGCATTCGGAGCGACGGGGATCGGCGAAACGCCGCTTTCCGTTCTCTGGGCTTGGCCGGCGGACATCGATTTTTCCTTTCGTGAAAAAAAAATGGCGGATTTCTGCCGTCTGCTCGAAAAGGAATACGTCGTGACGGGCGAAGATCCTCTGTCCGCAGGATATGCGTTTTTAACGCGGAAACTTCCGCTTCTGCTTGAAAATTTCAACAGCGGCGAATGCAAAATGCCGTATCTCGCTGCGCTGATCTGCGTTTCCGCTTTTGATGTCGCGCTGCACGATGCATTCGGAAAAGCGGTCGGGAAACCGTCATTCGATACCTATGACCGCAACTGGATGAAATGCGATCTCGCCCGTTTTTTCGGCGATCCCGCTTTCGCCGGAAAATATCCGCGGGACTATTTTGTGATCCCCCGCCCCGACGTGTTGCCGGTGTGGCATCTCGTAGGAGGGCGCGATCTTCTGCTCGAATCGCAAAGATGTGGCGATGAGCCCGACGACGGTTATCCCGTTTCGTTGGAAAAGTGGATTGAGCGCGACGGCTTGAAATGTCTGAAGATCAAGTTGCGCGGCGACGACGCCGAATGGGATTACCGCCGCCTGACCGACGTGGGAAAAATCGCCCTGCGTTACCGGTGCGATGCGCTGTCACCCGACTTCAACTGCCGTGTGCGTACTCCGGCTTATGTGAACGCCGTCCTCGACCGGCTTGAAAAAGAGGAACCGGAAATTTTTGCCCGGATCCTTTATGTGGAACAACCTTTCCCCTATGATCTGCACAACAACCGCATCGACGTGCACAGTTGCGCCGCGCGGAAACCGCTTTTTATGGATGAAAGCGCCCACGACTGGAAATTCGTCAGACTCGGGCGTTCGCTGGGGTGGACGGGCGTTGCGCTCAAAGTCTGCAAAACGATGACGGGGGCGTTGCTTTCCGGTTGCTGGGCGAAAGAAAACGGAATGCAATTGATGGTGCAGGATTTGACCAATCCGATGTTGGCGACCATTCCGCACGTTTTGCTGGCGGCGCACGTCGGCACGATCAAAGGCGTGGAATGCAACGCGCCGCAATTTTATCCGGAAGCGTCGCGCGAATTGGAAAAACGCCATCCCGGACTTTACGAAAGACGCGGAGGCGTCGTTGATCTTTCGACGCTTTCCGGAAACGGATTTTCCTATTGAAAAGGAGTATGTTATGAAAGTTTCGATCAGTCGCGATCCGGAATCGCTGGGCAAAAAAGCCGCCGCCGTCGGCGCGCAATACATTCGCGAGGCGATCCGCGACCGTGGCGAAGCCAACATCGTGCTCGCCTGTGCGCCGAGTCAGAACCGGACTTATGACGCACTGGTTTCCGAGCCCGGCATCGACTGGGGAAAAGTCAACGCCTTTCATCTTGATGAATACGTCGGTCTGCCGGCGGATCATCCCGCGTCGTTCCGGATGAATCTGCACAAAACGATGCTTGACCGTCTGCCCGTTCCGGTCCGGAAATTCCATCCCATCGAAGGCGATGCGACGGACGTTTGCCGTGTTATTGAAGAACTCGACCGGATCATCAAACAGTGCGTGATCGACGTTGCATTTGTCGGGATCGGTGAAAACGGACACGTCGCGTTCAACGATCCCCCCGCCGATTTCGAAACGGACAAAGCGTATCTTGTCGCCTCCCTCGACGGAGCATGCCGCAAACAGCAATGCGGAGAAGGGTGGTTCCCGTCGATGGATGCCGTGCCGAAAACGGCGATTACGATGAGTTGCCGCGAGATCATGCGCGCCCGCGTGATCGTCAATTCGGTTCCCGATCTGCGCAAGGCGCAAGCCGTCGCGCTGGCATTGGAAGGTCCCGTCACCAACCGCGTTCCGGCATCCATTATGCAGCGTCACAAAAACTATTTCGTTTTTCTTGACGAAAAGGCGTCGTCGCGCCTGAAAGGAGAATATGTGTAACGAAAAGTCCGGATGGGTCGATCTGCAGGTCAACGGGCATTGCGGCGTCGATTTTTCCGCGCCGGATCTGACGGAATCGGATTTTCTGCGGGCGGCGGACGAACTTTTCGCCGCCGGGACCGAAGTTTTTCTACCGACACTTGTTACCCGGGATGCGGCATTGTATCGGTGCAATCTGCCGCTGATCCGCCGCGCCGTCGAAAAACACCGCCTGGAAAGACAAATCCCCGGCGTGCATCTCGAAGGACCGATGATCACAGCCCCCGGCGCGCATGATTCCTCCCTGATTTTGGAGTGTACTCCGGAAAACGTGCATTTTTGCCATCATATCGGAGAAGGTTTCATCCGCATGATGACGCTTGCTGCCGACGCACCGCATTCGGCGGAAGCGATTGCGGAAGCGAAAAAACTCGGGATCATCCCGAGCGTCGGGCATCATCTCGCCGGTTATGATGCAGTCCGCCGCGCCGCCGATGCGGGAGCGCCGTTGCTCACCCACCTCGGCAACGCTTGTCCAAATCAAATCGGGCGGCATGAAAACCCGATTTTTGCCGGTCTCGCCGAAAGCCGGATGACGGCGATGATCATCGCCGACGGGCATCATCTGCCGGGAGAACTCGTGCGATTGTTTTTCCGGGTGAAAGGCGCGGACGGCATCATCGTTACCAGCGATGCCTGTTCGCTTTGCGGCAACGCACCGGGAGAATACCGTCTCTGGGGTAACCGGGCGGTCCTCGAATCTTGCGGACGATTGTATAATCCCGATCGGCAATGTCTGGTCGCATCGGTCGCCACGATGGAAATGTGTATGCGTTATTTGCGTTCGCTCGATTTTTTAAGCGAAAGCGAGTTGCTGAAAGTCGGGCGTACCAATGCGCTGAAATTGCTGAATCTGCAATAAAAAGGAGGTTCGATCATGGGATTGAAAATCGCATTTTCCGGATTGCGTCACGCGCATATTTTTTCGTTGCTGAAAAAAGCCGTCGCCGCCGGATTGGAAATCGTTGCCGTATGCGAAGAAGATCCCGATTGGGATTTGCTGTCGGGACATCCGGAAGTCAAAATCACGCACCGCGATTTTGCGGAAATGCTCGCTTCGACGGATTGCGACATCGTCGCGATCGGAGATTTCTATGCGAAACGGGGCGAAACGGCTTTGCGTGCATTGCGGGCGGGAAAACATATCATTTCGGACAAGCCGCTTTGCACAACGCTACACCAGCTCAATGAGATCGAAGCGGTGGCACGCGACCGGAAACTGAAAATCGGCTGCATGTACGAATTGCGGTATCTGAAAAGCGCCCTCGCGGTCAAGCGGCTGATTTCTTCCGGAACTCTCGGAGAGATCACGCAAATCCAATTCAACGGTCAGCATCCGTTGGATCGCGCGCATCGTCCGGGATGGTATTTCGAGCCGGGCAAACACGGCGGCACGATCAACGATCTTGCCGGTCACGCGGTGGATTTGATTATGTGGCTGACCGCGTCGCCGATCCGGGACATCGTTTTTGCGCGTACCTGGCAGACGCCGCTTGCGGCGGAAACGGCCCTCGCGGACGCGGCGCAGATGGGGTTTTCTCTGAAAAATGGATGCGGCGTGATCGGCGACGTTTCCTATTCCGCGTTGGATTCTTTCGGATTCGGTTTGCCGACGTATTGGCGCTTCAACATTTGGGGAACGCGGGGGATGGTGGAATTTTCCTGCGCAGACGAAGTGCGCCTTTACCGCGCGCAGGCAAAACAATGCGAAATTCTCGTTCCGGACGCCGTAAATCAAGGGGATTATCTGAGCCGTTTTTTGGACGATGTCGAGGGAAAAACCGTGGATCCGGAGACCGTGTCATTGTTGTTTTCCGCCCGCAAAACGTTGGAGATTCAGGACTTTGCCGACCAGTGTTCCGGGGGTATCCCAAAGTCGCGTTGACCCAAAAAAGAGGATGGATTTCATATGAACAGCAAAGAATTGGAAGGATTTGTTTTTACCAGCATTTATCTGGATCGGGAAATCGTCCCCGGACGGGTTATGGATGTTTTCGAGCCGGAAGCCCCGCTTCGGGATACGGTGATTTTTTTTATTCACGGCGGTGGCTGGCGGGCGGGTTCGCGGACGGCGCATCACGTCATTATGGCGGAATTGGCGAAAAGGGGTTATATGAGCGCAAGTACCGATTACCGGCTCGACGCTCCGGGCGCATTGGAACAATTGGCCGACGTCCGCGAATCCTATGACCGGTTGACGAGTTTTTTGAAGCAACGCAACCGGCCGTTGAAAATCGCCGTATACGGCGGTTCCGCAGGGGCTCATTTGGCATCGCTGTTGCTGTGCGCCGAACCCGGCGAATGCGGCGAAAAGGCGAAATTGGTCAACGACTGGGTGAAACCGGTATGCGGGATGTTGCAAGCCACCCCCGTGGATTTACTGCCGTGGGACGGGATGATGCCCCAGACCTGGAAATTGTACCGGAGTGCCGCCAACGCCGATTACGAGCAATGTCCGGAACGTTATGAAAAACTCTCGTTGCGCAATTACATCCGTCCGGAGAATCCACGCCTCTTTTTTTTGGAAGCCGGATTGGAACACCTCTTCCTTCCGAAGCATACCCGCGTGATCGCCGAACGGCATCGGGAATGGGGCATCCCGTCCCAATGGAAACTTTATCCGTTGATGGAACACGGATTTTTTTACGCATTGCAACGGGAACGTCAGAGGGAAGCATTCGAGGATGTTTGTGCTTTCGTCGAAGGGAATTTGAATTTACCGTTATAACAAAAGGGCGCAATGCGTTTTCCCGGAACGGCGATTGCGGGGGGTCGCACGTTTTGCGGAGAAACTTCCCGGACGATGAAAAAACCGCGGGCGCGGTTTTTTATCTCTCAAAAGATGGTGGGCGTAACAGAACTCGAATCTGTGACCTCCGCCGTGTGAAAGCGGCGCTCTAACCAACTGAGCTATACGCCCAAAATGGCATCTCCGACGGGAGTCGAACCCGTGTTGCCGGGATGAAAACCCGATGTCCTAGGCCTCTAGACGACGGAGACTTGCCGGAAAGTGAGATATAATATAATGCCGCTTCAGCCAAAAAGCAAACCCGATTTTTGCTTTTTCCGGACTTTTTCCGGCTTGCAAGATCTTCCGCGGACGATTATATTTTTCAGGAGGTGATGCAATGAACAAAATTTTTTCGCTCGGATTTTGCTTGTTTCTCGCCGGTTGCGCCACGGCTCCGGCGGTTCCCCGTTTTACGGAAAACGACGCCGGAAAAACCGTCGCCGTGCAAAAAGGCGCCCGGTTTGAAGTCGAACTCGTTTCCAATCCCTCGACCGGGTTCGGCTGGGAAGTTCTCCCGACGCAGTGCAAGATCGAGCGCCGCGACTTCCGCATCCCCGAAGAACGGCGCGGCCTTTGCGGCGCCGCTGGTACGGAAACGTTTCTTGTCCGCGCCGATTTTTCCGGGCAAAGCGAATTGAAATTCGTTTACCGCCGCGTCTGGGAAAAAGTTCCGCCGGAACGGACGTTTTCGCTTACCGTCCGCACGACGGAGTGAGTTTCCCTCCCGTTGTTTTCGCCAGCAGCCAGTCGATCGCCCGCAGATAGCCGTCGAATCCCTGTCCCGTGAAACGCGCTTCGCACGCCATCCCCGCATAAGAAACGCGACGGAAATTTTCCCGCGCGTCCACGTCCGAAAGATGTACTTCGACCGCCGGAAGCGCGACCGCGCGCAAGGCGTCCAGGATCGCCACGCTCGTATGCGTATAAGCGGCGGGATTGATGACGATGCCGTCGAAACGGCCCAGACATTGCTGGATCGCGTCGACGATCTCGCCTTCGCCGTTGGATTGAAAAATTTCCACTTCCGCACCGTGCGCCGCGGCGTAATCGCGGATCGTCTTTTCCAGATCGGCGTAACTTTTTTTTCCGTAGATTTCCGGCTCGCGGACGCCGAGCAGATTGAGATTCGGACCGTTGACGACTTTAATTTTCATAAAACGCTCCGATGATCCTGTCGGCGACTTCTGCCGGAGACAATGCGGAAGAATTGGCGATCGTCGCGTCCGCCGCGTGTTTGTAGAGGTCGCGCCGCTCTTCGTAAAGGCGCTGAAGCGCTTCGCGGGAAGTCGACAGCGGCCGTTTGCCGCCGACGGCAAGTTCGTCAAGCGGCCGTTCGACGTGGCAGACGAACCCGATGCGCCGCAACAGCACGACGTTTTCCGGATCGAGAATGACTCCTCCGCCCGTGCCGACGACCGTGCGCGTGCGGCTTTCAAGCGAGAGTACCGCTTCGCGTTCAAGCCGGCGGAATCCCGCTTCGCCGAAACGCCGGAAAATTTCCGGGATCGGCATCTTGGCGGCGCTTTCGATTTTCTCGTCGAGATCGACGAAATCGAAACCGAGTTTTTTCGCGACGAGTCTGCCCAGACGGCTCTTGCCGCAACCGGGCATTCCGATCAAAATGACGTTTTCGCGCATAAACACCTCAAAAAACGACTTTTTTTTCCGAAAGCAACAAATCCAGCAACACCAACGCCGCCGCCGCTTCGACGACCGGCACGGCGCGGACGGCGACGCAGGGATCGTGGCGTCCGGCGACACAAAGTTTTGCCGTTTTTCCGGTGCGCAGATCGACGCTTTTCTGCTCCGCCGCGATCGACGGCGTCGGCTTGAAAGCGACCCGGAAAAGGATCGGCATCCCGCTGGAAATGCCGCCGAGCGCGCCGCCGTGGCGGTTGCTTGCCGTGACGATTTTTTTCCCTTTCCGGACGAAAGGATCGTTGTTTTCGGAACCCGAAAGCGCCGCCGCGCCGAAGCCGTTGCCGAATTCGACTCCGCGCACGGCGGGGATCCCGAAAAGGAGTTGCGCCAGACGGCATTCGATCCGGTCGAACATCGGAGTTCCGATGCCTTCGGGGAATCCGAGCGCGCAACATTCGACGATCCCGCCGAGCGAATCGCCCGCTTTCGCGGCGGAGAAGATCGCTTTCTGCATCGCCGTCCCCGCCGCGTCATCATGGACGGGAAAACTCTTTTCTCCGGGCGCGAGCAACGCTTCGCGCGTCGGCGAAACGGCGTCGAAGGGCGCGTCGGAAATCGTGCCCGCCGCCGCCAGATGCGCGCCGATGAAAACGGAACGGCGTTCGAGGATTTGTTTCGCGATCCCGCCGAATGCGGTGAGCGGAGCCGTCAATCTGCCGGAAAAATGTCCGCCGCCGCGGCGGTCGGCGCTTTCCCCGTAGCGCAACAGCGCCGCGAGATCGGCGTGTCCGGGGCGCGGCACGTCCTGCAATGCTTCGTAATCGGCACTCCGGGTATTGCGGTTTTCGATCAGGAGAGCCAACGGTGCCCCGGTCGTTTTTCCGCGATATACTCCGGAAAGGATCTCGATGCGGTCGCTTTCGCGGCGGGGCGTCGTGCCTTTTTGTCCCGGTTTCCGGCGCGCGAGAAAACGCGCGAGTTCGGTCTCGTCGATTTTTTCCCCCGGCGGGAAACCGTCGGCGACGCCGCCGATCGCGCGACCGTGGGATTCCCCGAAAATCGAAAATTTCAATGCTTTGCCGAATGTGGACGCCATACTTTTATTCTCCCGATAAAACCGCCAGTTGACGGAAAAAATCCGGCGCCGATTTGGCGACGGCTCCTTCCCCCTCGATCGAAACGCTTTTTTTCGCGGCGCACCCGGCGAGCGCCGCCGCCATGACGATGCGGTGATCCCCCGCGCCGGAAACCGTGCCGCCGCCGGGGATGAATCCTTTGCCGTCGATGACGAGCGCGTCGCCGTCGGTACGGGCATCGGCGCCCAGTTCCGTCAGCATCGTGCCGATGCTCGCCAGCCGGTCGCTTTCTTTGAGGCGCAATCTTCCCGCGTTGCCGAGGATCGTCCTGCCTTGCGCCTTGGCGGCGACCGCCGCGAGTACGGGGGCAAGATCGATCGAAGGATCGATGTCGATTTCGCCCGCGCCGTGCAGATCAGCCGTTTCCGCCGTGACGACGTCGCCGTCGGGAGCGACCTTCGCGCCGAAGCGGCGGAGCAGTTCGACGATCCGTTTGTCCCCCTGCGGGGAATGCGGGTCGAGTCCGCGCACGGAAACTTTTCCCGCGAGCGCGCCGAGCGCGAGATACGCCGCGCCGTTGGACCAGTCGCCTTCGACGCGACAAAAGCCCGGCGAACGGAATTTCCCCGACACGCGGAATCCATCCGCGGACGTTTCGACGGCGACACCGAATTTTTTCAGAACGCCGATGGTCAGTGCGACGTAACCGGCGCTTTGCAGAGCCGAACGCAACCGGATGCGCCCGCCGCCCGCCGCCGCCAGCGCGAAAAGAAATCCCGTCACATATTGACTGCTGACGTTTCCGGGCAAGACCACTTCTTCGGGCGGGCGGAAAGTTCCTTGCAGTTGCAACGGAAGCCGCGGCGCCGAAGCGGCGACGCCGCAGGTTTGCAATGCGTCGAGCAAGGCGCCGAGCGGCCGTTCCGGCAGGCGTCCCGCGCCGGAAAATACGCCTTGCGCTCCCCTCGCTCCGGCGACGGGCAAAAGGAAACGGAGCGTCGAACCGCTTTCGCGGCAGGGAAAATCGCCCCGGCATATCCCCGCCGGATGCACCCGTACGCATCCGCCGTCGCGGAAAATTTCCGCCCCGACGCCGGGCAGACAATCAAGCGTCGCCGCGACGTCCTCGCCGAAATCGTTTCCGAGATCGACGGTCGTCGGCGTATCGGCGAGCGCCGCCGCG
This sequence comes from Victivallaceae bacterium, assembly GCA_024405715.1. GTDB lineage: Bacteria > Verrucomicrobiota > Lentisphaeria > Victivallales > Victivallaceae > UBA1784. The sequence goes on along the minus strand of JAKSOG010000001.1, from coordinate 25,211 downwards.
ATGAGGATGCGGTGCGCCGCCGATTTGGAACGCGGCGCATCGACGGAGCCGTTGATCGTTTTCCGTGGCGTGATGATTTTCATTCAGGACAAAAATTCTTTCAGATTACCGATCTCCACGGGGAAAAGCTCCGCGCGCCCGATCGCGCGCGGCACGACCCATTCGAGCGTTGTGCCGCGGCGTTTTTTGTCGTTGAGCATAATTTCGGCGAGCGCGGCGCGATCATAGGGATTTTCCGTCGGGAGCCCCGCTTTTTGCAAGGTCTTTTCCAATCGGACGGCGACGTCGGATCCGCAAAGTTTCCGGCGGACCGCGATCCGGGTGATTTCCATCATTCCGACGGCGACGGCGCGTCCGTGGGAAAAGCTGAAATCCGAAGCGATCTCGATCGCGTGACCGAACGTGTGGCCGAAATTGAGCAATCGTCTTTCGCCCTGGTCGTAAAGGTCGCGGGCGACGATCTCCGCTTTGATCGCGGCGCATCGCGCGATCGTTTTTTCCGCATCGGAAACGAGTGCGCCGTCTTCGATTTCCCCGAAAAGGCGCGCATCGCGGATGACTCCGTATTTGACCGCTTCGGCGGAGCCGTCGGCGAAGATGTCGCGGGGAAGCGTCGCCAGCGCGGAAACGTCGCAGAAAACCTTTTCCGCCGGATAAAAAGTGCCGCAGAGATTTTTCCCTTCCGGCAGATCGACGGCGGTTTTTCCGCCGATCCCGCTGTCGATCATCGCCAGCAGTGTCGTCGGCGCCTGAAAGAAACGCATCCCCCGCAGAAAGGTCGATGCCGCGAAACCGGCGAGATCGCCGACGACGCCGCCGCCGAGCGCCAGGATCGCGTCGCTTCTCGTGAAGTGCCATGCCGCGAGAAAGGAAAGCAGTTGCATATAAACGGGAAATGTTTTGGATTTTTCCCCCGGCGCGAGGATGAATTCATCGGTTCCGATCCCCGCCCGGGCGAAAGAGCGTTTCGTTTTTTCAAGGTGGAGCGCGGCGACGTTCGCATCGGTGACGACGGCGCAACGCAGGGATTTTTCTCCGCCCGAAGCGCGGATCCGGTCGCCGAGGACGTCAAGAAGTCCCGTCCCGATTTCAATGCGGCAACTGCCGATGGCAAAGTCCGTCATCGCGCCGTTTCTCCTTTGGCGGCGGCGCGCAACGTGCGCAGACTTTCGATTTTCGCTTTGCGCGCGGCGCCTTTTTCAAGCAACGCGACGAGCGCGTCGCGGTCTTTCGTTTCGAGCGCGTCGGCGAAGGAAGCGAGATTCTTGATGAGCGTCCGCACTTCTTTCGCCAGAAAATCGCCGTTGTCGAGGAAGAGGTCGCTCCATAATCCGGGATCGACCGAAGCCACGCGGATCATATCGCGGAAACTTCCGGCGGAATACCCGGCATGTTCGTCGGCGGTCGCGCTGCATACGAAACTCGCTGAAAGCGCGTGCGCCAGTTGCGAAGTGTAGGCGATGATGCGGTCGTGCTTTTCCGGAGTCGTCGGCACGACGCGGGTGAAACCGAGCGCGAGAAAAAACGCTTTGAACTTTTCCAGAAAATCCGGTTCGGGCAGTCCCTCGAAAGCGAGCAGCATCGACGCGCCGGAAAAAAGCGTTTCCGTCGAACGGCCGAAGCCGGATTTTTCCTTGCCCGCCATCGGATGACCGCCGACGAAAACAAATCCATTTTCCGCGGCGGTCTTCCACGCTTCGGGACAGATCCGGCGTTTGACTCCGGCGCAATCGACGACGACGGCGCCTTTGCCGATGAATTTTCCGTATTGATGCAGAAAATCAAGAACGCCCTGCGGCGGCAGTGCGATGAGAACAAGGTCGCACTTCGCGAGGTTTTTTTCCGTGAGGCGTCCGTCGATCGCCTTTTCAAGTTCGGCGAGGCACAGTGCGCTTTCGTCGCGGTCGAAACCGACTACCCGGCAGTCGAGATTCGCCTTGATCGCCTTGGCGAAACTTCCGCCGATCAATCCGCAGCCGACGATCCCGACGGTCTTCATTTTTTCAGCGCCTCGCGGAGAATGAGACTCCGGCGCGCGATCGCGTCGAAATTTTCCGGCAGGATCGACTGGGGCCCGTCGCAGAGCGCGTGCGCGGGATCGTTGTGGACTTCGATCATCACGCCGTCGCATCCCGCCGCCACCGCCGCCATCGTCATCGGTTCGACGAGTTTGGCGACGCCGGTCGCATGGCTCGGATCGACGACGACCGGCAGATGCGACAGGTTGTGCAACACCGGCACGGCGGCGAGATCCAGCGTGTTGCGGGTCGCTGTTTCAAAGGTGCGGATGCCGCGTTCGCAGAGGATCACGCGATGGTTCCCGCCCGCGAGGATGTATTCGGCGCTCATCAGAAGCTCTTTGATGGTGCTGGCGAAACCGCGTTTCAAAAGGACCGGTTTGTCGCTTTTCCCCAATTGTTTGAGCAGCTCGAAATTCTGCATGTTGCGCGCTCCGACCTGGATCATGTCGATCTCGCCGAAAAGATCCAGCTGGGAAATATCCATGATCTCGGTGACGACGGGAAGCCCCGTCGCCTTTTTCGCTTCCAGAAGGAGTTTGATCCCTTCGGCGCGCAATCCTTGAAATGCGTAAGGGCTGGTGCGCGGCTTGAAAACGCCGCCGCGCAGGATCGCCGCGCCCGATTTTTTGACCGCTTCGGCGATGGAGCAGATCTGCTCTTCGGATTCGATCGAACACGGTCCGGCGATCAGCGCGAAATTTCCGCCGCCGATCCGGGCGGGGCCGACTTCGACCACCGTGTCGAGCGGGTGGAATTTACGGTTGGCGCTTTTGAAGGGATCCTGGATGCGCACGACGTCTTCGACGATGTCGAGCGCTTTGATGAGGTCGATGTCGATGCGGCTGGTGTCGCCGACAAGCCCGAGTACCGTCTGATGGATCCCGTTGCTGCTGTGGATGACGAGATCCTGACTTTTCAGCCACCGGGTGAGATTTTCCAGTTGCTTCGGATCCGGATTTTCTTTTAATATGACGACCATGATGAAACTCCGCTTTTTTGTCCATTACGATTCACCGTCGCTAAAATATACTGTCAAACGGAGCATCTTACAACTTTTTCCGCGGAAAATCCGCACTCCGGAATTTTTCCGCGGCGGAAAAGACGGGGCGCGGCACCGGATGCCGGGAAGAAAAAAACACATTTCAGAAAAGTTGTAAATCCCTTTCCGTCAGGCACATAGCGAATGTTTATTCGCCGATGACATATCGAAAATTAAGTCTTATATTAATGACGTGCGACCCGTTCCGGCGAAAAAAGAGAAAAATTTTCCGGCGGGGCGGAAAAACGGTTGACAAAGATTCTGTTGGATGAAAAAAGATTCCGGAAAGCCGGATCTTTCGGAGGATTTATGGACCGATATGAAATGATCGTCAAACCCGCCTGGGAGTCGATCCGCGCCTTTTTATGCGCGGGGGGCGCCGAGCGCGATCTGCCCGCAAGGTTGAATCTGTCGGCGGAAACCTTGCGCCGCTACCGCAAAAAATATCCGGAATTCGAAACGCTGCTGGCGGAATGCCGGAAATGCGCCGCCGAACTGGCGGACGATCAGGTCGAAGCGGCGCTTTTCCGCCGGGCGACCGGATACGACGTCGGCTGCGACGACGCGGTACGCCACGTCCCGGCGGATGTCAAAGCGGCGGTTTTCTGGTTGAAAAACCGCCGCCCCGACGCATGGCGCGACCGCAGGAACGTCGTGCTTGAAGAACCGGTCAAGATCACGTTTTCCGCCGAAGAAAAGGAGTTGTGATGAAAAAAAGCGAAGATCATCTTTCCCGCGATCCCGACGTGCTTTTCACGCGTATGCACCCGGATTACGCGCGTCGGCGCGATGTATGGAAAAAGAGCCGCGACGCCTATTCCGGCGGCAGCGGCTATCTGGAAGCGGCGCTGATCCGTCACGTTTCCGAGATCGAACTCGAATTTTCCGAAAGACGCCGGCGCGCCTATTACTTCAATTATCCTCGTTCGATCGCGCGCCAGATCACCCAGAGCGTGCTCGGCACGGAACCGGTGCGGCGCAACGCCGACGCGGAACTGGTCGAGGATTGGAGCCGTTCGGGGTTGCGCGCGACGGGGGTGATGCGGCAGTTGTCGACGATGCTCAGCGTTTACGGGAAGGCGTATCTTCTGGTCGAATCGCCCCGTTTCGAGGGCGAAGTTTCGTTGCGCCGCGCCGCCGAGGAGCGGTTGCGGCCTTATGTGCGGACGCTTTCGGCGCTCGACGTGACCGACTGGGCATATGGCGCCGACGGGAAATTGCTCTGGGCGCTGATTTCCGAGGAAGCGGTCGATCACAGCGATCCTTTTTCTTCCGAAGTGCGCCGGGAGCGGATGCGGTTGCTCGAGCGCGACCGGTGGCGCGTTTTCGAGCGGACGGCGTCCGGCTGCCGCGAGGTCGGCGGCGGCGTCAATCCGATCGGCGAAGTCCCGCTTGTTTCCGTCGAGGAAATCGACGGTTTCGGGATGGACGCCAACCACTGGTTCGAAGACGTGGTGCGTATCAGCGAAGCGATCCTCAACAACGAATCCGAATCCCAGATGAATATCGTCAAACAGATGTTCGGAATGCTCGTCGTGTCGGATTCCTTCGCCCGCGGCGCCCGGAAACTTGCGGCGGGCAATTCCGCCGCCGGTTTCGCCGCGACCGTCGCCCGGAGCGCGGCGATCATCGAATCGGTCGAAGAAAAGGGGATCAGCCGTTACATCGGTCCTTCCGGTGTGGCGAGCGAGGTGATCCGTCAGGAAAATCTGCAACTCAAACAGGAACTCTACGACGTGGTGGGACTGGCGGTCCAGGGGCGCGGGCGCGAAAACCGTACAGCGGAATCCAAGGAATGGGATTTCCGGCACGTCGACTGGTTTCTCGCCGAACGCGCCGCGCAACTGGAAGAGGCGGAAATTTCCGCATGGAAAATGATCCACCGTTTCGACCGCGGCATTCCGGTACCGGAGATCGCCTACAACCGCGAATTCGCGGTACGCGATCTGCAGAAAACGATTTCCGGACTGCTTCAACTGTCGCAACTTTCCGGCGACGCCGCCTACCGCCGGGCGGTCCGGAATGCCGCGGTCGAACTGCTCGGCGGCGTCGCCGCGATGCCGTCCGGAGAAAAAGAAGAACTCGCCTCCCCGGGCGAAAATCAAGGAGAGAAAAAATGAACGTGTCCGCCCTTTGGAAAAAATTCATCGCCGAATCGCCGCTGGACGAAAACGAACGGCAGGCGTGGCTGCAACGCGATCCCGACGCGATGTCCCGGGAAATTGCCGAACTGCGCCGGAAACTCGACGCCGCCGAAAACGCCCAGCTCAGCGAAACCGAAAAAATGCAAAAAGCGCTCGACGGCGCGCTCGCCGAACGCGAAGAGATCGAAAAGAAATACCGCGCGCTCGAACGCCGCAACAAAATCGATCGGATCGCCCGCGACGCCGGTTGCGCCGATGCCGATTATCTCGATTTTCTCGCCGGAAAAAGGGCGGTCGATCTCGACGACGAAGCCGCCGTGGCGGCGATGATCGGAGACCTGACGAAAAGTCATCCGTCCGCATTTTTTTCCCGCTTGCAAAGCGGCGGCGGTTCCGGTTGCGCCGAAACGCTCGAGCGCGACGACGGAGAATGCGCGTTTCCCGATCCGGTTTCCCGCATCGGCGCGTTGATGCAAACGATCGGCAAAGTGCCGTTCAAGGAGTAACGTTTAACAGAGAAAGGACTCCCGAAAAATGTTGTACAGTTACAGTTTCTCCAACAAAAAGCGCGATCTTTCGGATGTGCTGTCGCAGGTCGTCAAAGACGAACCCCGCTTCATTTCCAATTTCCGCCGCGCCGCGGACGCGACCAGCCGCAAACACGAATGGCTCGAAGATCAGCTGACGGGCCGCGGTTTCGGAACGACCGCCGTTTCCGGCGGGACGCTTACCCTCGGAAGTGCCGACGCCGCCAAGTTGCGGGTCGGCACGCTGATCGCGAAAAAGGACGATCCCGCGCTCTTCAAGGTCGAGAGCGTTTCCGGCACGACTGCGGTCGTTTCGCTCGGCGCCGCCAACGGATCGTCGCTGACCGCCGCGACGCTCACTTCCGGGAATTTCATCATCGTTTCGACGCCGATGTCCGAAGCGAGCGTCAACGGCGACGGCGAGGAAAACTACGCCGTTTGCGGCACCGAATACAACACGACCCAGATCTTCCGCAAGGAAATCGTGCTTTCCGGTTCGGCGCTCGCCGTCGGGGTCTACGGTTCCGTCGACAATCAACTCAACCGCCAGACCGCTTTCGCGTTGAGCGATCTCGCCCGCGATCTCAACCGGGTGGCGCTTTTCGGACGCCGCGTCGAAGCGACGGCGTCGGTGCGCGGCGAAGCCGGCGGACTTTACTATTTCGCCACGGGGTCCGGTGCGCTGACCGTTGACGCGCAGGAAAAACGCATCGACAGTTATCTTATCAACGACGCCGCCCAGATGGTGCTCGCCGAAGGAGGCGATCCCGTCCAGGTGCTCTGCAGTCCCGGTCAGGCGCGCGTGATCTCCAACGAATACAAGGACCGGTTGCAGATCCTGCGTTCCGACGACCGCCGCAGTGCTTACGTCGCCGTCATCGTCAACGAGATCAACGGCCGCGGATTGACCGTGATGGCGGATCCCGACGTGCCCGACACCGACGTCTGGGTCGTCGATCCCAGCGGTTTCGCGATGGCCAATCTCAAAGGACGCGCAATTTCCGACGGCGACGCGACGCCGCGCGGTTTCGACGGCGTGCGCCGCACGGCGCTCGGCGAGTTGACGTTTGAATTCAAAAACGTGAAACAGCGCGTCTGCCGCATCGCCAACGTGAAAGGCGCCGCCGCCGCGATCGCGGAAATGCGCGTATCGTCCGAAAGTGTTTCCGGCGGCACGGTTTCCGGCGACTGATCGTTTGTTTTCACGCGACCGGGAAGGGGTTGACCTTTCCCGGTCTTTCCGGAGTTTTGCGATATGATTTCCGAAACGGTTTTACAGGCGTATTTCAATACGCATTTGCTCTGTGAAGAACTGAACGGCTTTTCCACGGCGGAAAAACAGGCGGCGCTCAACGCCGCCGATCTCGACGTCGCCGCGGAACTCGGCCGTCCCGTCACCGACGAAGACGACGCGTTGCTGCGGGCGGCGCTCGCCGAACAGACGATCCACCTTTTGCTTCACCGCGACGCGTTGAGCGGCGTTCCCGACCGGCGGATCGTCTCGGAAAGCATCGACGGCGTCGGCAGTTGCACCTACAAGGTCGCGGAAAACGTTTCTTCCTCGACGCTGGGAAGCCGCGCACGGGCGCTTCTTGCGGGGGCGACTCTTTCCGGAGCATTGCAGATCAAACGCGGATAAGATTATGAAAAGCGAATACGTTTCCGACGCGCCGGCGTGTTACGGGAAATACCCGGAAGACCGCGCCGCATGCGCCCAATGCGAATTCGGCCGTTCGTGCCGTTATTACACCGAAAGCGCTCCGAAAATGGAAAGCCGCCTCAATATGGTCAGCTTTGAATTCGTGCAGAACTGGAGCGACCTCATCGCCGATACCGTCCATGTGCCCGGCGCCGAACCGGTTCCGGAGAATCCCGCGCAGGACGGCAAAGCCGCGCCCGAGATCCCCGGAATGGCGCGATTTCTGCGCTTTATGCTCGAACTCGACGATTATACGCTCGGGATCCTTTCCGAAATCATCGTGCCGCGGCCCGATACGGCGGAGCGTTGCTCCGTCGCCGAACTGGCGCGGGTACACCGCTGCACCCGTCAGGCGATCCACCGCAAGATGTTGCGTTCGGCGCGGAAAAATCCCGAGATCGCGCATCTTCTGGAATTGACGTTCCGGAAAGTCCGCCGGAGCCGGAGCGCTTTTTCCCGCAATACGGCACGGCGGGAAACGCTCTCTTGAAAGAGTTCCGTTACACTCCGGCGCAACGCGCGGCGTTGAAAATTCTTTCCGGAAACGCCTGCCGCGTTATGCTTTTCGGCGGCAGCCGCAGCGGAAAGACCTTTCTGCTCTGCTGTGCTTTGCTCGTGCGCGCGTTGCGGGCTCCGGGAAGCCGTCACGCCGTCATCCGCCGTCACTTCAACAGCGTCAAGACTTCCGTCGGGATGGATACGCTTCCCAAGGCGCTCGAATGCCGTTTCCCCGGGGTGAAGGCCGATTTCAACCGGAGCGAATGTTTTTTCCGGTTGCCCAATGGAGCGGAGATCTGGCTGATCGGGCTTGACGACGACCGGCGCGCCGAAAAGATTCTCGGCAAGGAATTTTCGACGCTCTACTTCAACGAGTGCAGCGAACTGGATTATTCCAGCGTCCAGACCGCGCTGACCCGGCTGGCGCAGAATGCGCCGCCGCTGCGCAACAAGGCGCTCTTTGACTGCAATCCGCCGGGGAAGACCCATTGGACTTACCGGTTGTTCATCGAAAAGGTCGATCCCGTCGACCGGACTGCGCTCGCGGATCCGCGGCTTTACGTCGCATTCCGGATCAATCCCGCCGACAACGCCGAAAATCTGCCCGAAGATTACATCAAATTCACGCTCGCCAATCTCCCCGCCCGGCAGCGCGAGCGGTTTCTCGAAGGGCGTTTTCTCGACGAAACTCCCGGTGCGCTCTGGAGCATCGCGGAAATCGACGCGGCGCGGGTCCTGCGCCCGCCCGAAGATCTCGTGCGCATCGTCATCGGCGTGGATCCCGCGGTCACTTGCACATCCGGAAGCGATTCGACGGGGATCGTCGCCGCCGCCGTCGACGACCGGGGGGAATATTACGTCCTCCGCGATGCGAGCGGGCGTCTGGCTCCGCTGGATTGGGGACACCGCGTCGCCGAACTCTACCGTGAACTCGGAGCCGACCGCATCGTCGGCGAAGTCAACAACGGCGGCGATCTCATCGAAGCGATGCTCCGGCAAATCGACCCCGATTTGAGTTTCCGCGCCGTCAGCGCCAGCCGCGGCAAGATCGTCCGCGCCGAACCGGTCGCCGCCCTTTACGAAAAAAACCGGGTCCATCACGTCGGGATATTTCCCGAACTCGAAGATCAGATGACCGGATTTTCCCCCGCGACGAGCGCCGCGTCGCCCGACCGCATGGACGCGCTCGTCTGGGCGATCACCGAATTGGAACGCGACGGTACGCGCTTCGTGCTGGCGTGAAAAACGTTCCGCCGGTCACGGGATCACGGTTTCGGTTTCGGCAACGATCTTTTCGAGCAGCGCTCCGTAGCCGGGGATGAGACTTTCCTGGATCTCGATCTGCCGCAGCGGCGCCGCGGTCGCGGGACTCGCCGGAGCGAAGACGGTGCAACTGTCGGGTACCTGGGGAGCCGAAAGCGCCATCGTGCCGATCTTTTCCGCCGTGGCGATGGTGTCGAGTTTGTCTTCGCCGATGACCGGACGCAGGATCAGCATATCGACGGCGCGGTTGATGACGTCGAGATTGACGAGCGTCTGGCTGGCGACCTGTCCGAGCGCTTCGCCGGTGGCGAGGGCGCGGCATTTGTGTCCGGCGGCGATTTTTTCGGCGATGCGCATCATCGCGCGGCGGTAAAGCACGGTGCGGAAGCGTTCTTCACAGCGGTCGCGCACTTCCTTCTGAAATTCGGCGAGATTCACGAGATAAAGTTTTCCGGATATCTGATACCGGTTGAGATGCCGGGCGATACCGATCACTTTGTCGGTCGTTTCCGGAGGCGTGTAGGGTGCGCTGTGAAAACTGATGTAGTCGGTCGGCGATCCGCGTTTCATCATCAAATAGGCGGCGACGGGCGAATCGATCCCGCCGGAAAGCAGCGTCAGCACGCGCGGATTGCTGCCCGTCGGCAATCCGCCGGGACCGGGGAGCGATTCCGTGTAGAGCGCGGCGAATTCGTCGCGCACTTCGACGCCGAGGGTGATGTCGGCGTGATCGAGGTCGATGACGAAATCCGGCACGCCGGGCGTTTCGGCGATGCGGCTGACGAGATCGATCTCGATGTCGCGGCTCCGCATCGGAAAACGCTTATTGCTCCGGCGGGCGCGGATGCGGAAGGAGGGCTTTTCGCCTTTTCCCGCAAAAATTTCAGGCGCCAGCGTCTGCGCCGCGCGGCGGATCTCGCCGATGTCGACGCGGGTCATCACGATGAAAGAAAAACTCGCCAGACCGCAGACGCGGGGAAGTCTTTCCCGTATCGCCCGGATCTCCTCGCCGATGAGGGGAGATCGGTCTTCTCTCCCGATCCAGACGCGTCCGTTGACGCGCCGGACCAGTAGTCCCGGTAAATCCCGGAGCTGATGGCGGATGTTTTCGGCGAGAACGCGTTCGAACATCCCGCGGTTGTTGCCTTTGGTGGCGATCTCGTGGTAACGGCAGATGACGCAGTTGTACATAATTTTTTCCTGGTAAAAATCGGACGCGCTTTTTTTGCGGGATAATATACCGGACGAAGCGACGCTTTTCAAGAAAAACCCGTTGTACGCGGCCTCTCAAATCCGGAAGCAAGTTGAAATTCAAAAAATTGGAAGTCAACGGCCGCCGACTCCGGACGGAAAAGGGTTATACCGATATTCCCGGTTCGATCAAACCGGAGGGTCGGCTGAAAATAAATCCGGTCGTTTTGTCGGCGGGAATGCTGATCGCGGCGGCGTTGCTCTATTTTGCGTTTTACCGGGTGGTACGCGATTTGAACCGGAGGGATTGCCTTCGCCGTTGCGCGGGGATCGTCTTCCTCGCGGTGATGGCGGGCATTCTCGTATATCCGGCATCCGCCGTGGACTCGAACAAAATGTCCGTCGAAGAATATCGCACACTGGCGACGGGACCGGATCTTTTTTCCGATGGGAAATTGAATTGGAAATTCGGGCCGCTTTTTGAAGAATTTTTCTCGGATCATTTCCGCAGCCGGGACAAATTGATCAGCCTCTACAAAAAGTTGCGTCTGGTCCTGAACGGCTACAAAGAGCACGCGCCCGACGGCACTTTTATCGGGCGGTCCGGATGGATCTGCCAGCCCGTGAAAGAAAACTACTCGGAAGAACAAATCGCGCGATGCGAAAAAAATTTGTCCGCATTGAAAAAGTGGTGTGACCGGCATAACATAAACCTCTACGTTTCCGTGTGTCCCGACCGTACCATCGTGTACCGCGAATACAGTTACTGCAATTATCGCCACTGCGATGCGGAGTTTTTTGAACGCCTGACCCGTCGGCTGGAAGAATCGACCGGCGTGACGATTTCATGGCCGTTCCGGCAAATGGAGGAGGGAAAAAAACGGTATCCGGCCTATTTCCAGACGGATCATCACTGGACCGAATGGGGCGCCTATCTGGGGTATCGCGATCTGATGGATATCATCCGGAAAGATTTTCCGGACTACCGTGCGTCGATGAAACCGATTTCGACGTCCGGATGAGCCGCGACGTCCGCAGCGGCGCGGATCGGGATTTTTCCAAAGGGAGTCTGGAACGGACCGTACTCGGATCGGTTCCGTTTCCGTTTGCACGCTTTGAATATCCTTACTTCACACATCACCGTAGCGGGATGCTGTCCCGCAGCAACGCGGGGAAAGTGTTTTCGCCGCGAGTGGCGAAGTATTCTTTCCCCGAAGGGCGCTATACCGTGACGATCCTCGGGTCTTCCACGACGGAAAATTTCGTGGTATTTCTACCCTATTCTTTCCGGAAGACGCAGAAACTCCGTACCAATTTCGGCGGAGAATCCCATTGGAACATGAAATACTGGGCAAAGGACATTCTGGATTTCGGAACGCAGATCCTGATCGTGCAATTCAACAACTCGATCAAGGAATCGTTTTTCTCGTCACGGGCATTTGGCACGGTGCGGAGTGGACTTTTGTTGTTTGGGGGATTTGGCACGGAGTGTTCATCCTTTTCGAGAGGATGACGGGATGGCACCGGGCGACCAACCCCTGGTTGCTTCCCGTCAGGCATTTGTATTTGCTTTTGCTCGGATGTTTTTTGGCGTCCGGAGTGCAGAAAAAGATTTTTTCCGTCCGGCTGCAAAATGATTTGCGGTATGCGGTCCTGCGGGACGCCGCGCTGATCGGATTGCTGATCCTTTCCGGGCTTGCGATCGCCGATTCTTCTTTTAATCCGTTTCTTTATTTCCGCTTCTGATATTTCCGTGTGCGGCTTGAAAAAGCGCGCGCGTGATGCTATCTTATAGAGATTTTTGTTTTAGCACTTAACTGTTTTTTCTATTTTTTCGGAAAGGGTCGAAACATGTTCAGAGACAAAATCCTGCCGTTTTTGGCGGTCGCGGCGATGCTCGGCGGCTGTTACGATTACCCGGCGCCCCCCGTGGCGACGCTCGGCGAAAGTTATACGCAGCGCGAGCGCGACGCGGCGGACGAACTTTTCAACGAATTGCACAGTCTGTCGCTGGCGGACGCCCAGCGCATCGCGCTTCACAACAACCCGACCTATATCGCGGCGCACCATTCGGTGGCGGCGGCGCATATGCGCTATTTGCAGAGTTTCGCCGGTTATATGCCGCAGATCACGGCGAGCGCGGGGCTCGGCGGCGGCAACTCCTGGGTGGTCAGCGGCAACGGCCGTCAATATTCAAAAGTTTCCCATCCCCGTTCGGACAGTTTGAACGGGAATTTCTCGGTTTCCGCGCAGCTTTTGCTCTTCGACGGTCTCATCCGTGAATTTCAGGTGATGGAAGCCAGCAGTTCCGAAAAATATTATGCGCACTTGGACGCCGACGCCTGCCGGACGATGATGTTGGCGGTCGCGCAGGCCTACAACAGCGTTTTGCTGGCGATCGAAAACCGCCGCATCGCCGAAGAAGACCGCAACTTCCAGATGACGTCGTTGCGCGATACGAAATACAAGTTCGAAGCCGGCGCGGTCCCGTTGAGCGACGTGCTGAACTTCGAGATCCTTATGGACAACGCCGAAGTCGCGCTCATCAAGGCGGATTACCAGTATGAAAGTTCGCTTTATGCGCTGGCGCTGCTGATGGGTTATCCGGACGGCACGTTCCCCAAGGAAGTGACGTTTTCCGGACACATCAAAACGAACTTCGTCGATCTGCCCGCGGTCGAGGTCTATCTCGACGCGGCGCTCGCCAACCGTCCCGACCTGAAAGGGTATCGCGAACAGTTGGAAATCGCCAAATATCAACTCTATCAGCAGTACGGCAGTTTCTCGCCGACCGCGAGCGCATATTTCAGCTGGGGTTATAGCGCCGACGGTTCGTACAGAAACGACGACAACAATCAATTCGGTCCCGGTTCGAGCCGTTCTTTTTCGGAAAACAGCAACATCGCCTACGGGCTCAACGCCGACTGGGTGATTTTCAGCGGATTCCGCCGCTACAACAAAGTGCGCGAGTACGAGGCGAATCTGGCGGTCGCCAACTATCGCACCGCCGCGCAGTGGTTTCAGGTGGTCAACGACGTGCGTACCGCGTACGCCGCGTATATGCAGAGCGTCCGGCAGACGAAAATGGTCCAGAAAGTGCGCGATCTTTCCGCGAAACAGCGCGACCTCGTGGATGACGAATACCGTGCCGGCAATACCGAATTGACCCGACTCAACGAGGCGCAGCGCGACTTCGTCGACGCCGAAGCGAATCTCGCGTCGAGCTACATCAACATTCAGAATGCGCGCGCCGCGCTTGATTCCGCCGTCGGCGTCAACAATGCCGATTTCTATGAAAATCAGCCCTCCGCCGAAGCTCCGGAGGCCGACAATCCCGAAACGAAGCCGGTGACGGAAAATCCGCCCGATGCGGATGTTTCCGTGCCTGCCGCTGCGCCGGCTCCAGCAGAAGCGGCGCCTCAGCCGCAGACGCCCGAAACGACCGACGCGGCTCCGGTGGCAGCGCAGGAAATGAAGGTCCCCGCGGAAGAGGTTACTCAGCCGCAGGCGTCCGAAACGACCGGCGCGGTTCCCGCGGTAACGCAGGAAACAGCGGCTCCCGCAGCTCCGGAAGCGGAAAAAAAGAAATCCGAAATTCCGGTGATCCCCGCTTCCGCTACGGCGCTTCCCTAAACGCTACGGACTTTTCGCCGTTGGAAAAAAATCCGACGGCTTTTTTTTGGTGAAAATATGTTCGGCGGCAAAATCAGACATCCCGTTCATACCAGCGGAGATCCGGTACTCGGACGTGAAGCGGAACCGATCCTTGCGATCACGCCCGACGTGGTCGCGCTCGCCCGCGACATGGTCGAAGTGATGTACCGCTACGACGGGATCGGGCTTGCCGCTCCGCAGATCGGAATTTCCCGGCAACTGGTGGTGATCGACGTCCCCGCGGAAAAGGACACCGTGCTTTCTCCCGGAGAGGAATTGTTGCTTCATCAGATGCCGTTGGCGCTGGTCAATCCGCGGATCGTTTCCTCGGCGGGCGGGATGGCATCCCGCGAGGAAGGGTGTCTTTCTGTCCCCGGAATTTACGCGCAAGTCGTTCGTCCGCAACGGGTCGTCGTGCATTTCACTACGCTGGCGAATCAGGAAATCGAGATCGAATGCGATCATCTGCTCGCGCGTTGTCTGCAGCACGAGATCGACCATTTGCACGGGATCGTTTTCACCGACCGTCTGGACTCCGCGGAAGCGGAGCGCATCGCACGGCCCCTCGCCGAATTGCGGGAAAAGGGCCGGCGGCGGAATTTTCTGCGGGAGCCGAAAAAATGAATCCAAGTCCCGGTTTTTTCGCGACGCTTTTTTCCGTTTGCCGCGGGACTGCGGGTTTTCCGGTTTTCGTCCGCAATCACTTCGGCAAAGTATTTTGGCATTTGCTGTTGCTCTCGTTGCTGATCGCTTTTGCCGTCGCCACATGGCACGGCGTCAAATTGTACCGGGATTTTTCCGGTTTGCGCCGGGCTTTCATCGGCGCATTCGGCGAACGCGTCGTTTTCGACGGTCGCGGCGTTTTTCCGGGACGCGATGAAGAAAAGGCGCGGTCGATCGTTTTGCCGCGCAAGGGCCGACTCTGTTATGCCGGGAACCATCCCGACGCCGTCCGGGCGATCGGCGATCTCGGCGGCGTCGATTATCTGGTACTCTGGCGCGGCGGATCATTCGCCGTCGGCTACCGGAGAGACGACCGTTCCTGGGCGATCATCCGCGCCGGAGAGACCGAGAACGTTTTTTCCGCTCCGGACGCGGAATCCGCGTTGCAGTTTCTCATCCTGGAGCCGGAGCCCCGCGATGTTTCCGGCGCGGTCGGGGAACGCGTTGAGATGACGGTTCCCTCGCTCGAAAAGATCCTTTTGAGCGCCTATTGGACGGCGCTTTTCGTCTTTGAAGGATTGGTCGCGTTGACCGTCGCGCTTTTTTCGACCGGATTTTTCTCCTTGTTTGTCGCGACGGGAAACCGGGGGGGCGATTCTCCGTCGTTTTTCAAGCGGTATCTGACGTTTTGGAAAAGCGGTATTTACGCCGGATTTCCCGGGATGCTCATCGGAGGATGTTTCCCGTTGTTGGAACTGCCGTTTTTCAATTACGCGCAGGTTTATTTTTTCGCGTTGCTGGTTTACTGGATGACGGTGCTTGCGCGTTACAAACACCAATGGAGCGGAAACGATTCCGCGCCGCAAGGAGGTTTTTATGACGATTGACGAATTCTGCCGTATGCCTGTATGGTATGAGGCGCTTTCCGAATACGCCTTTCCGACCCGTTTTGTCCCTGTTCCGGAAGAACTCGCGCGGCTCATCGCTTCCGGAGATGCCGAAGCCGTCGCGGCGAGTCCGCTCGCCGACGCGATGATTTCCGAGCTGAAAAAAGTTCTTGCCGGCGTGCCCGGAAACTGCTTCGCCTCGATCGACGGCTGTGCGCCTACCGATACCGAACGTTACGCCGGAAAACGCGGCGCGACCTATTCCGCAAAAAGCACTTTTTTCAATCTTGCGTCCAGTGCGAAAGTCCGCGCCGCCGCCGCCGCCGGAGCGATGAAAAACATTTGCATCAGACCCTTCCGCCGGATGTCCTGGCCCCGGGAATTCCGCCTTTTCATCCGCGACGGGAAACTTTCCGCGATGAGCCAGTATCATCTCGTGCGCCATTTCCGGCGGCTCGAGGGGTATCGCGACCGCTATTGGCAAATGGCGGCGGATTTCGCCGAGATGATTTCCGACCGTCTTCCCGCCGGCAATATCGTGGCGGATATTTACTTCACGTCGGGATGGGAAATTCTGCTCATCGACTTCAACGTCTGGGGACCGCCGACCGATCCGCTGATGTTGCTGGACTGGGATCGCGACTGGTCGGAACCCGCCGGGATCTGCCTGATGGCGGAACCCTACCGGCTTCAAGGCGACGTCAACGTTTCCTTTTGAAGCGTCGTCCGGTGCGCCGGAATCAATTCTGAAACTTGGCGCGTATGGCTTTTTCGACGGGCCCGGGGACGTAGATGGAAAAATCCCCGCCATGGAAAGCGACTTCCTTGATGAGCGTCGACGAAACGAAGGAATTTTTCAACGTCGGAGTCATAAAGATCGTTTCGCATCCGGCGAGCAGACGCCGGTTCATCAGCGCCATTTGAAGTTCGTATTCGTAATCGGAAAAAGCGCGCAATCCGCGCAACAATGCCTGGGCGTTGTACTGTTTGAGCGTGTTGACGATCAGTCCTTCGGTGGCGATGACTTCCACCTGACCGGAAACGGAGCGGCAGCTTTCTTCGATGAGCCGCCGTCGCTCCTCGAGCGTGAAGAGCGGATTTTTACCGGAATTGACGGCGACGGCGACGATGACGCGGTCGAAAAGGCGGCAGGCGCGCTGGATCAGGTCAAGGTGCCCGTTGGTGAAGGGATCGAAAGAACCGGGATAAATAACGGTTTTCATAGTGTCGGAGAACTCCCGCGATTGACTTGTCGATAAAAGAAAGATATTTTATATACTATATGCTCTTTTCGGATAAAATGCAATTTTGACGATGGTACGGTTTTTGACGGACATTCCCTCCGGGCGCCATCCGATGGTGCTGGCGCTCGGCGTTTTCGACGCGGTGCATCTTGGCCACCGGCAGATCGTCGGTGCCGCGGCGGCTTTGGCGCGGAAGCTTGGCGCTGCGGTCGGAGCGGTCACATTTTTCCCTCATCCGCGGGAAGTGCTTTTCGGCGCGCCGCCGTTGCTTTTGCTGACGCGGGAAGCGCGGATCGCGCAACTGCGGGAAGCCGGTTGCGACGCGGTCGGAATGATCGACTTCACGCGGGAATTTGCGACGATGGCGCCGGAAACTTTTTGCCGGACGCTGACCCGGGAAAAAGATTTTCGGCTCGCGGGTGTCGTCGTCGGACGCCGGTGGCGTTTCGGAGCGAAAGCATCCGGCGACGCCCGGGCTTTGGCGGAAGTTTTTTCCGGACTCGGCGTCGAAAGCGTCGCCGTCGAGGAAGAAACGTTCCGCGGGGAGATCATCAGCGCCAGCCGCATCCGCGACGCGATCGGCGCGGGAAATCTTGCCGACGCCCGTCGGATGCTCGGCCGTCCGGCGGCGCTTTACGGCGTCGTCGTCCACGGTTTCGGCGATGCGACGGATCTGCTCGACGCGCCGACGGTCAACATTGAACTTCAGGCGGGCGTTTTGCCGCCCGACGGCGTTTATTGCGGACGCGCGGTCTTCGCTTCCGGGGAAGCGTATCCGGCGGCGATCAATATCGGCGTCGCCCCCACGTTTGACGGACGTCCCCGCCGCATCGAAGCGCATCTCATCGGTTTCCGGGGTGATGCATACGGCGAAAAGTTGCATTTGGAATTGCTCCGTTTCGTCCGGGAAGAAAAAAAGTTTTCTTCCGTCGCCGGATTGAAGCGGCAGATCGCCGCCGATCTTGAATTTTGCCGGAGGGAAAAAGAATGACGGTCTGCGGAGTTACCGGGGCGTCCGGATTTATCGGATCGCATCTTGTGCGCCGGCTCGCCGCGCGAAACGTCCCCTGCGTCGTGATCGGCCGCGAAGATTTCGCCGATACCGCACGGCTATACGGCAAAACGGCCCGTTGCGACGCGATCGTGCATTTCGCCGGATTGAGCCGCCACGAAGACGGCGATTTCCTTTACCGCGTTAATCTCGGACTCGGCGAAAAACTCGTCGCGTGCGCGCGCTCGATCCCCGGCGCGAAACCGAAACTTTTTCTTGCTTCGACGACCCACATCGGCCGCGATACGGAGTATCACCGCTCCAAACGCGACCTCGCGCGCCTTTTTGAAAACAGCGGGAAAGATTCGGCGATCCTCTTGATGCCCAACACGTTCGGTCCGGGCGGGAAAGTTTTTTACAATTCCGTTGTTTCCACTTTCTGTTTTTTGAGCGCCGCCGGGAAAGTCCCCGAAAAGATCGACGATGTCATGCTCGATCTTATCTACGTTGAAACGCTTGTCGACGCAATCATCGACCGGGTGCTCGATCCGCGGACTTCCGGCACGGTCCGCATCGCCGACGAATATCACGAATCGCTGCCGCGGCTGTGGGAAACGCTTTGCGCTCTGGCGACCGGAAAATCTCCCGCGACGCCGTTTGAAAAAAATCTTGCCGACACCCGGGCGTGGTATTCCCGAAACGGAAAAGGAGTTATTTCCCGATGAGCGAAATCAGCGACCGCAATGCCGAACGTTTTTTGCGTGAGGAAAAAGAATTTCATCTCGGATTTCTGCCGACGGAGCAATCCCACCCGTTGACGAAAAATATGGAGTCCGACTTTTTGTGCGACACCGAAAAGGGCGTGCGCACACTTCAGTCGCCCGACCGTGCCGTGTTGGAGATGGCACGCCGCGTCTTCAAAAGCGCGGCGTTTTCAAACCTTGTCGACGCCGGAATGAAAACGCTCGACGAAAAAGGCCGCATCGTTTTTTCCGGATGCGGCGCGACGGGACGATTGAGTATCCTTCTTGAAGCGATGCTTCGCGAATATGCCGAAAAAGATCCGCGCTTCGACGCCGCTTCGACGGAAAGCATTATGACGGGAGGCGACTTCGCGCTGGGGCGCGCCGTCGAATTTTTCGAGGACTATCAAAGTTTCGGCCGCCGCCAGGTCGCCGACGCCGGGATGGGAGCGCACGATATGCTTCTGGCGATCACCGAGGGCGGTGAGACCAGTTCCGTCATCGGCACGGTCAAAGAAGCCGCCGACCGCGGATGCCGCGTCTTTCTGATGTTCAACAATCCGGCGGAACTTTTGCGGAAGCATCTGGCCCGGTGCCGCGAGGTCATCGACGATCCGCGCGTGACGATCCTCGATCTTTCCTGCGGTCCGATGGCGCTCGCGGGCTCGACGCGCATGCAGGCGACCACGTCCGAAGAACTCATCGCGGGCGCATTTCTCGAAACGCTCGTCGCCCGCCGGTCCGATCTGCCGGAAAAGGATTTTGCCGCCGAATTTGAAAAACTTCTCGATCATCTCGAAAGCGACGCTTCCGTCAAGCGCATCGCCGATCAAATCGATTTCGAAACGGAAACGTACCGCGGAAAAGGACGCATCACCTATTTCGCCGACGCTTATCTGCTCGATCTTTTCACCGACACCGCGGAACGCACGCCGACGTTCATGCTTCCGCCTTTCAAACTCTCTTCGATGCCCGACTCCCCCGAACCGTGGGCTTTCGTCAAAAATCCGACGGCGAACGCCCCCGCGATATGGGAAAGAACGCTGCACCGTCCGCCGCGCTGTCTGGAATGGACTTCCGCCGATTACCGCGCGATGAACGCGCCGGAGTCCATCATCGCCGATCCGCCGAAAATCGGCCGCGAAAACCTCTTTGAAATGCTCGTCGGGAAAGAAGCGTGCCAACAGCGTTTTCAACGCGAAGCCGATGCCGCCGTGCTGGTAACGGTCGACCGCGCGCCGGGCAACGATCAACTCCGCCGCGCCGCGCCGGCCGTGAAACGCGAAATTGAAATATCTTCGGGATGCGACGATACGCCGCTTCATCTGATGGATCATCTGGCGGTGAAACTTGTCCTCAACACCATTTCGACCGGAACGATGGTGAAATTCGGGCGCGTCGCCGGAAACTGGATGAGCTGGGTCAATGTTTCCAACAAAAAACTGATCGACCGCGCGATCCGGCTGATCTCCGATCTCGGAAAGGTCGATTACGAATACGCCTGGCGCGCGCTGTTTGAAAGCATCGAGGAAATGGCGGCTCTTCCCGCATCGCAGGAAAAGCCGTCGCCCGTGCAGTACACGCTCCGCAAGCTCCGGGAAAAATAACTTTCCCGTTACGGCGTAAAGACGCGGACTTTCACTTCCAGCGGCGCGAATCTTTCCCGCACCGCGCCGCTTCGCGTTTCGACGGCGAGAACTTTTTCCTCCTCGCTCAGATTGACGGCGACAAAGTAGATCGCGCCGCCGAATTCCCGTGCCGCCAGCCGGAAGTCCGGCGCCGGAGTCCTGACGAAATCCGGTATGTCGCGCCCGCCCGCCAGCGCCGGGTAAATCGCCTGCGTTTCGGCGTTGATCCCCGAAAGCAGCGACCAGATCCGGCCCTTTTCGCGCGGGACACCGCCGTGACCGAGGTGAAAGACGATCCCGTTCACTCTTTCCAGCATCGCCGTATAAACGGCGAAACGCAGAATTTCCGCCGGACGTAATTCGACCGACGGCAGCGAGGCGCCGAACCAGAAAAGCACCGGCTTTTTGCCCGCCAGTTCTTTCGCGCGGCGCATGTCCGAAGCGAGAAAACGCGCCGGATACGCGGAAAACGTACTGCGCCAGGAAGTCAGTTCCAAAATGTCGCAGGCTTTCCGATAACGCGGCACCAGATCGAGATGATCGACGTGAATGGAATAATACCTTTCGGGGAAACGGGTTTTGAGAGTTTCGTATAAATCGCAGAATACCGCCGCGGGATCGAGCATTCCGGTTTTGCCTTCCGCCGTGCGGACCCGAAGCGGGAGCTGCCCCTCGTAAGCAAGACGCGCGAATTTTCTTTTGTGGTCGGGATTTTTCGCATACGCTTCGGCGATCTGCGGGACGAGATCTCCGACGATGCGTCCGGCGTCCGGATAAACCGCGCTCCGTTTGATCCCCGGCTGCGGCGTGAACCGTATTGCGTTGCGCTGAAACGCATCTTTGCCGTTGCCGAGATTGAACGCCGCATCGAACGGAAGCGGAAACTTCGGCGCTTCCGAACCGCCGAAAAGAAAAAGCGGCTTCCCGTCGAGCCGAAGCATTCCGTCCTGCGCCGTCAAGACCGCGTTTTCTCCGATTTCCGGCGGCGCAAAATCTTCGGGCACCACGAAAAACAACGCCGTCGTCCGCCGTTTCCCCGCCGTCAAATCCACCGTATAACGCCCCGGTGCCAAGCCCGCCAACGGGATCTTGCCCGACTTCGGCGCCCCGACGCAGGAAAAGACTTCTTTTTCTCCCCGCCACCAAACGACCAGAACCGCCTTTCCCTCCGCCTGATGTGTATAGGAAAGAAAACCGTCGCCCGCCCGGCAGTAAAAGGAATCCAATTCAAAGCGGTCATGCTTTTCAAACGGTGCAAGCCCCTGGCGTACAAGGACTTCCGCGCCGGAATCATCAACTGCGAAAAACCGGCAGTCCAAACGGTTTTTCAGCGTTCCGACATATTCCGGCAGCGGGAAATCAAAGCGGAAGATGCCGCCTTCTTTTTTGCCTTCAAAAACGCTTTCGCCGATCCGGCAAAACGAACGGGTGAATTTTTCCGGAGTCCATATCGCTGCTTCCACCGTGTCATTTGCACAACGCCATGAATCCATCACGGGAAAGTCATCCCCGCCGAAAACGATCTCCCCGAATTCCGAAATATCGTGAAAACTCGTCGCGCCCTGCCAGTTCACGGGAAACAACGCCTTTCCCGCTTTCAGCGCGACCCCGAAATTGCCCCGCCAAACGCCGCCGCTTTGCGGACGCGCAACTTCCATTTCGCGGAAAGGGATCACGACTTCCGCCCGCCACGATCCCGCGCTTTTTTCCGCACGGATCCGGACGTTTTTCCCCCACGTCTTATCCCGCTTGCACGCGGTATAGGCATACCCGTCCGGATTTACCCCGATGTGATAATATTTTCCCGTTTCCGGCGCCGGAGCAAGCATTATTTCCAATACTTCTCCGCCGAAAATCGCCGCATCGTCATCCGCTTTGCCCGCAAGAAGATATTCTTTTTCCGGATGCGGGATCTCCGCTTCGATTTTCACCTCTTCACCGGAAAAAGCCAGTTTTACGTGCGGCGTCATCCGCGCCATTTCCCCGTCCGGCGCCGCAAAACATCCCGTTTCTCCGGCTCCGCCGCGGATCATCAACCGCTCTTGTGCCCGGCACAACACCATCACGAACAACGACAATATGACGATGGATCGTTTCATTTTATCCGCCCTTTCTCCGCTTTTATAGAATAACATAAATCACCGATGTTTGCAACAGGAGCATCATCACCCGCACACCGTTGCCGGAAGCGGGGAAGCATTTTTCAAGGGGAATGGTCGGGGCGGCGGGATTCGAACCCGCGACTTTCTGCTCCCAAAGCAGACGCGCTCGCCACTGCGCTACGCCCCGCGGATATTTTTTCCTAACATAGTGCCGGAGAGAAGATTTTTCAAGGCGCGGGACGGGAAACGGCTCTTGCATAAGGGGTATATAAGGGGTATATTAAAAGGGAACGGAGTGTTTTATGGGCATACGGATCGCGATTTTCGATATGGACCATACGCTGATCGGTACCGACAGCGATTGGGCGTGGAAGCAATTTGCGGTCGGGCGCGGCCTTGCCGATGCGTCGGCGTTGGCGGAAGCGGACCGGTTTATGGCGGAGTACGATGCCGGTACGTTGGAGGTGCGGGATTTTCTGCGTTTCCAATGGAGGGAATTCGCGGGCCGCACGGTGGCGGAAGTCGAAGCGCTCTGCCGGGAAAATTTTGCGGAAAAGATCCTGCCGCATTGCCGGAAAGCGGCGTTCGACGAAGTGGAAAAATGCCGTCGGGCGGGGATGCAATTGTGGATTTTGACATCGACCTGCCGCTTTTTGGCGACTCCGGTGGCGGAATATTTCGGGATCGGACATCTTTACGGAGCGGAAATCGAAACGCGCGACGGCCGCGTGACGGATCGCCTGAAGGGGGTTTTCCCCTGCGGCGAAGGGAAGGTCGCGGCGGCGCGGGAGATCGCCGCCGGCGCGGGGACGACGTTGCGGGATTGCCGCGCTTACGGAGACAGCATCAACGATCTGCCGCTTCTGGCGGCGGTCGGCGAAGCCGTGGCGGTGAATCCGTCTCCGGCGTTGCTGCGGGAAGCGCAAAAGCGGAAAATGCCCGTGGTCGATTGGGAAAGGGAACGATGATGGCGTTCAAACGGCGCAAGGCGGAAACGTTGACGTTTTCCGCGGAATTCAAACGGGACTACATCGCGTTGACGGCGATGGGGGCGTTCTTTCTGATCCTTTTCTTTGAAGTCGCGTTGGCGATCTGCATCCCGGCTTATTTGCAGCGCGAAAACACGATGGCACGGGAAGTCGCCCGTTACCGGATGGCGGCGGCGCTGGACGGACTGCGTTACCGGATCGAAGCGGTATCCAAACGGGAAAAAGACGAACTGGCGCTGGCGGAATTGCGGTTGATCCAGTGGGACGCCAATTTGTGGGCGGGGTATCTGCGCCGGGAAAAGCAATATCTTTCGGACGCGGAAATCGCCGATTTGACGTCGCGGTTTCAGCAAATGGCGACGTTTGTCAACCGCATCGCCACGAAAAAAACGGTTTCCCGGGAGTACCGGCTGGATACGTCGAGATACGTCAATTCTCTGCTTAACAAGGAGAAATAAATGGTTTCCGCGCTTGATTTGATCCAAAAGTTTCCCCGATGCCGCATCGCCGTGCTGGGGGATGTGATGCTGGACGTTTATTTGTGGGGGCAGGTGACGCGCATTTCTCCGGAAGCTCCGGTTCCGGTGGTCAACGTCATCCGCCGCACGACGTGTCCCGGCGGCGCCGCCAACGTGATGCGCAACATCGCCACGCTCGGAGCGCGTGCGGTCGCTTTCGGCGCGTGCGGCGCGGATGCGGCGGGCGGATTGCTGGAGGATGAATTGAAAAAACTCGGCGTCGACACTTCATTTCTGGTTCGGACGCCGGCGCGCTGTACGACGGAAAAACGGCGTATCGTCGCGGGCAATCAGCAGTTGATGCGGGTCGATTACGAAGATGCGTCGCCGATCGGCGAGGAGGTGCGTGCGGCGGTGATCGAGCCGTTGTTGCGGCAGATCCGCGAACGCGCGGTGGATGCGGTGATCTTCGAGGATTACGCCAAGGGGTTGCTTTCGACGGAAATGGTTGCGGAAATCGTCGCCGCCGCGCGTGAAAACGGGATCATCACGGCGCTGGACCCGAAACCGGGGCGGCTTGCGCCGGTGCCCGGGATCACGGTGATGAAACCCAACCGTTCCGAAGCTTTCGCTCTGGCGAAGATCGCCGAAACGATCCCGTCGGGAGCGCCGGAAGCGGATGAAAATCTGAAAAAAGTCGCCGCCGTCATCGCCGAAAAATGGGCGCCGGAGCAGTTGCTGATCTCGCTGGCGTCGCAGGGAATGGCGTTGTTTTCCCACAACGGGGTCGACGTGATCCCGACCCGGGCGCGGGAAGTTTACGACGTTTCCGGCGCGGGCGACACGGTGATTTCCGTCTATACGCTGGCGTTGGCGTCGGGGGCGTCTCCCTGTGTCGCCGCTGAATTGGCGAACCGCGCCGCCGGCGTGGTCGTCGGGAAAGTCGGGACCGCCCCGATTTTCGCGGAAGAATTGAGGGCTGAAATGGAGAATTTGCGATGAAAAGCGTGATCGTGATCCCCGCCCGTTATGCCAGCAGCCGTTTCCCCGGCAAGCCGCTTGCCGTGCTCGGCGGCAAACCGATGATCCGGCACGTCTGGGAACGCGCGAGCGCTTCGCAGGCGGACCGGGTGCTGGTCGCCACGGACGACCGCCGGATCTTCGACGCCGTCCGCGGTTTCGGAGGCGAAGCGGTGATGACGCGAAGCGATCATCCCTCCGGGACGGATCGCATCGCCGAGGCGGTCGCGGCGTTGCCGGAAGAGTACGATCTGGTCGTCAACGTGCAGGGCGACGAACCGCTGATGCCCAGCAGCGTGATCGACGCGCTGATCGATCTGATGCGCGGCGACCCCGGCTGTGAAATGGCGACGGTCGCCGTCCCCGGAAAAAGGGGGAATATGACGCCCGACAACGTCAAGGTCGTGATGGGCGCCGGGAATCGGGCGCTTTACTTCAGCCGGGCGGAAA